>NZ_BAAACH010000011.1:0-499194 GCF_039521405.1 Clostridium sartagoforme
TTTATATGAAATCATGCTTTGACGATTTACTTTAACACTTGTGGTGATTATTTTGTAGTGATTTCTTATTTGCTCTTTAGGCAGTTCAGATAAGAAATCTTTTTCTTTTTCTAAATGTAATATAGGTATTTTGCCAGTTGATGTATGGCATGTACTATTAATTCGATTGTTTAAATCTGAAATGAGTTTATGTAAACCTTCATAATCTAAGGTTCCATTATATGCTCTTATTTCATCTAATAGTTTCATAGGAGCTTCAACTTTAGCTTTTGTATTCGGTCTTCCTGCTATGCAGGGACGGATATTAAATTGATAGTCATCTGCAAATTGTTGAAATTTATTATTTACTTTTTCTTTAGAATAATTAGTTCTAGCTTCATCCATAACAGTTTTCATGTTATCAGTAAGTATTTCTTCTGGTACTCCTCCAAATGATTCGAATGACTCATCTAAAAAAGAAAGTAGTACGTCTTGTGTTTTATCAAGAGATAATTTATATACTCTAAATCTTGAGTATGAAAGGATTAAAACAAAAATATTTATACTAATAACTTCACCTGTAGTTAAAACAAATTCTATATTTTCTTTCCAATCCAATTGTGCTTGTTTTCCTTTCTCAGTTTCATACCTCATAGGCGAAGTAGTGGATATATGCCCCTTTTTCCTATTATTAAAGTACTCATTAAATTCTGAGTGATTAGAGATGTATCTTCTAAATGAAGATTGCGCACAATCTAGTCCATGATTATCTTTAAGATATTGTCATAAAATGCGCTTATAATAAAATACTTGAATTGAATCTTTGCTAAGAAGCTCTTTTATAATAGGCTCAAAAGCTTCTATTTTAGATTTGCAGTTTCTAGTGGTAGGTTTCACATATCCATTTAAATATTTGCCTACGGTTCGAGGATCAACTCCAAGTTATCTAGCTATTTCGCTTTTATTTACTTTCAAATTGTTTACCTCCATAATCGGCTTTAATTTATGAAGATCTTCTAAAGTATTAATTTTAAGTTCTGAATAAATATTAGTTTTTATAATCATAATTACCCCCAATAAATCTTGAGTAATTATAATTTATTCAAACTAATTTGTACATTATTATATGATCATTTACTTGCATTCCTATATGATCATTTATAGCAGAGAGGTATGAATAAAAATTCTCTATTACCAGATTACATAAACTCAGGTGGAAAAGGTAAAGAGAAAAATTTATCACAAAATAAAGTTGGTAGACCTAAAAGAGCCGACTATGATGGAAATATTGTTGAAGGGATTAATATAACAAATGATGTAAAGAAACATTTTGAAATTGCAATAAATATTATAGAAATAAAAATAAAATATCATTAAAAGAAACGTATACTCTAATGCTAAGAGATTTCTATTCAGATGTTTACAGGGAGAATAATGAAATTAAGCATAGGGTTTGGGACAAATCTAGAATACCTACCTATAATCAATTTTACTATTGGTTTAAAAAATCACAAGATATTAAAAAAGATATTATATTGAGAGAAAGTACTAAAGAATTAAATTTAAAGTATAGGCCTTTAACAAGTAATTCCACTATGGAGACTGATGGACCGGGAACAAGGTTCCAAATAGATGCAACAATAGCTGATATATATTTGGTTAGTTCTTTAAATAAGAAAAGAATAATTGGAAGACCTATTGTTTATGCCATAATTGATGTGTTTTCAAGATTAATCACAGGTATTTATGTTGGATTAGAAGGACCGTCTTGGGTTGGGGCTATGATGGCATTGGACAATATGATAAGTGATAAAGTGGAGTTTTGTGAGCAATACGTAGGATAACAGAAGAACAGTGGCCAGCTAAAAATTTGCCTGATATTATAATTGCAGATAGAGGTGAATTTGAAGGATATAATGCAGAAAATCTTATAAATAATTTAAATGTTAAGATAGAAAATACATCGCCTTATAGAGGAGACTTGAAAGGTATAGTGGAAAGAAGTTTTAGGACATTAAATGAGAAAATAAAACATAAAACACCAGGAGCAATTCAGAAGGAATTTAGAAAAAGAGGTGATCAAGACTATAGATTAGATGCCACATTAACATTAGAGGATTTTACTAAAATATATATAAATATTGTGCTTCATCATAATAATAAGATTATTGAAAAATACCCTTTAGAAAAAGCTATGTTAGAAGATGAAGTAGTACCTACTCCAACTAATTTATGGTATTAGGGTATTGAAAATAAAAAAGGTAGATTAAAAACAGTTGGAAGAAAAAGGTTTAGATTTAATATATTGCCAAAGGGAAAAGCAAGTATATCAAGAGGAGGAATGAGGTTTAAAGGCTTATCATATACTTCTGAAAAGGCTATAAAAGAGCAATGGTTTATTAAGCCCAAAGCTAGGAGTATCGATATAGTGTATGATCCAAGAAATATTAATAAGATATATATTTCATATGATAATGGACTTGGACATGATGAGTGTTATTTAATGGAAAATAGCCTTCAATATAAAAATTGTATTTTAGAAGAAATAATCTTCAATCAGGAATTATTGAGTGAATTGAAAGAGAAGAAATTACAAGAGCAAAATCAAATGAATATTGATTTAGATAAAGAAATTGAGAAGATAGTTAAAGAAGCTAAAAAAGAAAAACAACAATCTATAGGTTATGAATATAGCAAAAGTAAAAAACTAAAAGGCATAAAGAATAATAGAGCAGTTGAAAAAGAAGTAAATAGAGTAGTTGAAACTTTTGATTTAGGTGTAGTAAATATAGAGAGTAAAATAGTATTAATATCTATATTATAACACTATTTAATAATTATATGCACATATCAACATTATTATTTAACAGAGTCTAATTCTTAAAGGAGAGACCGAAAAGGCAAATTATAAAAATCAGAGTATAGAGGAATATTCAAATAATCCATTTATAGAAGCGGTACCTAATATATTTTCTGAGGATGATGTAATAAATAGGTTTAGTGTTATACCTATAATTGATAAAAATGATAGAAATATGACATCAAATTTAAGGTATCACGTAATAAAAAGAGCTAAGAATTTCGTTCAGCCATTACCAGTACACTTTACTGTAGAGAGGCGGTTATCAACACTTATTAGAAGGGGATATTTAGCGGGAAACCCTTTAGATAGAAGTTTTTTAGATAAGTTAAGAATACTGAATGAGCTTATAGATGATAAGGTGTATGATGAGTTTCTAATAGAAGAAAGAATGAAAAATATACGCTCAACGGCAGATAATATGGCTATAATAGGAATTTCGGGTATAGGGAAAACCAAAGGCTATTACTTATGTATCCACAGGTAATAAAGCATGAAGAATATAAAGTGCAGAATTTTAGTAGGACACAAATAGTATGGCTAAAAATAGATTGTCCCTATGATGGTAGTCTATCTACATTGTGTAAAAGCTTCTTGAAAGCAATAGATGACTTACTTGGAACTAGATATTTAGAGACGTTTGGTTACGCTAATAGAGTAACATCTACTATGATGTTACATATGACTCCACTTGCTAGTATTTATGGAATCGGTGTTCTAGTTATAGATGAGATTTATCATTTGTTAAATTCTAAAAATGATATGGAGGAGATGTTGAACTTCTTTGTGACATTAAGCAATACAGTCGGAATACCAACGGTATTAATAGGAACATCTAAAGCACAAAAAATTTTTAAGGGAAATTTTAGACAGGCACGAAGAGCAGCTAGTGAAGGTTCAATAATTTGGGATAGGATGGATAAAGAAAGTGATGAATGGAGTTTCTTTTTAGAGATATTATGGGATTTTCAATGTTTAAAAGAAAATACTATATTAACAGATAAAATAAGAGATGCATTTTATGATGAATGTCAAGGGATTACAGCAGTTGCAGCTAATCTGTTTATACTAGCACAGGAAAGAGCATTAAGTGAAGAAGAAGAAAAAATAACAATTGAAATATTAAGAGCAACTGCTAAAGAAGATCTGCATATGATTCAGCCGATGATAAAAGCTCTTAGAAATAATAACATGAAGGAAGTTATTAAATATGAATACATATCTATAAGTTTAGAGGATATATCAGTCAATTATAAAAGAGATATTGAATTAATAGGAAAGTTTTCAATTAAGAAGATGTAAGAAAATAATAGATAATAAAATAGAAAGTAGAGAGCAGGTAAGACTTTGGGAAATACAAAGATTAGCAGGTCTTAGAAGTGAAAATTTTAAAAGATTAGAAGAAGAGATATTAAAGTATATAAGTCAGAGAAACAATAGGGGGACATATGGAGAAGATAGTTACGAGGATAAAGGAGTGGCCTTTCAAAAAGGGGGAAAAGCTAAGGTTAACATGGATTGAAGAACCTTTTAAACAAAATAATAAATGGATGTTTTATGCTTATTTTAGAAAAGACAAAACTACAAGAAAGATTTTGTTGGATTGGGCAAGTGTACATTTTTTATCAATAAATAAATATTATACTGATGGGGATTTAAATAATGGTGAAATTATAGAAAGAGAGAATATTATAGATATAAATTTGAGTGGGGGTAAAGTCAGCTATAATGAAAAAACATGGAGGAATTGGATAGAAGATATAGAAGAAAAAACAATATCTAAAACCTTTAATATATCTAAAAATGGAATGCTATATACGATTCCTATAATTGAAATTATAAGAGCAGTTTTAGCACCAAATAGATTTTTGTTAAACAGAATAGTAGAAATGGATACTTTAGAAAATTACTTTACTTATGAGATAAAAGATAATACTTTAAATATTTATTTTACTTCTGAGTATGAAAAAAAGTTGTTAAAAGCGGAGAAAATAAATCATTTGGCATGGATTATTACAAATCCTAATATTACTAGAATGTTTAACTCTATTGGTCAGGGTTTATGGCAATTAGGTGAGCTTAAGTTTGATTTTTTGCTTGATAAGTTTAATATTAAAGCACGAATTAATAAAAAGGGAAATCAGATAACAGTTTTTGATATTATAACGATTAAAAGGAAAATCATTAATGTTGAGGAAATTAACATATATCATCCTAGCCTAGAACAAACTATGACAACAAATGATATAAAAAAGAAAAGTTTTATTAGTAGAAAAGTAAGTAATGAAAAAGAAATAGACTCAGGTGTAGACGGCTCAACGAACACATCGGAAGAAATAAATACTTCCTTAATTAACCATGAATATGAAACAATACCTAAAATAAATAAAGTAAAAATAGTAGAGTGGTTAGAAGAGATAAAGAAGATGAAAATACTAAAAAATATGTATCAGAAGATAGAGGATTAAGAACAACAGCTGATTCAGGTGGAGAGGAATTACTTAAAGGATTAGAATTTAGTAGCATATCTGGTATAAAAGAAAAAGGTGAACTAGAAGAATTTGTAGAGGTATTAAAGTTATTAGAAAAGAAACATGATATAAGATCAGTAGATATAATAATTGGAGAACTTCCAGAAGGCAGAATTGGTAAAAGATTTTCAAGGTTAAAAGATGGAATAACTAAGAGAAGATATGCAATTGGGAAACTAACTATGTTAAGTGGGAGAGAATATAGTTTGATAGAGGTTGAGAGAGAGGATAAAGCTTTATCCATGTTGTTATTAAAGTCAAATAGTGAAGTTAAGTGGGAGTGGGTATATAGTAAATTATTATTACAATTAGTTGAAGAAAGTGGTAAATGGAGTAATAAGGTTATAGAAAAATTAGAAACTGAAGGGGTAGACGTATATAGGAATAAACATATAAAAAAAGAGTATTTATCAAAAACAACAATACATATATGAAAAGTTGAGATTTAGAGATGAAAAAGAATATTAAACTTGTATTTTTCTAAGAATACAATAGGGAATTAATAAAATTATGGAATTTTATAGGAAATGATTTTATAATATAAACAAAACATGTAAAATATTACAATGAATAATAAAAAGGAAGAGAATTTATGGATGATGTTATTAAAATCTCAGATGAGATAGAAAATATTCTTAAAAATCATATAAAAGTTGAAACTAAAGTAATGGCTGTTGATAGCTTATTTGGAAATATGAGATTTCAAAACAAAATCGTATTTAATCCATACTATCAAAGAAAATATGTTTGGGATTCAGAAAAAGGAACGTATTTTATAGAAAGTATTCTATTGGGGACAGAAATACCACCATTAGTTTTTTTTAATACGAGTGATGGTAAAATTGAAATTATTGATGGAAGGCAAAGATATGAAACAATAAAGAAATTTTTAAATGACCAAATTGTATTGACTAAACAAGGGTTAGATTCTTTAAGAGGACTGGCGAAAAAAAAATACTCTGATTTAGAGAATAGCACTAAAGATTTATTACTGGATACTAAATTAAGAATAATAGAATTTACTATTGTTAATGAACCAAAATTAACTGAACGACAAGAAGATTTGATTAAAAAAGAAATTTTTAGAAGGTATAATTCGGGTATAACTCCATTAAAGGCTGTTGAAATTAATAGAGCTAAATATAATCACGATGATGTAACAAATTTCTTCAAGAATAGTCTTTTAAAGAATGAAGAACATAAAATTTATGTAGAGCAACTATTTTTTAATGAAAAAAATAAGAATATATCAGTTGACACAATTATGGATAAAATAAGAAGGTATTTGGTAATTCATAAAGTACCTGTAAAATACTTTTCAAAGTCAAATAATCGACGACTTGTAATTGAAAAATTATATGAGATTTTCATGTTGGAAATTGAAGAACCTCAATATGTATATAATGATTTTATAAAAAAGATATTAAATTTACATAAGTTTAAAACTTTGTTAGATAATAATGGGGTTAGGTATAATGTACTTATGTTTGAATGTATCATATGGGGATTTTATATCTGTGATACTGAAGATTGTTGTATGAAAGATTTTGAAAAAGATGAGGAATTTTACAATGGATTAATGCATCATATTAGTAAGGATATAGATAAGTATACAACAGTAGAAAGTCATTTTTATAAAAATTATGAGCCTAGATATTATTATACGTTGGAGTATTTTGCAAATTATATTAATAAACCTCATTTGTTAGAAGTTTATATTGAAAGTCAATATAAAAAGATTGATTTTAAGTATGAAAATATAGAAAGTGAAGACATAAAAGGTAAAATTAATGAATTACAAGATTTGAGAATAAAAAAACCAGAGCCTTCTAGTATAACAGTTGATGAATTGGGCAGACAAATGCTGAGAGGTAAGCATTTAATTAGACCATCTTATCAGAGAGATGAAGTGATAAATATTCTTAAGTCATCAGCAATTATAGAAAGTATTTTACTAGATATTAAATTACCACCAATTTTTATTTATAAAAGAAAAGATGGTGTAAGTGAAGTTATAGATGGTCAACAAAGATTACTTTCTATATTAGGATATGTTGGGCAAGGGTTCAGGGATGAAAATGGTAAAGAACAATTCTCTAAGAAGAATAAGTTTAAACTTAAGGGGTTGAGAGTGCTAAAAGATGAGATAGAAGGAGATACATTTCTTGATTTACCAATAAATATGCAGGAAAAAATATTAGATTTTAATTTAGCAGTTGTTGAAATTGATGAAGATAAGAATCCTAATTTTAATCCTATAGATTTGTTTATAAGACTAAATAATAAACCATATCCTATAAAAGATAATACCTTTGAAATGTGGAATTCATATATTGATAAGGATATAATAACTAAATTAAAAGAATTAACGTTAAGTTCTGAAAATTGGTTTTATTTTAGAAAAAACAATAAGCGAATGGATAATGAAGAAATGATGACTTCACTAGCTTATCTGTTTTATAAAAAAGAATATGATGAATGTTCTAGTGACAATGGTTTGAATATTTATCAAAAAGGTAATAGAATAAACTTTAGAATACCAGATAAAAAAGAAATAACAAAAATATTAGTAGATACATCTGCAAGCGAAGAAATAAAAAGTCATTTTTTAAAGTCTATTAAATTACTAGATAGTTTTATAAAAAAATTAGAATTAATATTAATTGATCAGGATTTATTAGATAAAAAAAGAGATGATTTTTTGAAAGATGAATTAAATAAATTATTTCAAATAAAAGCAAATTCAAGCAGAAGAAGTTTACAGGATTTATATTCTTTATGGTATATTTTGAGTCCTTTAAATATAAATATGATTAAACAATATAGAGAAAAGATAAAAGAAGATATTTCAGTTTTATTTATTATGGCAAAGGATGTTCCTGAAGATTCATTAGAGTATTATAAGCAGAAGGTAAATGAATTTAATGATTTGTATATTTCTCAAAAAAGAAAATTAAAACTAAATTACAGTGAGGTAGTAAAATTAATTAAAATGCAAAATAATACATGTCCTATTTGTAGAGGCAGCTTGTATATTGGAGATTTAACTCATAATGATCATATAAAAGCGATTGCAATAGGGGGAAGTGATACAAAAGAAAATATTCAGGTTGTTCATTCTAGTTGTAATTTAAATAAGGGTATAAAAGAAAATTATCAAATAATTATTTTGTAGTTAATAGAGCTATTATATAAAGTGTGAAGTAATGTAGAAGATTTTTATGCATTACTTCATATTTATTTTATTCAAAGATAGAAGGTTATTTATGTTGTAAAAATTAAACATTTTATTAAATATAGGGAATTTTTATAGTATAATAAAATTAGGAAACCTAAGAATATTTATTAGTAAAATAATTAAAAGAAAGAAAACGTATCTGAGAATAGTAAAGAAATCTTGTAGGTACTTATTGGTATTAATGCAATATACTTTAAAAAAGATATACTTAATATTATTTAGGTATGTTTATATTATAATTATTATGATGGAGGATATATATGAAAATTCATTTTTTAAATGTTGGGCATGGTGACACATCTTTTATAGAATTTAATGGTGTATATATGCTGATTGACTGTAAAATATCTAGTAAGGAGGATACTGTATTTAAATACATAGATGATATAATTCCAGAAGCTGAAGATAATAATTCTAAGAAGAAGTTAGATTATCTAGTTATCACTCATACAGATAGAGACCATATTACCGGACTAGATGTTATTGATGAAAATTTTGAAATAGGAGAAATATGGGAAAGTGGATTTAGAAGATCAGATGATGCTGAAGAAAGTGCTGAATATGATAAGTTATTAGAGTTAGTGGCTAAAATAAACTCAAAGACTCTAAGTGCCGGTAGTAGTAAGTTGACATTCAAAGATACTAATGTTGATGCATATTGTTTATGCTCAAAAAGTAATGATAATGATGACGTCCACTATAACTCGTTAGTAATTAAATTTGTTGAGGGGAATAAATCTATTATTTTTGCTGGTGATTCTAATTGTGAAGCTTGGAAAAATAAAGTAGTCAAGTATTATAGTTCGATGTTAGACGCTGATGTACTGCATGCAAGTCATCATGGTTCGAGAACATTCTTCTTTGAAGATGGACAAGATAAGGATAAAGATGAGCCATATAAAGAAGGAATAGACTCAATTTCTCCAGATATTACAATTATCTCAGGGTGTGATAGAGAAGATAAAGTAAAAGAAGATTGGCCACCTCACGATGATGCAATAAGTATATATGAAGAATGTACAAGTAGTACTGGAGGGGTCTATATTACAGGTGAAGAAGGGAATCTTGTCTTTGAACTTACGAATACGGAAATTGAGTTTAATGAAAGTGCTTCTCAAAAATATACTATTTTAAAAGGAAAAGCCCAAAGATATAATACGCTAAAGAAACCTTTTACTCCTGGAACAGAAAAACCACAATATAGAATAACAAGAGATTCTTTTGGTAATTAGAGATGGAAGAAGTTAAACAATGGTATGAAAGAGAAGATTCTTATAAAAAAAGACTATTAAGAGAAATTGACTTTGTTAAAGAATATAAAAAAAGTACACCTAAAAGTAAAATAACATATAGCTTTTGGGGGAAATCTGAAAATTTATTAATATCCTATAGTTATGAGTATAAAAATAAAATTTTTGGAATTATTTGTTTATATCCTGTTTTGTACCCTAAAGTTAGGATTGAAGTATCTATATTTGAATATGATAAAAAACTAAGTGAAGTCCTACCATTTCAAGGGGGGTATCATAATACAATGGGTACAATTTGTCTATTTAATCATTATCCCAATGAATGGAATGAGGATTATGGTATTAAAGTTATCATGAAAAGAGTTGAGGAATGGTTTGAAAAAGGTCAATATGATAAAAGAAATAATGTACCAATTAATTATAACTTAGATAATGAATTGTTTATTTTTTCAGAACCTTTATTAAGTGGAATTAGAGAAGGATATGGAACATTTGAATTTATAAATATAAAAGATAAGATATGTGTAGTACAATCAATTTCTATAGGAAATAAAACTGAGATAGTTAGAAAGTTACCTGAGAGCTTAAAAAATGAAGAAGGGATGAATGGGAAAGGAATAATTATAGTAACTCATAGACCAATTGTTTCCAGCACCCCAAATGAATATTCTGATATAAAGGTATATTTGAATTGTTTTAAGCAGGGCGTAAAGGGATTAATTAAATTTGCTACTGCAAATAATATCGATTTTCCAATACCTATCGTAATTATTTATAAAAATGAAAATTGTCAAGGTCATTCCTTTTTACTATTAAAGAATGATAAAAGATTTTCAATCCAAGCGTGTAGGTTTAGCAATTTTAGAGTATATGAAGATATATTTAGTAGGATAAAGGATAGGGATGATTTAAATTATTTAAGGAGAAAAAAAGTTGCACTAATAGGACTTGGGGCTATTGGGTCACTATTAGCCGTAGAATTATCTAGAAGTGGAGTCGAGAGATTTGTTTTAATAGATTATGAGAAACTAGAGATACAAAATATTGGAAGACATGATTTGACATTGCGAGATATAGATAAATATAAAGTTCAAGGGGTAAAAAATAAGATACTTGATATTAATCCGAATATAAAGTGTGAAATTTATAATTCTAATGTCTTGAATGATAGTTCTTCTAATTTATATAATATTTTAGATTGTGATTTAATAATATCTACAATCGATGACCAAGAGGCTAAATATGCGATTGATTCAACGTTGATTCCTCGTGGGAAAAAAGTAATATACTCAGGAGCGTTCTATAATTCAATTGCCGGCTTTGTTTTAGTAAGCGATAAAAAAATGGCATGCTTCAAATGTTTATCACAAATAATGGATTATATGGCCGACAATAAAGAAATTCCTAATTTTAGTGCTCTGGTTCCAGAGAATACTGAATATGATTGTGGTATTCCGACATTTCCTGGAGGAAGTATTAATACGCATACCATTTCAATCTTGGCAGCAAGAATATCGATAGAGACGTTGCTTGGAAGAAGAGAAATTAACGAACAAGGATATCCTTATAATTTATATATAATTGGTAATGAGAAAATGTATGTAGAAAAGAAGTTGTTTTTTCAAGGATATATGGATATAAAACGATATGCTTTGCCTGGTATAGAGACTTGTAAAGTTTGCGATGAAGAAATAGCTTTAACTGAAGAAGAAACAGAAAAATATAATGAAATTATGAAAAGGTTAAGAAAATGAAAATATATATTAATGAAGATGCTCTAAAAATAATTTATAAGGAAGTACAGATATCTAGAAATATTGAAACTGGTGGTATTCTTCTTGGAAGTGTTCTTTTAACAGGAGATATTCTAATAACCCATGCCACAAATCCTGGACCTAATGCTATAAAAAAACAAAATGAGTTCCAAAAGGACTATGATTATTCAAATGAAATAATAAATATGCTATATAAAAAATACTCAATTGATTATTTAGGAGAATGGCATAAACATCCCAATAATTGTGTAAAGTATAGTTCTATAGACTATGCATCTATGATTAAAATTACTAATCTAAATTCTCGCCCATGTTTATTTATAATTGTAGGTAACGATTTTTCAAATGAAAATAGACAACATATTAGTATCTTAAGTGTTGACCCACGTGAAAATATTATTAAAAGTCATGAATTTAATATAACAAAGGAACCAGAAAAATTAGCAATTGAAAAGGGGTTAAGATTTGGTGATTTATAGGGGGCGACCAATAAAAGGCAAACGGTTTGAGTAGGTAAATTTGTTTAGTTAAGCGAAAAGTTTTATTTATGCATTAATAAGTAAATAAAATTTTTTGTTAGGTAATAGATTAAGATGTGATCTTTAAGGATTAATAATTTACCATATCATGAATGTTTCAAATATAAAAGAACCTATTAGGAGTAGATTGGTTTAATTTTAAAGTGAAAATTTAAGTGAGGGAAGGATATATTAGCGTTATGGAAAAAGTTAAAGAATATTTTGATGATTTTACATTTCATGCAAGAGTGGTTCCAGTTTTAGTTATTCTGTTGCCAATTATTGTTTTGGGAATTTGCAAGGGAGTGGTTGGTGAAAATATCTTACAGATTCCTTTGTATACTATTGTTTCAATTATATTTTTAGCGTTTACAGCTCGTATTGCAAGAGAATTAGGAAAAAAATATGAAGAAAAAATGTACATAGAATTGAAAGGTATGCCAACTACTATAATTTTGCGATATAGTGATAATACATTAAATTCAGTAACTAAGAGAAGGTATCATGAAAAATTGAATAAAATAGTTGATGGAGTAGTTCTTCCTATTCAAGAAAGAGATGAGAATATAGATAGTGATGAGCAATATAGAGCTGCTATTAATTGGTTAAGAAATTATGCTAATTCAAATAGGGAAACAGAATTTAGAGTATATCAAGAATTAAAGGAATATAATTTTTGGAGGAATCTATATGGAAGTAGGTTTATAGCTATAGGATTATATATACTTATAACCATAAGAGAAATTTTATTAATAAATAACTTTGATTTTAAAGAATTTATTACTAAGCCATCCCCTACGTATATACCACTTATAATTATGATGATAAGTATAATATTGTTTTTAGCAGTAAATAAAAAAACAATAAAAAGAAAGGCGTTTGATTATGCTAAATCATTAGTTGAAGTTTGTGAACGGCTTTAAAAAATATATATGTATAAGCAGAAGCAAATAAGAGATTAGGAGTGTTGATAAAGAAATAAAGACGATTTGAATAAATTGTGGGAGTATGGTAAAGTAAATAAATTTGATTAACCATAAATAAATATTTTGAAAGAGAGTAATTATGAATTCAAATAGTAAATTAGAAACATGGTTTGGAAAAATGACATTTGATTATAAACATTGTTTTTTATGTGGAGAGATTTTAAATAAACAGAATTACACAGTTGAACATATATTCCCGAAATGGTTACAGCATAGACATAATTTATGGAATCAAAATATAACTCTTCTTAATGGCACTTTAATTAAATATAAGCAACTTGTTGTCCCTTGTTGTAAAGATTGCAATAATAATCATTTAGCTAAAATTGAAAAAGAGGTAAAAGATGCATTTGAAAAAGGTATTGAAGAAGTTAGGGCGTTAGATAAAACCATATTATATAAATGGATTATGAAAATATTATATTGTCTTTTATTTAAACAATTATCATTAAAAGAAGATATAAGAAACAAAGATAGTACTATGATAATTTCATCAGAAATTTTAAAAGAATATACTGTTATGTTTGACTATATGCAAAGCATTTTAGGAAGGGTTAAGATTAGAGAAGATATGGGATCAATTTTTATATTTAGTATTTTACCTTACTATAGAAAAAAATCAGAATATGACTACTACTATATTGATGATGTAGGTAGATCGCAAGTTGCTTTAATGTCAAATGGAATTGGTATAATATGCTGTTTAAATGACTCTGAAGCAATGAAATATAGATTTAGAAAGTATTTCAAACCGTTCTATGATATAAAATTACATAATATACAATTTAGACAACTTATAGCAGACGTATTTTATAATAGAAGTTTATTAAAGAACAAACAATCTATTATGACAGTTAAAAATAATAATAGGCAAAGTGATAATCTTATGATACAAATACCTCCTCATACAGATTATTATGATGAATACAATTATAAAAACTATGCAATGATTCTGTACTTTTTATTAAGAGAGTTTGGTTTTAAATTTGAGGAATTATATGATCTCAAAAATGATGCAGTAAGAAATTTATTAATTGATTCAAAAAAAAGGATAATTGTTTATGATGAAGATAATAGATATTATCTCGGTGAAGAACACAAAGAATATAATGCTGAAGTATTTAATGATGACTTATTAATAAAAAAATGTTAATAGATTATAATTTATATCTATTACATAATGTTAAAAAAGAAGAAATAAGTTTTGATTAAACTTTGTTTAAAAATATTATTTTTTATTTCACATAAAATTAAGGTTTATAGACATTATTTTGATTAAACTTTATTCAAAACCAACAAGAGGGTAAAAGGGTTAAATAAAATATTGTTATTTTATAATTAAATTATATAAAACAACAATGAATTTAAATTAATTTATGGAGTTGATATATATGAATGAAGAATTAATAAAGACATTACTAAATGAATATAAAGAAACTGAAAAAGCATTAGAATTAGGAATAAACTGGCTAACTGACAAGGATTATGCTAAAGGAAAGTTAGATTTAGTAAAAGTTATTATAGCAGATTTAGAAAAGTTATCAGATAAGGCAACTAATTAGATTCAAATAAAGTCTTGAGATATAAAACAAACTTTTCAGAGAGAAAATAAAGTTGTTAGAAAAATTGTGGATAGATTACAGTTTACACACTGAATCTGTGCACAATTTTTTATTTTTCTGAAGGAAGATAGCACGGGGAACATAAGATTTTATCAATTTTAAGACTGAAAAAGGGAAGATTTTATACCTTAAACCTTGATACCTAACTTTATTTATAACAATAGTATAAAAAATGTAAAAAATAGTCTTTTTATGTTGCGTGATAGCACAACAATATGTATAATTGTGAAATGGAGGGTGATTGAAGATGGAACAATTCGGAACTTACCTAAAAAGTATTAGAAAAGGAAAGATGACACAAAGAGAACTTGCAAGAGAAATAGGGGTAGGATATCCGTATATAAGTAAACTTGAGAATAATGTTGAAACTACTCCAAGTGATGAAGTTCTAATAAAGATAGCAGAGACTTTAAATGTTAGTATTGATGAATTGTTTATGAAAGCCAAGAGAATTCCAATAGATTTTAAAGATTTCATTATTAATGAACCAGAAGTTTTTAAGTTTATTAGATTCTTAAAAGATAATAATCATTTATTAGATGAATTTAGGAACTCAATAAAATTAAAAGAGGATAATTACTGGTCAATATTTAATCAAAGTAATAAAATAATGTTAATTATTGATCCTTTTACTGGAAGTATTATTGATGCCAATGACTGTGCTGTAGAGTTTTATAAATATACCTTAGAGCAACTAAAAAAGATGAAGATAACAGATATAAACACACTATCTATGGAAGAAATATTTAAAGAAATGAGAAAAGCAAAATTAGAATTAAGAAAAACCTTTTCTTTTAAGCATAAGATTGGTAACAATGAAATTAAGGAAGTAGAAGTATATTCGGAACCCATAATAATTAATGGGAAAGTATACTTGAATTCAAGCGTACAATTAGTACATTTGAATGATATATAGGTAATTAATGAGAGAAAATATATAAAAAGGCAAACTTATTGAAAAGTAAGGACGCAAAGCCAAAGGGCCTAAATTACATAAGTAATATGGCAGCCGGTTGCATAATTAAAGGCTTCTTTTGTTCTGATTATGCAGAACTAATGAAGTCTTTTTTTTATGTATTTAAAGAGTTTAGTTTTACAGATTTTCTGACTACTTTTTAAATAAGAAAATTTGTTATACATAATAAACTAATATTTAAATAAATAAGATGGAAGAGGTGTGTGTAAAATGAAAAGTATTAAAACAAAATTAATAACTTATTTTTCAATTTTAATTTTATTATCTTCTTTTTCAGTAGGTATTGTTTCTGTATATAGAGCAGGTCAATCTCTTACTAAAGAAGCAGAAAAATCACTGGAATCACTATCATTTGAGGCTGCAAGACTTACAAATAGCCGAATTGAAACACAAAAGAAAACCTTAGAAATGATATCGTTAAGGGCAGATATTCAAAGTATGGATTGGGAGATACAAAAACCCATATTACAAAGACAAGTAGAAAGTACAGATTTTCTTGATTTGGCAATTGTACAGCTTGATGGTACTGCCTATTATTCAGGTGGAAACATAAGTCAGCTAGGAGATAGAGAATACGTACAAAAAGCCTTAAAGGGAGAGACGAATATATCTGATTTATTAATTAGTAAAGTAACAAATGATATTGTTCTAATGTATGCAACTCCTATTAAAAGAGATGGAAAAGTAATAGGGGCATTAATAGGTCGTAGAGAGGGAGAGGCAGTAAGTAAAATTACAGATGATGTGGGATATGGTAAAGAAGGATATGGATACATAATCAATAATAATGGAACTGTAGTTGGTCACACTGATAGAGAAAAAGTAGTAAAACAGTTTACACCAATTGAAGAAGCAAAAAGCGATAAAAGTTTAACTTCATTAGCTGCAATGTTTGAAAAAATATTAGCAGAAAAGAAGGGGGTTGGTACATACTCCTTTAATAAAAATAAGCTATATGCTGGATATGCACCTATCGAAGATAGTAATTGGATAGTTGTTATTACTGCTAATCAGAATGAAGTGTTGTCTGCAATCCCAACCCTACAAAAGAATATTGCAATGATTATGATTATTGTTTTAATAGTGAGTGTTATTATAGCATACTTAATTGGTAATTCCATTACAAAACCAATTATAAGCATAATACATCATTCAGAAAAATTAGCAGATTTAGACCTTAGAGAAGATGTGTCAGAGATGTTTTTAAGTAGAAAAGATGAAGTTGGAGTACTATCAAAATCTTTACAGAGTATAACTATAAATCTTAGGGATATAATTAAAGATATTAGCAGTTCTTCAGAAGAAGTGTCTGCTGCTTCGGAAGAATTGACGGCTATATCACAACAATCAGCCACTGCAGCAGAAGAAGTATCAAGAACAGTAGAAGAAATAGCAAGAAGTGCAACTAATCAAGCACAAAATACAGAAGAAGGTGCATTTAAGTCCGATGCATTAGGAGAAATTATTGAAAAAGATCAAGGACATCTGAAGCAGTTAAACAATGCTTATCAAAATGTTGGGATTGTTGTTGATGAGGGATTAAAAGAAATTGAAAAATTAACAAAAGTAACTGAAGAAAGTAGTAGGGCTACAAAAGAAATTCACGAGGTTATTTTAAAAACCAATGATAGTTCTAATAAAATCGGACAAGCAAGTAATGTAATTGCTTCTATTGCAGAGCAAACTAATTTATTGGCTTTAAATGCGGCTATAGAAGCAGCAAGAGCAGGGGAAGCGGGAAAAGGTTTTTCAGTTGTTGCTGAAGAAATAAGAAAATTAGCAGAACAGTCAGGAGCATCTACAAAGACAATTAATGAAATAGTAAATGAGTTACAAAGCAATTCTAAAAATGCCGTAAAAACAATGGAAAGAGTATCGACTATATCAAATGAGCAGAAAAGTAGCGTGATTAGCAGTAAAAGTAAATATGAACTAATTGCCGAAGCAATGATGGATTCTGAACAAGCTATTAAACAACTAAATATTTCTGGTGAAGAAATGGAAAAGATGAAGAATGAAATACTTACTACTCTACAAAATCTTTCTTCTATTGCAGAAGAAAATTCTGCCGCTACCCAACAAGCATCAGCGTCAATGGAAGAGCAGACGGCTTCTATAGAAGAAATAGCAGGTTCAAGTGATGGATTATCAATTTTAGCACAGAATCTACAGGCAATTATTATGAAGTTCAAAGTTTAAATTCAAAATTTATATAAAAATTAACTCTTTAGAATAAAATAAAGAAAAATTGTGGATAGATTGCAGAAGAGACTGCATACATCTGCAATTTTTTTATATGTATGAAGAATTATTATAAAATACTATAAAGATTTCATTTTATACAAGTAATGGGGTCTTTTGGAGTGTAGTTTCACCCAAATAAATTAATATATCTAAGGGACCTACTTATACTAGTAATTACTACAGAGCCATGGTTTTCTTCTGGGGCAACATATATAGTACAATTTTTATTAAAATTTTTAATTTTATCATATATTTTTTGTGCTCCATCAACCATATATCCTTCTTTTTCGCCTACTCCAATGAAAATATTTTTATTACTCTTTTCTAAGTTAGGAAAGTTTAAAAGTTCGTAGTCATTCCACCATACTGATGGACTAAAGGAAATTATATTCTTATAGATATTTGATCCTTTTAATAAATTCCATAATACATAATAGCCACTTAGAGAATGGCCAATTATAGTAGTGTTATTTTTATCAAAATTAAGATTACCTTCAATTATTGGGAAAAGTTCTTTTTCTATAAATTTGTTAAAGTCCTCACTTCCACCAAGGTTTTCAGGGATTATTGATTTTCTTTTTTCATCAATTATGTATTTATCTGCTGGAGCTGTAAAATCTAAAAATCTCTTTTCTTTTTTTTCAAATTCTTGATGAGAAATGCCAATAACTATAGCTGGTTTAACTCCAGTTTTAGCAGATGCTTGTCTTTGTTGCTTTACACAAGCTTTTACTACATCAAAGTAGTATCCACCGTCTAAAACCAATATTAGTGGTAAATTATTTTCACTTGATTCTTCTGGTATATAGAAACTAATATCATAAAAGCTATTAGTATAATTTGATTTTATTTTAAAATTATTCATAAATTAACTCCTTTATGTTAAGATTTATTCACAAGTATAAAATAATAAAAGGAAAAGGTCAATGAATATGAAAAGAAGTATCAATTGGTTAACTGAATATTTTTCTGAAAATTCTATGGAGTTTGTTGATATTTTTAAAAGTAGTTTGCCTCCTAAAGAAAAGGATCTTAATAGACGAACTGCTAAGAATTTATGTGGAATTGTAATACCCATAAATGGAGAATGTTCATTCTCTTTAAACGAAGATAAATACATTTTAAATAAAAATATAATACTTCATTGTGGATCAAATATGAAGATAAAAGTAGAAACGGAGAAAGTGGGTATAGAATATTATGTGGTTCATTATAAAAATATTTGTACTACTGAAAAGTTTGAGGATATACAACAAAGCTCTTTTTATTTAGAGATTGAGGATAGACTATCATTATTGAAGTATTGTGAAGAGATTATTGATAAATCCCTAAGTCCAGATAATTATTCAAAGTTTTCTTGTAAGGTTGATTTTATAAGTTTAATAGATTCATTAATCAAAAATGTAAGAACGTCACAGTATAATGATAAATTAAAGCTGGTTAATAAGGGAATTGAATATATAAATAAAAATTATAATTCTTCAATATCAATAAGTGATATATCAGATATATTAGAAGTAGATAGAAGAAGATTTAGTGAGCTTTTTCAAGAAGTCACAGGACTATCTCCTATAAAATATTTAACGGAATATAGATTAAAAGAAGCTAAAAGGTTATTAAAATTTTCTAGTTATACAGTTACTGAAATAGCAGATATGACTGGATATAATGATTGTTTTTATTTCAGTAAAACATTCAAAAAGAATGTAGGCATATGCCCTAGAAAATATAGAGAGATTAATAGTGATGTTGTTCAAAATTTTTTGATTAAAAATTAAATTCGGCAAAAGTACAAAAAAAAAATAATAAAGTCTATTTCACCTTCCATAAGCATTTGATAAAATATTCATGAATTGAAAATGATTATCATTATGAACGGGGGGATAAACATGAAGAAATATTTATCATTATTGCTATCAACAGTTTTATTTGCAAGCTTAACAGCTTGCACAGCAAAAACAACACCGGAAACAGCTGAGACAAAAAATTCAGATACTTCCTTTACAGTAAATTATTTAGGACAAGAATATTCTTTTGACAAAAAGGTTGAAAAAGTAGTTCTTGCAAGTTTAGAAGGTATGGAAGATGCAGCAGCTTTAGGAATTAAAGCAGATGGAGTTTTAGAAGTTGCTGGAGAGGTTCCAAAATATTTAGCAGAGAACTTCAAAGATGTAACTTTAGTTGGAGATAAAAAAGCTCCTAACCCAGAAGTTATATTAGGATTAAATCCTGATGTTATTGTAGGAACTTCAAAGTTCTCAGAAGATGTAATGACTCAACTAAATAAGATAGCAGTAACATTACCATATTCACATATATCATCAAATTGGAAGGATAATCTTCTAGCTTTAGGAGAAATAATAAATAAGACGGATGAAGCTAAGAAATTGATTTCAGATTATGAAGAAAAAGCTTCAAAGGCTAAGGATGAAATTTCAAGCAAGTATAAAGATAAAAATATTTTAGTTATTAGAGTAAGAGGTGGATTAATGTATATATATCCAGCAGATGTATATTTAAATCCAGTTTTATATACAGATTTAGGAGTGAAGGTTCCTGATGTGATTACTCAATCAAAAGCACAAGCTGAAATAACAATTGAAACTTTAGCAGAAATAAATCCAGATGCAATATTTTTACAATTTGAAGATAGTGAAAATTTAGATGCTCCACAAGCACTAAATGAGCTTTTAGAAAATCCTATATTTAAAAACTTAGAAGCTTCTAAAAGTAGTAAAGTATTTGTAAATACTGTTGAACCTTTAGCTCAAGGAGGAACAGGTTGGTCAAAGGTTAGATTCTTAGATGCAGTTGTTGATAATTTATTGAAATAATATATAGTACTGTAGCAACATATTAAATTAAAAATATAGAATTATTAATATAATTTGAAACAAGTTACTAAAGATATTTCTATTTTAGAAACTCCGAAAGGAGTTTCTTCTTTAATTTTGAATTTTACATTGAGCTTCAGCGCGAACTTTAAGGGGATAGATATGAAGAATTTTAATAAAAAATATTTATTGATTTTTATAATATGTATAATAGGAATAATTAGTGTAACGATTTTATCAGTAACTATGGGAACGAAAGCCATACCAAAAGAAGTTGTTTACAATGCTATTTTTAAATTTGATCAAAGCAATGTAGATCATATAATAATTAGAAATAATAGATTGCCTAGAGCTATTGCTGTACTATTAGTTGGAGGTTTTTTAGCAGTAGCTGGTTCAATTATGCAAGGTATAACAAGAAATTATTTGGCCTCTCCATCTTTAATGGGAGTAAATGATGGTTCAGCATTTCTAATTACTATAGCAATGGTTTTTTATCCAGGACTTTCAAATGGAAGTTTAATTTTAGTTTCTATAATTGGTTCTATAATAGGAGCTGTATTAGTATTAGGTATAGGATCGTCTATAAAAAATGGCTTATCTCCTGTTAGGCTTGCAATTATAGGAACAATAGTAGGTAGCTTTTTAAGTAGTTTAGGTTCTGCTATTGCCATGTATTTTCAAATTTCTCAGACAATCTCAGCTTGGTATAATACAAAAGTTCATACTGTAAATAGTGATTTATTAAAGCTTACAGTACCAATAGGAGTTATTGGTATTTTAATAGCCATAATAATAGCCAAAGATATTACTATAACTTCTTTAGGAGAAGATATAGCTATTAGTTTAGGACAAAAAACAAATATAATTAAATATTTATCAATGACATCAGTTGTATTACTAACAGCTATTTCTGTTGCTTTAGTTGGGAAAATAGCTTTTGTAGGACTTGTAATACCCAATATTACAAGAATGTTAGTTGGACATGATTATAAATATATAATTCCTTATTCATTAATTGGAGGAGCTTTTTTCTTAGGATTATGTGATTTATTAAGTAGATACATAGCATTTCCTTTTGAAACACCTATAGGGACTGTAACATCTATTATAGGGGTACCTTTCTTTTTATATATGATAAAAGTTAAGGGAGGAGCAAAAAATGCATAATAAAAAACTTAAATATTCTTTTGTAATAATATTATTACTTATATTAATATTTTTAGCTTTTTACTTACATCTAACTAATGGAATGTTCGATATAAGTGTAATTGAAATATTTCAAACCCTATTTAATTTAAATGATAATGAAAAATTTAGATTAGTGATATTTGAATTTAGGCTTCCAAGAATAATTATATCTATATTAATTGGAATAGGATTATCAGTATCAGGGCTTTTTCTTCAAGGAATTACAAAAAATGAATTAGCTGATCCGGGAATCCTAGGAATAAATTCTGGTGCAGGAGCAGCAATAATGATGTATATGTATTTCATAAATTTTAAAGCATCAGCATCTGATGGAAGTAATTTTTTGAGCATTTTCTCAATGCCTATATTTGGATTTATAGGAGGTTTTTTAGCAGCTTTAATAATATTAATATTTTCAAAGAATAATAAAAAGATGGACATGCAAAGACTTATTTTAACTGGTATAGCAGTAAATAGTGGATTTTCAGCTATTTCAATGCTTTTTTCTATGAAGATGAATGCTTCAGATTTTGAATTTGCAGCAGTTTGGCAAGCTGGTTCAATATATAATGCAAATTGGACATTTATTTATATGATGCTTCCTTGGATAATAATTTTAAGTGTATATCTTTATAAAAAGGTTCATTTATTAGATTATTTTCAGTTAGAGGAAAGTAGCATAGTTAGTCTTGGTATAGATTTAGATAAAGAAAAGAGAAAATTACTATTTTCTTGTGTTGGTTTAATTAGCGCTTGTGTATGTGTTGCTGGAAATATAGGATTTATAGGATTAATGGCACCTCATATAGCTAGGCAATTAGTGGGTATAAAGCATAGAAAACTTATGCCAATAACTATCTTAGTTGGAGTTCTTCTTTTAATATTATCAGATTTTATTGCTAAAACTATTTTTGCACCATCAGAATTAGCAGTTGGGATAGTTATATCTATAATTGGAATTCCTTATTTTATATATTTATTATACAGATCGTAAAGAGGTAAGATATGAAAAAAGCTATTGATATAAAAAAATTAAAAGTAGGATATGATAAAAAAATTATAATTGAAGATTTAGACCTTACTCTTGAAAAAGGGAAGATAACTAGTATTATTGGAGCTAATGGTTGTGGAAAATCAACTTTATTAAAGAGTATAGGAAGAATCCTTAAAAAGGAAAAGGGAAATATATTTCTTTTAGATAAAGATATGAATGATATGAAGAGTAAAGAAATCGCAGAGAAATTGGCTATGTTATCTCAAAATCCAACTGCACCTTCTCAATTAAAAGTTGAAGAATTAGTGTCTTATGGAAGGTATCCTCATAGAAGTAATATAAATAAGTTAACTAATAAAGATAAAGAAAAAATTGAATGGGCACTAAAAGTAACAAATACAATTGAATTTAGAGATAGAGAATTATCAGACTTGTCAGGTGGACAAAGACAAAGAGTTTGGCTTGCAATGGCATTAGCTCAAGATACGGATATATTGCTATTGGATGAACCAACGACTTTTTTAGATATGTCTCATCAACTTGAAGTACTTAATATTGTAAAAAAATTAAATTATAAAGAAGGATGTACTGTAGTAATGGTATTACATGATATAAATCATGCTGCAAAGTATTCTGATTTTATTGTAGCAATGAAAAAAGGGAAAATACTTTATAATGATGAACCAAATTCAATAATGAATAAAAAGGTCTTAAAAGATATTTACAATATAGATGCTGACCTTATAAAAAGCGAAAATTATAATGTACCATTATGCTTAAATTATGAATTATTATAGTTTGATTTAAATAAAGTACAAACACAAAGCCGTACACTAATTATAGATGTAGGGCTTTTTTATAATTGAATATTATTAAAAAAATTATTTATATTTAATGTTAAGATAGGTAATATTTATATTATTATCAGAATGTAGTACAATATATAGTATAGATGTTTAGAAAGAAGTAAATAAATTAGGGGATAGTATAACTGGAGGACATAAAATGGATTTATTGCCACTAGGATCAATAGTTGTATTGAGAGATGGATATAAAAAGTTAATAATAATAGGGAGAAAGATTTTAGTAGGAAGAGGAGAAGAATTAAGCGACTATCTAGGTTGTCTTTATCCAGAGGGATACTTAGGCGAGGAATATTGCTATGTATTTAATAATAGTGATATAGATCAAATAATATTTAGAGGATTTGAAGATTTAGAAGAAAAGGCTTTTATAAAAGCTATAAACGATATAGAATAAGAAAAAATAATACAAGCACTCAAAAAGGCATCATATTAGCAGATTAAAATCTGGTAATATGATGCCTTTTTGGTTTATAGTTACCTTTTTAATTGAGAATTGATAGTTTTGTATGGAAAATTATAGGAATAATTCAGCGTTGTTGAATTAAAAAAATACTACGAAACTCTCAACTCTCATCCCTTAATTATCAACTGTTAACTGGCTAATAACTGTGAAATTTGCCTTGTGAATTGCGAATGGTTTTAGACTATGAATAAATTATAGTGTAAATTTGTCACCAACATTAGATGACAAAAGGAAGGTTTCTTCAAATTGAATTGTTGTGAATAAGAAAATATAATTAAGTCATAAAGTAAAAGTTTACATGAAGAAAAGACAGCAATTATAAATTAAATGGAGGGTGGAATTATGTCAAACACTAAATTAAAAACAAATGATACAATGCAAAGATTTGGTAAATTTTTAAGTGGTATGGTAATGCCTAATATCGGAGCTTTTATAGCTTGGGGACTAATAACTGCACTTTTTATACCAACAGGCTGGTTACCAAACGAATCACTAAGTTCACTAGTTGATCCTATGATTAAGTACTTATTACCACTATTAATTGGTTACACAGGTGGTAAGATGGTAGGAGGTTTAAGAGGAGGAGTAATAGGGGCAGTTGCTACTATGGGTGTAATAGTAGGAGCGGACATGCCAATGTTTATTGGAGCAATGATTATGGGACCATTAGCTGGTTTCGTAATTAAGAAGTTCGACAAAGCTATAGATGGAAAAGTTCCAGCAGGCTTTGAAATGTTAGTAAACAATTTCTCTATCGGTATTTTAGGAATGGTACTTGCTATACTTGCATTCCTTGCAATAGGTCCAGTAGTAGTTGCAATAACAGGAATATTAAAAGTAGGTGTAGAATTTATAGTTGGAAAAGGATTATTACCTTTAATTTCAATCTTTATAGAACCAGCAAAAATATTATTCTTAAATAATGCTGTTAACCATGGTATTTTAGGACCAATAGGAATAGAACAAGTTCAAGAAACTGGAAAATCAATAATGTTCTTATTAGAAGCAAACCCAGGTCCTGGATTTGGTATAATATTAGCTTATTGGATGTTTAGTAAAGGATCTGTTAAACAATCAGCTCCAGGAGCTGCAATAATACATTTCCTTGGAGGAATTCACGAAATTTACTTCCCATATGTATTAATGAATCCAGCTTTAATATTAGCAGTAATTGCAGGGGGAGCTTCAGGAGTATTTACATTCTCAATATTAGGAGCAGGACTTGTTGCAACACCATCACCAGGAAGTATATTTGCATTAATGACAATGGCACCTAAGGGAGGATTATTCCCAGTTTTAGCAGGGGTATTAGTAGCTACAGTAGTATCATTCTTAGTAGCATCACCATTTGTTAAAAAGGCTTCAAAAAATAGTAAAGATGAAGATTTAGAAGTTGCAAAAGCACAAATAAAAGATATGAAAGTTACAGTAAAAAGCAATGTAAGCAAAATTATATTTGCTTGTGATGCAGGAATGGGATCAAGTGCAATGGGAGCTTCAAAGTTTAAGAATAAAATAAAAGATTTAAACTTAGGAATAGAAGTAAAACATGCATCTGTTGACGATATAGATAAAGATGCGGACATTGTAGTTACTCATGTAACTTTAATAGAAAGAGCAAGAAAATCTTGCCCAAGTGCAGAAATCATCGGTATTCAAAACTTCTTAACAGATAATAATATTCAAGAATTATATAACAGACTAGCAAGTAAATAAATTAAAATAATTTACTAATAATTAAAACCTCAAATATTAGATAATTTTATTATACAGTTCCAAAGGATTGAGTATGGTATTAAACCAGTCTCAATCCTTTTTTATATATGAGTAAACTATAAAAAATATGTATAGCTAAATTTAAAAAGATAAATTATAATAACACAATTGTTTTTAAACTATATTTGGGTAAATTAAAAATATATAAATTTTTCATTTAATATTTTATTCAAATAATATAATAGATATTTGTATTCTACTTAATTAATTATATAAGTTATATTTAGTAAATATATCCAAAAAAGGAAGCTATTCTTCTGATATAATTAATATGTAAATTTATTAATAAGTATTAAGAGATAGTGACATCTTTAAATATGTCACTAATGGTTTAAGACATTTGTAATGGATGATTGAATTGAGTAAATGGATTCATGGGATTAAAATAAAGATAGAAGGAGCTTAGCATATAAAAATGTCATTAATGGAGAGGTTTAATATGAAAAGTAAAAAGTTGAACTCTAGACAAAAGGAAATAATACAAATTCTAACTAAGTCTACAGTTACAAGCCCTATAACAATAGCAGCTATAGCGGAAAAACTTTCATTAAGTTCTAGAACAGTATTAAGAGAAATGCCTAAAATTGAAGCTTGGCTAGAAGAAAATGAGTTTAAGTTTATAAAAAAGCCAGGTGTTGGATTGGTTATTGATGAAGATTTAGAAAATCAAAAGTTAATATTAGAGTTACTAGAAATAGAAAAAATTCATAAGGAATACTCTAGGGAAGAAAGAAAGAAAATAATAGCAAATGAATTGCTTATAGCTAAAGAACCTATTAAGTTATTCTATTTCACATCTCATCTGAAGGTTTCGGAAGGAACTTTAAGTAATGATTTAGATAGTATAGAAAAATGGCTTCAAGACTTTAATATAAAACTAATCAGAAAGCCTGGCTTAGGAATTTATGTTGAAGGAAGAGAAAATGACTATAGAAAAGCTCTTATAAATATTTTATATGATACCTTAGAAGAAAAAGAATTAATTAATCTTTTAAAGGGCTCCTTAAAAACTAGTAGAAATGAAAACGTTATAGAATTTTCTATAGAAAATAGACTTTTAAGCTTTATTGATAAGTCAATAATAAAGTCAATTGAAGAAATTGTTCAAGGATTAGAGAAGGATATAGATATACATCTTGTAGATAGCGCTTATATAGGACTTGTAGTTCATTTATCATTAGCTATTCAAAGAATAAAAAACAATGAAAATATAAAAATGGATAAGGCTGTTTTAGATGAATTATCAAAATCGCCAGAATTTAGAATTGGAGAAAAAATAGTTAGAGATATAGAAAAAAGATTTGAAGTCAGCATTCCAAAAGATGAGATAGGTTATATAACAATGCACCTTAAAGGAGCGAAACTTAGATTAAACTCTGTATCAGATTTAGAAAAAGATTTAAACAATCTAGATGTTAAACAAATAGCAAACCACATAATAACAGTAGTAGAAAATGAACTAAATGTTTATCTTAAAAATGATGAAAAGCTTATAAAGGATCTTACGAATCATTTAGTACCTGCTATAAGTAGATTAAAGATGAAACTAAATATAAGAAATCCACTATTAAATAATATTAAAGATAAATATTCTGTAGAATATGAAATTACTAAGAAAGCATGTGAAATATTAAAAATTCAAACTAAAGTAGATGAAATCCCAGAATCAGAAATTGCATATATAACAATGCATATAGCAGCAGCTTTATATAAAAAAGGTTTTGAGGATAAGGTTAAAGTTGTTATATCTTGTCCAACGGGGATTGGAACATCAAGTCTACTAGAAGCTATCTTAGAAAAAGAATTTAATAATATAGAGCTTATGGGAACTATTTCAGCATTAAATATAAATGAAGAAAAGCTAAAGGAAGATGGAATAGACATCATAGTTTCTACGATACCTCTAAATATAGATTTTAAAAATGTTTGTGTTAATCCAATTTTATCATTACAAGATAAAGCTATACTACAAGATAACTTTAGAAGGATATCTAAGCAAAAAAAGTATAAAAGTATAATAAAAAAAGCAAAAGTAAATAAAGGTAAAATTGGAATTAGAGAAATTACAGACTTAGGAAGTGAGATTATATCTATCATAGATAATGTGAAGATAAAGGTAATAGATAATGTCAAATCTTTAGAAGATATTATTGATGTAGGAAGTGAGCTATTTACAGATAATGAAGATGATATAAAGGAAGTTAAGAATAAACTTTTACAAAGGGAAGATATCAGCAGTACTTATTTACATGAATTAGAAATAATTCTTTTACACTGCAAATGTAATTGTTTTAGTAATAGCAGATTTGGATATATAAGAATTAAAGATGAATTTATAGATAAAGAAAAGATTATAAAGGGAGCAGTAGTCTCTATAATACCTGAAGAAAGTAAAGAAATTACGCCAGAGTTAATGAGTAAGTTAAATAGTGCATTAATAGAAGAAGATAAATTTATAGAAATATTAAGACAAGAAAAAGAAGAAAAGGTAGTAGAAGAAGTAGAAAGAATATTGAAAGATTTCTATTTAAAAAAGGTACAAAAAAGCTTGGAGGCAATTAAAAATGATTAAAGACAATATACAAAAGTTTGGTAAGTTTTTAAGTGCCATGGTGATGCCAAATATAGGAGCATTCATTTCTTGGGGACTAGTAACTGCATTTTTTATACCAACAGGGTGGATGCCAAATGAATCTTTAGGTGAATTAGTAGATCCGATTTTAAAATATTTATTACCACTTATGGTTGGTATGACTGGTGGATATGTAGTCGCAGGTAAACGAGGAGGAGTTATGGCAGCTATAGCTACAATGGGAGTTATAGTTGGTGTAGAAATTCCAATGTTTATTGGAGCTATGGTAATTGGGCCTATAGCAGGATTTACAATAAAAAAATTTGATGAACTTATTAAAGATAAAGTCCCAGCAGGTTTTGAAATGCTAGTAAATAACTTTTCAATTGGAATTCTAGGAGTATTTTTTGTAATAATAGGATTCAAAACAATTGGTCCAATAATATTAGTTATAACTACCTTCTTAAAAAATGGAGCAGAAGTA
This sequence comes from Clostridium sartagoforme, assembly GCF_039521405.1. Taxonomy (NCBI): domain Bacteria; kingdom Bacillati; phylum Bacillota; class Clostridia; order Eubacteriales; family Clostridiaceae; genus Clostridium; species Clostridium sartagoforme. Next base: position 29,160 of record NZ_BAAACH010000011.1, read on the forward strand.
ATAATACAAAATGGTTTAATATCGCTTGTTTCAATATTTATAGAGCCAGCAAAAGTACTATTTTTAAATAACGCTATAAATCATGGAGTTTTAGGACCAATAGGAATAGAGCAAGTTCAGGAAACTGGAAAATCTATAATGTTCTTGCTAGAATCTAATCCAGGCCCAGGACTAGGAGTGATTTTAGCATATTTACTATATGGTAAAGGCGTAGCAAAGCAGTCAGCATCAGGAGCAGCCATAATACATTTTCTTGGAGGAATCCATGAAATATATTTTCCATATATACTAATGAACCCAGCATTAATTATATCAGTAATTGCAGGTGGAGCAGCAGGAGCCTTTACATTCTCTGTTTTAGGGGCAGGGCTTGTTGCAACACCATCACCAGGAAGTATATTTGCATTGGTTGCAATGTCACCAAAAGGAGGAATAATTCAAGTGTTATCAGGAGTAATAGTAGCAATAATTGTTTCATTTATAATAGCAGTTCCATTAGTAAAGAGAGCAGCTAAAAATGAAGAGAAAAATGATAAACAAATGGAAGAAAAAGAAGGAATACTAACTATGGAAACAACTAAAGAAAAAGAAGTGAAAAAAGAGACAATAAAGAAAATAGTATTTGCTTGCGATGCCGGAATGGGGTCAAGTGCAATGGGTGCAACTAAATTAAGAAATAGGATCAAGTCTTTAGATTTAGATATAGAGGTAGCTAATTCATCAGTAGATACAATACCAAAAGATGCCGATATAGTAGTAAGTCATGTAAATTTAGTAGAAAGAGCAAAAAGAAATTCTCCAAATGCGGAGCATATTTTTATAGAAAGTTTCTTAAAAGATGACAAAATAGAGGAGTTATTTGAAAGATTAGAAGAAAAGTCAAAAAATAATTTAGCATGTGAAGTGAAATCGGAGGATATTATGATTGAAGAAAAATTATCAGTATTATCAGAGAAAAATATACTTTTAGGTTTAAAAAGTGAAACTAAAGAAGAAGCTATTGAAAGAGCTGGAAAACTTCTAGTTAGCAGAGGATATGTAAAAGAAGAATATATTGATGCTATGCAAGAAAGAGAAAGAGTTGTTTCAACGTATATAGGAATGGGAGTAGCAATACCTCATGGAATAGGAGAAGCAAAAAGACAAATAGAGGCATCAGGAATAGTAGTTCTTCAATATCCAGAAGGAGTTAATTTTGGTGAGGAATTAGCATACTTAGTTATTGGAATAGCAGGGGTTGGAGATGAGCACTTAGAGATATTATCAAATATAGCAATATCATTAGAAGACCTAGAACTTGTTGATAGATTAAGCAAAACTGAGAATAAAAAGGATATACTAGACGTATTTCAAAAATAAGGGGGAAAAACAATGAAGGAAGCAATACAATTCGGAGCAGGTAATATAGGGAGAGGTTTCATAGGAGGATTACTATCTAAATCTGGATATCATGTTATTTTTGCAGATGTAAATAAAGACATAATTAATAAAATTAATGAAGATAAAGAATATGTTATTAATGTTATGGATGTTGAATGTACTAAAGAAAAAGTAACAAATATAAGTGGAGTTTTTTCTACAGATGATTTAATTCTAGATAAGATAAATAATGCTGAAATAATTACAACAGCTGTAGGACCATTAGTATTACCTAAGATAGCAGGAACAATAGCAAAAGGTATTAAAAGAAGAAAAGAATCAGGAGTGGAAAAAAACTTAAATATAATAGCGTGTGAAAATGCAGTTAATGCTAGCACACAACTTAAAAATGAAGTTGTTAAGTATTTAAATGAAGAAGAAGTAGAATATTTAGAAAAATATATAGGTTTCCCAAATTGTTCTGTAGATAGAATAGTTCCACCAGTAAAAAGTGAAAATATCCTAGATGTAGTGGTTGAAAGCTTCCATGAATGGAATGTAGAAGAAGATGCATTTAAAGGTGAAATTCCTAAAATAGAAGGAATGAATTTAGTAGGTAATTTAACAGCATATATAGAGAGAAAATTATTTACACTAAATACTGGACATGCTATAACTGCATACTTTGGATATCTTAAAGGTTATAGAACTATAGATGAAAGTATAAGTGATGAAAAGATATATAACTTTGTAAGAAATGCAATGATAGAAAGTGGAAAAGCTTTAATTGCTAAATATAATTTTGATGAAGAAAAGCATATGAAATATATAGATAAGATAATTACAAGATTTAGAAATCCTTATTTGAAGGATGATGTTGCTAGGGTTGGAAGAGAACCATTAAGAAAACTTAATGAAAATGATAGACTTATAAAGCCTCTAATTACAGCAAGATCATATAATATAAACACTGAAAATTTACTTCTAGGTGTAGGCGCGGCAATGAATTACAAAAATGATGAGGATGAGCAGAGTGTTAAATTACAAAGTTTAATAAAGAGCAAAGGTGTAAAGGGATCTTTATCAGAAGTTGCAAAACTACCGGAAGATAGTGAAATACTAAGCAAAATCGAATACTACTACAACGAGGTAAGATCATTAATTGGAAATTGAAAAGCAAAGAAAAAATAAGCCATTTAGTAATACCCTAAATAATAAATAAATAAAAAAACTATTACATCGAGTTTTACTCATTGTAATAGTTTTTTTATAACTTGGAAGTTGTAAAAGTCTTTTGAAAATGTAAGACTTATTAGATATATATTAAGTAACAGATGATTATAATATAAAATATAATTACAATTAAAAATAAATCTAAAAAAGTTGAAATTTTACACATTATGTTATAATATTTATTTATATGGAATTTAAAGTAATACATGAAAAATATAGAAAATTACTTTGAAGTAATTTTAAAGCAACATAAGGGGAGGTATCTATGAGAGAACAAAATATTAATATTATCAGTACAGGAATATATCATCCTTCAAATAGGGTTCATAACGATTACTTTATTAATCATTTTAATGAGATGGGAATTGAAGTAGAAGGGTTACTAAATCATTTAGAAAGAGAGTATAGATATATTTCTAATGATCCTAATGAAACTGTAATAACTATGGGTTACAAGGCAAGTATAAGCGCATTAGAAGAAGCAAACTTAAATATTAAAGATATAGATTTACTTATTTTTGCGACAGATACTCCAGAGTACACATCACCTTCCAATGCAATTAAGGTATTGGAGATGCTTGGTGGATCAGATATAAGAATAAAAATGGCATATGATACAAATTCTAATTGCTTAGGTATGATAACTGCATTAGATCAGGCAAGCAGAATATTAATGACTAATAAGAGATTTAAACGAGCATTAGTTGTTGGAGGAATTTTATTTAGTTCAGTAGGAAGTCCAAATGACTCAGTTTCATATGCTAATTTTGGAGATGCAGCAGCGGCTGTAGTTTTAGAGAAGATAGAAGAGGATGAAAAGAGGGGATTTATTGATTCTATACATTTAGCACAAACGGCAGAATGTAATAATATACTTATGCCTAGGGCAGGATATTCCAAGGTTATAAAAGGGCAAATAAAAAATGAAGATGATAAAAAATGGTCTTGGGAACCTTTTGATGGGAATTTCATTTCGGATGTATGGGTAGATTTAATTAAACAGATAGCTGAAGACAACGAAATAAAAGCAAAAGATATAAATCATCTAATTTTTTCACAATTCACTATTCCAGATGCTAGACTTACTTTAGAAAAGTTAAATATAGATAAAAATAGGACAACTTATATTGGAAATGAATTTGGATATACAGGAACAACAAGTCCGATAATAGCACTTGATAGAGCATTAAAGTCAGGTAAAATTAAGAAAAACGATTATGTTACTTTATCATCCATGGGTTCTGGATCTGTAGTCACCGTTTTGTTATTTAGGTTTTAATATAGTATTAACAACATAGATAGTTAATATTATTTGAAATATATAATAAAATATTAGGAGGAGTTATTATGGTAAAATACCAAGGAAAAAATTCAAATTATCAATTAAATGCAGACAAGCTAAAAAAGATTTTTCATGCGCAAGCATCTGGATTCTTTAGTGCAGAGGACGGAGCAGCTTTTTTAAAGGATTATGATGAGTTAACTAAAACATTTCCTGCAAAAGAATATGCATTAATTATTGATGCAGCAGAATTAAAGCCATCAAGTCCAGAAGTAGCACAAGCGTTAGGTGTATTACTAAAAAGATATATGGATGTACCTTTTAAAAAGAGACTTTTTATTACAAAAGGAAATGTTGTTACTATATCTCAATTTAAGAGATTAGGCAAAGAAATACCTGGATGGACTGAATCGGTTCAATATGTAGATAATATTAATGAAGCATTAAAAAATGTATAATATTAGAAAATAATAAGACTAAAAGAAAAATATCATAATGATTACATAAATTAATATATAAAAGTACATAAATCTCTAATATATAATTTAGAGATTTATGTACTTTTATTTTTATATAGTTTTAAAAATATAATTATTGAGGATTATATAGTCCCTTACTTTCCATATACTGAAATATGGTTTCCCCATGTTTTTGTTCTTCTTTTTGTATATGGTTTAACACATCACGAACTCTAGTATCTCTAAATTCAAAAATTGTAGTATCATAAGTTCCTGATACATATTTTTCTGTCATTAGTAGGTCTTTACACATATCAGCATCAGATACATTTGCTGTATTTACCTGTGTAGTATTCATAGTAGGAGCCGAATTTTGATTAGCCATATTTTGACTTGAATTTTGATTTTGCTGCTGACCCATTTGAGGGATTGTGCCGCTTAATAACTGATTAATGCTATCAAGATGGGTTCTTTCATCTTGAGCTTGTAAATTAAATATTTGTTTTAATTGAGGATCTTGAGCTTGATTAGCATAGTTTGTATATTTTTCTATGCAAATTTGCTCATGACTTTTTTGATCTTCAAGTAATAATCTTTCCTTTTGTGTTAATGTTATATCCATATTATCACACCTCCGAGTCTATTTTGTGTAAAATACTTTATTTTATACTATTAAAATATTTCAAATAATAATTAAGAATAATTTTATAAATATAAATAGATAATAAAGAATTATATTGAAAAGCTATAGAAATGCACAGGGGGAAGAGGGAAGATAATTAATTTTTTAAAATATCTTGACTTCAAGATATTTTAAAGATATAATTATCTTGAAATCAAGATAATGTAGGTGAATATATGAGTGATATAAATTTAAAACTAGTTATTGCTATGGCTAGAACTTATAATGACATGTTTTCTGAAATAGAAAAAAATGTAGAGGGATTTGGATTAAATATTAGTGAGTTTGGTGTCTTAGAGATGTTATATCATAAAGGTGACCAATCTGTTCAAAAGGTAGCTGAGAAAATTCTAGTTACTAGTGGGACAATAACATATGTAATAAATAAATTAGAAAAGAAGGAATTAGTTATTAGAAGAAAATGCGAAAAGGACAAAAGAGTATTTCACGTTTCATTAACAGAGAAAGGTAGGATATTTATTTCAGATATATTTCCAAAACACAAAGATTTCTTAGATAATTTATTTATTCAGTTAGATGAAGATACAAAAAGAGAATTAGTAGATAACTTAATACATTTAAGAAAGGCATTAAAGTAATAGAATTTATTTTGCTTGATAAATTTCATCAAATTAATACTTATATAATTAATACTAAATGAATATTAATTAAAAAATGAAAATAAGATAGGAGAATGATATAAATGAATAAAAATTTTTATGATGCAATAAAGGAAAGAAGAAGTATATATTCAATAAGTAAGGAGTCACCAATATCAGATGAAAAGATTAAGGAAATAGTAGAGTATTCAGTAAAACATGTACCATCATCCTTTAATTCACAAAGCTCAAGAGCAGTTGTATTATTAGGAGAAAGTCATGATAAGCTATGGGATATCACAATGGAAGCATTAAGAAAAATAGTTCCAGAGGAAAATTTTGCTTCAACAGAACAAAAAGTAAACTCATTTAAAGCTGGATATGGAACAGTATTGTACTTTGAAGATTTTAATGTTATAGAAGCATTACAAAATCAATTTGCACTTTATAAAGATAACTTCCCAGTTTGGGCAGAGCAAACTTCAGGTATGTTACAATTTGCAATTTGGACTGCTTTATCAATGGAAGGACTTGGAGCAACCCTGCAACATTATACTGAATTAATAGAAGAGGAAGTAAAGAGAGAATTTAACCTTCCAAGTAGCTGGAAAATGGTTGCTCAAATGCCATTTGGTAAAGGAACTGCTCCAGCAGGGGAAAAGGAATTTACATCAATAGAAGAAAGAGTGAAAGTTATAAAATAATTTATAAAAGTGTAAAGCACTTTTATAGTTCATAGTTCACAATTCACAGTTTCTTGGAGAAAGTAACAGGTGTCAGGGAACAGGGAACAGGTTATTATATAAATTGCTCCGCAAAACCTAAACCATATAATGTACGCGGCATTGAATACTTAGTGAAGTTGAGTGTAACGATAACTGAACTTAGTATGAAAGCCCATCTACTGAAGCTTGTCTGAAGTAGATGTTCATTTGACGAATACTTAGTGAAGTTGAGTGTAGCGATAACTGAACTTAGTATGAAAGCCCATCTACTGAAGCTTGTCTGAAGTAGATGTTTCTTAATTTTAATTATAGTTTACACTTAGTACTTGTTCCCTGATACCTGTTCCCTGTTACCTATAAAATCAAAACAACTGTGAACTGTGTTATGTGAACTCTAAACTGATATAAGGGAGGTTTTAATTATGTTAAGAAAATTGGACCATAGAAATATGGGAAAAAGTAATTTAGGCTGGCTTAATAGTATATTCCATTTTTCATTTGCAGAATATTTTAATATAGATAATATGAATTTCGGGGTATTAAGAGTTATAAATGATGATTTAATATCAGCAGGAACAGGCTTTGATTTTCATCCCCATAAGGATATGGAAATTGTATCTTATGTTATTAATGGTGCATTAACTCATGCAGATACAATGGGGCATAAAAACACTATATATAGAGGTGAAGTTCAATATATGAGTGCTGGAACAGGAGTATATCATAGTGAACATAACCTTGGTGATGAAACTGCAAGATTACTTCAGATATGGGTAGTTCCAGATAGAAAGGATTATAAACCAGCATATGGTGATTATAGATTTCAGTGGGAAGATAGAAAAAATAAGTGGCTTAATATAGTTTCAAGTAAAGAAGGCTATGCTCCTATTAAAATTAATCAAGATGCTAACTTCTATGTAGTTGAGTTAGATGAAGGAAAAGAGATAGATTTTCAAGTTGCTTCTAATAGACAGGCTTATCTAGTTCAAATAGAAGGAAATTCAATTATTAATGATGTAGAATTAGATGAAAGAGATGCACTAGAAATAATAGAAGAAAATATAAAGATTAAATCAAATAAAAAATCACATATACTTGTAATTGAAATGAAAAAGCAATTAAAGTGGTAAATTTTAAAGTAGGAGAACTTCTCCTACTTTTTGTTTTTACAATCATCATAAAAAGGATTTTTAAAATTATAATATATTTTTAGTAAGCTAATAATACTAATCAATGATTATAAAAAAATAACTATAATTTTGTATTTGCAAGAAAATTTTAGCGTATAAAATTTAAGATATATTACATACGTAATAAAAATAATAACGCATAATAGAACATGGCGATGCAAATACTTAAGTTATTATAAAGATTAAAAAATTTTTATATAAAATAGTTAATATAATAATTATAAGGAGGATTAGTAAATATATGAGAAAAACAAAGACAATGGATGGAAATACTGCTGCAGCACATATTTCGTATGCTTTTACAGAAGTAAGTGCAATCTTTCCAATTACTCCATCTTCACCTATGGCTGAGCATATGGATGAATGGGTAGCACAAGGAAGAAAAAATATTTTTGGGAAACCAGTTAACATCGTAGAAATGCAATCAGAGGCTGGAGCAGCTGGAGCAGTTCATGGGTCACTTCAAGCTGGAGCATTAACTACTACCTTTACCGCATCTCAAGGTTTACTATTAATGATTCCAAATATGTATAAGATGGTTGGTGAAAGACTTCCGGCAGTTATACATGTTGCAGCTAGAGCAATAGCAACATCTTCATTAAGTATATTTGGAGATCACCAAGATGTTATGGCGGCAAGACAAACAGGTTTTGCGATATTGTCAGAGGGATCAGTACAAGAAGTTATGGATTTAGCACCAGTTGCACACTTAACTGCAATTAAGGCTAGAATGCCATTTCTTAATTTTTTTGATGGCTTTAGAATATCTCATGAAATTCAAAAAATAGAAGTTTTAGAATATGATGAATTGGCTAAATTAATTGACTATGAAGCAATTAATGATTTTAGAAAAAATTCATTAAATCCTGATCATCCAGTTGTAAGAGGAACATCACAAAATCCAGATACATATTTTCAATTAAGTGAATCTTTAAACAAATATTATGATGATATTCCAGAAATCGTTGAAGAGTATATGTCAAAAATTACAGAACTTACAGGAAGAGAATACCACTGCTTTGATTATTATGGAGATCCAGAAGCAGATAGAATACTTATAGCTATGGGATCTGTGATGGAGGTCGCAGAAGAAACTATAGATTATTTAAGAAAAAAGGGAGAAAAGGTTGGACTTGTAAAAGTAAGACTTTACAGACCTTTTTCAATAGAAAAGTTACTAAAGGTTATTCCAAGTACAGTTAAAAAAATTGCTGTATTAGATAGAACTAAAGAACCTGGTTCTATTGGAGAGCCTTTATATTTAGATATTGTTAGAGCAGTTAATGAAATGGAGAACCCACCTAAAGTATATGGAGGAAGATTTGGACTTGGTTCAAAGGACCCATATCCATCACATATAGTAGCAATTTTCGAAAACTTGAGTCAAGATAAGCCGAAAAATAGATTTACTATTGGCATAGAAGATGATGTTACTAATTTATCAATTTCACCAAAAGAAGAAATTGATGTTGCAGAGGAAGGAACGACTGCATGTAAATTCTGGGGATTAGGTTCGGATGGAACAGTAAGTGCAAATAAGAGTGCAATTAAGATAATTGGTGATCATACAAATATGTATGCACAAGGATATTTTGCTTATGATTCTAAAAAATCAGGAGGAATAACTGTATCTCATTTAAGGTTTGGTAAAACTCCAATAAAATCACATTATGAGATAGATCAAGCAGATTTTGTGGCATGTCATAATCAATCTTATGTATATAATTATAATTTATTAAAAGGACTTAGAAAAAATGGTACTTTTGTTTTAAACACTATTTGGACTGAGGAAGAACTAAATGATAGGCTTCCTGCAAGTATTAAGAGATATATAGTAGAAAATAATATAGAATTTTATATTATTAATGCAATAAAAATAGCACAACAAATAGGACTTGGTGGAAGAATAAATATGATAATGCAATCAGCTTTCTTTAAGTTAGCAAATATAATTCCGCTTGAAGATGCTGTTAAATATTTAAAGGAAGCAGTTGTTACATCTTATGGTAAAAAGGGAGAAAAAGTAGTAAACATGAACTACGAAGCCATAGATAAGGGAATTGAATCTTTAGTTAAGATAAACCCACCAGAAGAGTGGAAAAATGCTGAAGATGATAAGTTAGAAGAAAAAATGAATGTTCCTAAGTTTGTTGAAGAAATATGCATTCCAATAAATAAATTAGAAGGAAATCATTTACCTGTATCTAAATTTATAGAGCATGGAGCAGCAGATGGTACATTTATGGCTGGTACTACTGCTTTTGAGAAGAGAGGAATTGCTGTTAATGTTCCAGAATGGATTCCAGAAAATTGTATTCAATGTAACCAATGTTCATTTGTATGTCCACATGCCGTAATAAGACCATTTTTAGCAACATCTCAAGAAATAAAAAATGCACCAAGTAGCTATAAGAGCTTAAAAGCTAATGGAATAAAAGGAGATAAGGAATACTTCTATACAATAGGAATTACTCCTTTAGATTGTACTGGATGTGGAAATTGTGCACAAATTTGTCCTGCACCAGGAAAAGCATTAGTTATGAAACCTATGGATACGCAAAGTGAGCAAATAGAAGCTTGGAATTATGCTGTAGAAAAAGTTACCCATAAGAAAAACCCAATGAATAAAACTACCGTTAAGGGAAGTCAGTTTGAGCAACCATTACTTGAATTCTCAGGAGCATGTGCTGGTTGTGGAGAAACAGCTTATGCTAAACTTGTTACTCAATTGTTTGGAGATAGAATGATGATTGCAAATGCTACAGGTTGTTCATCAATCTGGGCAGCATCAGGAGCAGCAACAGCTTATAGACCAAACTATGATGGTCATGGTCCAGCCTGGGCGAACTCATTATTTGAGGATAATGCGGAATACGGTTTAGGTATGTACTTGGGTGTTAAGACAATTAGAGAAAGAGTTGCAGATAATATTAAGATAGCTTTAGAAGGCAATATGTCTGAAGATTCAAAGGCTGTATTGAAAGATTGGTTAGATCATAAAGATAGTGGAGAAGGAACAAGACAAAGAGCAGAAAACCTAACAAGAGTTTTAGAAGAAGAGAATTTTGAAATTGCAAAAGAGATTTTAAAGGATAAAGAATTCTTTGTACATAGATCTCAATGGATATTTGGAGGAGATGGTTGGGCTTACGATATTGGATATGGTGGATTAGATCATATTTTAGCATCAGGTGAAAATGTTAATGTTTTAGTATTTGATACAGAAATATATTCTAACACAGGTGGTCAATCATCCAAAGCAACTCCAGAAGCAGCAGTAGCAAAATTTGCTGCAACAGGAAAGAGAACAAAGAAAAAAGACTTAGGATTAATGGCAATGACTTATGGTTATGTATATGTAGCTCAAGTTTGTATGGGTGCTAATTTAAATCAAACTCTTAAGGCAATATCAGAAGCAGAAGCTTATAATGGCCCTTCGTTAATAATAGCTTATTCAACTTGTATAAGCCATGGAATAAAGATGGGTATGTCTAATACACCATATGAAGAAAAGAGAGCAGTAGAATCTGGATATTGGCATTTATATAGATATAATCCAGACTTAAAAATTGCAGAAAAGAATAAATTCACATTAGATTCAAAAGAGCCAAATAGTAATCTTAAAGAGTTTTTAATGGGAGAGGTAAGATATTCTTCATTAGCAAAAGCTTTCCCTGAAATAGCAGAAGAGTTATTTGCTAAAACAGAGGAGGATGCTAAAGAAAGATATCAAAGATATAAGAGTTTATCTGAAAATTCAGTATTGTAAAATCAAAATATAAATAAATTATAAGAAAACTATAAAATCTAGAATAAATTAAATAAGGTATTTAAAGAGCTATTTGTTTAAAGATAACTTAAACAAGTAGCTCTTTTTAGTTATATAAGGATTATTATGAATACATATTTTATGGAAGATAACTAATCATTGTAATAAATGTTAATGAACTATTAATTATATATTCTATATTTCTTAATAAATCCTTAATAAATATGAACTAACATAAAATTAAAGGGTTATTAATTGCGGGAGATAATAACTCTTGTAAGTAAAATTATAATTTGTACTTATGCTATTAGAAAAGTAAAATGTTTATCAGTATCTTATAGACTAGAAAGGGGTAAGATTTGGAGAAATTCAAGGAAAAATTCACGACATTTTTCTTAACAACATTGAAAGTACTAATGATAGTAGTTATGGTCGCCAGTAGTGGATATATTAAAAATTTTAATAAAAACTCCATAATAGTAGGAGCTATTTTATTAAGTATTATAGTAATAGAGGTTTATATTATAAAAAGAAATATATGTTATAAAAAACAAATAGCATTAATATTGATTTGTGGATTTATATTAAGAGGTTTATGGTTATTAAATGTAAAGAGCATTCCAATATCTGATTTTAGCGTTATTTACGAATGTGGACAAGAATTCTTAAATGGTAATACAGGTATGTTTTGGGGACATTCATATATAGCAAGGTTTCCTCATTTAACAATTATGGTACTTTATATGGCTCTTATGATAAAGATATTTCCAACAAATAATATAGTAATGATGAAATTAGTTAATTTAGCTTTAGGTGTTTTAACAATTTACATTATATATCTTTTAGTCAAAGAATTATTTGATTCAAAGAAAAGGGGGATTTATGCAGCAAGTTTAGCATCAATATTCCCACCGTTTATAACATATACAGGAGTATTTTGCACAGAAAATGTAGCAATACCATTATATTTACTTAGTATATATTTTTTTATACTTGTAATTAAAAATAAAAAGAGCAAATATTATCTTATTTCATCTGGAATTTTATTATCTATTGGTAACTTATTTAGAATGGTAGCTGCAATAGTTGTAATAGCTTATGCAATATATATATTAATTTATTTAAAAGATAAAATAATTAATAAATTAAGAAATATAGCACTTTATATAGTTCCATATGTTGTATTTTTAGTTGTAGTTAGCTACACATTACAAAGCTTAAAAATAACAGAGTTTCCATTATGGAAAGGTAGCGAACCTAAGATAACAAGTATATTAAAAGGAAGCAACTTAGAAAGTAATGGTAGATGGAATGAAAAAGATGCAGCTATTGTTGAAAAATATAATTATGATTATCAAAAAATTCAAGATGCTAGTTTAGAAATTATAAAGGAGAGATTAACTAAAACTCCACAATTAGAATTAGTGAAGTTTTATATTAGAAAGATTGCCCTGCAATGGAATGAAGGAGACTTTGGAGGCGTTTATTGGACAAAACTAGGGGTTCCAGAGGAGGATATAAAGGTAGATATCTCATTAGAAGTTTTACAAATTGTTTATTTAAGTGTTATGATACTTATATTTATAGGGCTTTTTAATAGAAAGAATAATAAAGATAGCCAAGAAATAAATTTACTTTACATAATATTGTGTGGATATGGTGTGATGTATTTAGTAACTGAGTCACAAGGAAGATATGCTTATATTATTTCATGGATATTTATAATCTTGGCGATAGAAGGAATAAACTTTATTTTAAATAAATTTAAAATATCTAATATAGAGTATCATAATAAATATAAAAAGAATTTTGATTTATATAAGATATAGTTAAGAATTATATAAGATATGCTTAAGAAATATATATTAAGATAATATTAACATATTATTAAGAATTTTATTAAGTTTATTAAGTAATATTTAAAAGGAAGTATAGGTATAAAATTAGAATATTTACATTTAAATACATATTTATAATCCTTATGTAAAATATGTATGATATAATTTGTTTGGTGCTATTTAGCAAATAAAATGTTTATAAATATATAATAGAATATTAAAATAACTTCTTGGAGGTGCATGATTTGGAAAACTTTAAAGAAAGGTTTACTATAACTTTTTTAGCAGTATTAAAAGTATTAGTTATAATAATTATAGTTTGCAGTATCGGAGCTACTTTTCTTTCACATATTTTTGTTGATAATGAAAACTTTATTAAAAACTTCATAATAGTATTTTTAATTGTAGCATGTGTAATGGCAGCAGAATTTTATATTTTAAAGAAGGACTTACAATATAAAAAGAAATTATTTTTAATATTATGTTGTGGACTTGCTTTGAGGGCTTTGTGGTTACTGAACGTAGATAGCGTTCCAACATCAGATTTTAGAGTTATTTACGAAAGTGCACAAGAAGTTTTAAATGGAAGTACAAGCATGTTTTGGGGAACTTCTTATATAGCTAGGTTTCCACACTTAACAATAATGGTATTTTATATGGCGTTAATGATTAAGATATTTCCGACTAATAATCTTTTAATGATGAAAGTTATTAATTTAGGTTTAAGCATTTTAACAATTTACCTTATATATTTAATAGTAAAGGAAATATTCAATTCAAATAAAAAAGGAATTTATGCAGCTGCATTATCTACAGTATTTCCACCCCTTGTAACATATACAGGAGTTTTTTGTACGGAAAATATAGCAATACCATTATATTTGTTTAGTGTATATATATTTATACTTGTTCTTAGAGAGAAAAAAAATAAATACTATCTTATTTTATCAGGATTAAGCTTGTCTTTAGGAAATTTATTTAGAATGGTAGCTGTAATAATGGTAATTGCATATGCAATGTATATAATAATTTATCCTAAAGATAAAATAGTTAATAAAATAAGAAATATAGCGTTATATACTATTCCATATTTTATGCTTTTATTTTTAGTAAGCTCTACACTTCAAAATTTAAAAATAACAGAGTTTCCATTATGGAGAGGCAGTGAGCCTAAAATAACTAATATATTAAAGGGAACTAATATAGAAAACCATGGAAGATGGAATAAAGAAGATTCATCTATTGTAGAAAAGTATAACTATGATTATGAAGAAATAAAAGAAGCAAGTGAAGAAATTATAAAAGAAAGATTAACTACAACGCCACCCCTAAAGCTTATAGGATTTTATATTAAAAAGTTTGCATTACAGTGGAGTGTAGGAGATTTTGAAGGGACTCTTTGGACAAAGTCAGATGTTCCAGATGAAGATATAATAGTAGACGTTTCACAAGAAATTCCACAAATTATTTATACATTTATAATGATACTTATATTTTTAGGAATCTTAAATAGGAAAAATAATAAAGAAACCCAAGAGATGAATTTATTCTATATAATATTATATGGATATAGTTTTATGTATTTATTAACTGAAGAGCAGGGAAGATATTCTTATATTGTTTCATGGGTATTTGTAATTTTGGCAATGGAAGGAGTAAACTTTTTATTAAATAAAAAGAATACAAAAAAATTTAATAAAAATAATAAATTGGAGAATGTAGTTTAAATGAAGAAAATAGACAAAAGAATGTTTTGGGCAACTATAATGCTGTTTATCTTATATATAAAAAGCTTAATTTTAACTTTTATGAGCTCTTCAAATAGCGGATTTGGTTTATATGGAGTATCTGTTGATGTAAGGCTAATGCTACCACACTTAGCTATATTAGGAATAATTATATTTCCAAGTTTAATGTTTAAAGGTAAATCACAAGTAAGATATTTAATTATTATAGATATAATATATTCAATTTTAATTATTTCTGATATATGGGCATACAGAGGGACAGGCTATGTATTAGAGCTTAAGTACTTATTTTTTAAGGATAACTTTAATCCTCTAAATGGAAGTCTAATAAATCCATCATTAATAGATATATTTTATATAATAGATATTCCAGTATTAATATACAAATATAAAAAATATCAATATATCTCAAAGTTTAAAAGAAATATTAAAGTTGCTTTAATAGGAGTTATAGCATCAATAACAATAGTGGCTTCATATCATTATTTATTTGATATAAAGGGAGTTTTAGATGGACGAATAAAGTTTATTCAGAATGAGTGGCAGGCTTCATGGAGTCCAGCTCAAAGATTTTCCAATAGATCACCTATAGGAAATCATTTATACGAAGCTTATAAGACTTTAAAGAAAGTAAATAGTACTGTTAAGGATAATGAAATAGAAGAAATTAATAAATGGTTATTATGGAATAAGGAAGTAACTGAAGATAATGAATATAAATCAATAGCAAAGGGAAAAAATGTTGTATTTCTACAAATTGAATCATTAGAAAATTTTGTTATAAATAATAAAATTTATGACCAAGAGATAACACCAAATTTAAATAATTTAATAAAGAAAAGTTTATATTTTAGTAATATTCACGAGCAAAATAATGCAGGAAATAGTATTGATATGGATATGATGGCAGCTTCAGGAGTATTACCCTTAGGAGATGTTATAACATATTTAGAATATCCAGAAGTAAAGTATAAATCATTACCAAGGCTTTTAGAAGAGCAAGGGTATAATACAATTTTAAGTCATGCAGAAAGAGCTGGAGATTGGAATTGGGCAGAAGCTGGTAAGTCGGCGGCAGGGTATAATGAAATTTGGGACATAAGACAATATACAATAGATGAATATGCTGGATTTGGTCTATCAGATAGAAGTTTATATACTCAATTTAGTGAAAAACTTTCAAAATTAGAATCACCATTTTTTGCAGTTATTCCTACTTTAACAAGTCATGGACCCTTTGACATAGCTAAAAAGTATAGGGAATTAGATTTACCTAAAGAGTTAGATGAAAATAAATTAGGTGGCTATTTTCAAAGTGTCAACTATGCAGATAAACAAATTGGATTATTTTTTAATTTATTGGAAAAATATAATTTATTAGATAATACAATAGTTGTAATATACGGGGATCATGGAGGAGTGCATAAATATTATATGGAAGATGTAGAAGCTTCAAATATTCCAGGAGAATGGTGGAAAGAAAAAGACAGTAAAGTTCCTCTTATAGTATATGGCAAGGATATAAAAGAAAAGACTATAGATGTTAATGGGGGGCAAATAGATATAGTTCCAACAGTATCTTATTTATTAGGCATAGATACAAAAGATTATTGTATGGGAAGAAATTTACTTACAACCAAAAGAGATGCTACGGTCATAAAAGATGGAATAATAATAGGAAATCCATCTAAAGAAGAAGAAATAATGCTGAAGGAAGCTTATGACATTGCAGATAAGATAATAAAAAACAACTATTATGTGAATACAAATAAGGTAGATTAATGTTAGGATAATTAGGAGGGGTATTATGAATGAGACATTATACTTGGTTATTCCTTGTTATAATGAAGAAGAAGTTTTAACAGAAACAAGTAGCAGGCTTCTAGAAAAAATGAATTCAATGATAGAAAATAAATATATATCAGAAAAAAGCAAGATATTATTTGTGAATGATGGCTCAAAAGATAAGACATGGGACATAATTGAGAATTTATATGAAGAAAATAAAATATTTAGTGGCGTTAATCTTTCCAGGAACAAGGGACATCAAAATGCATTATTGGCAGGACTTATGACAGCAAAAGAACATGCAGATATGGTTATATCTTTAGATGCAGATTTACAAGATGATATTGATGTAATAGATGAATTTGTTAAGGAATATTATACTGGAAGTGATGTGGTTTATGGAGTTAGAAGTTCAAGAAAAACAGATACCTTCTTTAAAAGAACAACAGCACTTGGTTACTATAAGGTTATGAATAAACTAGGTGTAGATGTTGTTTATAATCATGCAGATTATAGACTTATGAGCAAAAGAGCCTTAGAAGGTTTAAGTGAATTTAAAGAAGTTAACTTATTTTTAAGAGGAATAGTACCGCTAATTGGATATAAGTATTCCATTGTTGAATATGAAAGGCATGAAAGATTTGCAGGAGAATCTAAATATCCCTTAAAAAAAATGTTAGCCTTTGCTTGGGATGGAATAACATCCTTTAGCATAAAGCCTATAAGAATAATTTCAACTTTAGGATTTTCTATATTTATACTTAGCTTAGTAGCATTAGTATATTCCTTATCAGTAAAATTTTTTGGTAGAACTACAACAGGATGGACATCTTTAACAATATCCATTTGGATGATAGGAGGAATACAACTTCTTTCATTAGGAGTTATAGGAGAGTATATAGGAAAAATATATAATGAAACTAAGGCTAGACCAAGATATATTATTAAAGATAAATTAATAAAGAATAAGGAATAAAAGATAAATGAATATAATAAATAAAATAAAAAATATATTTATAAATAAGGAATTTATATTATTTATAATTATAGGTGTTATAAATACCTTTAATGGAATTGTGTTTTCCTTTATATACTCAAGTTTACTTAATGAAAACTTAGCATTTGTTTTAGGATATATTTCTGGTTTAATAGTTTCATACATTCTAAATAGTTATATAACCTTTAAAGAAAAACTATCCATTACTAAGTTTTTAAAATTTGGAATTTCATATATACCAAATTTTATAATTCAAAATATTGTTGTAATAATAACCTTTAATATTTTAGAATTACATAAATTAGTTGCCTATTGTTTAGCTGCAGTAATAGGAATTCCAGTAACCTTTGTATTATTAAAATTTTTTGCTTTTAAATAAAAAAATATACTATTGCTTACTTGATTTTAAATTCCAAGTCAATGCAATAGTATATTTATTTAGTTTTCCATCTTTTATTTGGCATCCCCCCATATCAAAATATATACTGTAAAATAAATACTTTATGACTAATTTCTATACAAATATAGTACATATAATTATTAAAATATAGTTAAGAAAGATGCGTTTATTCTTATATAATGTTAATATAAGAATATATTATATTACAATGTGAGGGATGATTATATGCTTAGGGAGTTTGGAGAAAAGTTAATTATGGAAAAAATAATTACTGATGATTTTTTATCAGCAATGCATGAAAATATAAGACCAGTAAACGAATTAATGACTTACTATCGTTGTGCAATAATGGAGGTTGAAACAAAGTTCAATGTATTAAATGAAGAATTTTCAGTACAATATGATAGAAATCCAATAGAAACTATAAAATCTAGACTAAAATCTAATGAAAGCATTTTGAAAAAACTTAAAAGGAAGGAACTACCTTTTTCATTGCAATCAATAGAAGAAAATATAAATGATGTTGCTGGAGTAAGAGTAATTTGCTCCTTTCCAGAAGATATTTATATGCTGGCAGATTGCTTGTTAAATCAAGATGATATTAGACTGATAGAAAGAAAGGATTATATAAAAAATCCTAAAAAAAGTGGATATAGAAGCTTACATCTAATAATAGAAGTACCAATTTTCTTGAAAAATGAAAAGAAATATATGAAGGTAGAAGTTCAACTTAGAACAATAGCTATGGATTTCTGGGCAAGCCTAGAACATAAATTAAAATATAAGAAAAATATTGATTCAGAAGAGATTGAACTATTAGAGAGAGAATTAGTAGAATGTTCAGAGGTTAGTGCTGCCTTAGACAAGCGTATGGAAGAGATAAGAAATAGGATAGAAAAAAAGCTATAATATAAATTTTAATAATAATGAAAAATGCACCTGAAAGAATTATATAATATTTTCAGGTGTATTTTAGAATATAAACATTGTAAAAGAGAAAGAATTAATTAGATACTTTAAAATACTTTAAGGAGTAAATTAATAATGCAAAAAAAGAAGTTGGTGAAAATAGCATTGAGAATATTAGAAATTATAATAGCAATAATTATACTAGTTACAGTATTTATAAATATTAACCCTATATTTGGGGGGAGAATATCAAAAGAAGACAAAAGTGATTATGAAAAACGTGCAGAAAACTATGTAAATGGAAGGTTTATATATCCATCAGAATATGAAATAAAAAATGAGTTTACTGATGATCCTGTATCAAAGAAAGAGAAAGTTCCAAAAGGAGTATTACCATCAGCAAATCCGTCAATTAGCAAGACTTCAAAAGAGGAATTTGCAGTAACATGGTTTGGACATTCAAGTTTATTAATTCAAATGAATGGAATGAATATTCTTATTGATCCTATGTTTTCTGAACGTTCATCACCTATTTCTTTTATGGGGCCAAAGCGATTTAGCAAACCACCAATAAAAATAGAAGAATTACCTGAAATTGATATAGTAATTATTTCTCATGACCACTATGACCACTTAGATATGAAATCAATTAAAGAACTTGATAGTAAAGTAAGTAAATATATAGTACCCCTAGGAGTAAATAAACATTTGGAACGTTGGAAGATTGATAAAAGTAAGATTCAAGATATGGCATGGTGGGAAGAATTTGAAGTAGATGGATTAACAATAGCCTGTACTCCGGCTAGACATTTTTCTAATAGAAAGGGTTTCAATATTAATAGGACACTTTATGCTTCTTGGGTATTAAAGAATGAGAACTACCAAGTATATGAAAGTGGTGATGGTGGTTTTGGGGGACATTTTAAGGAAATACGTGAAAGGTATGGTGACTTTGATATCGCTATTATGGAAAATGGACAGTATAATATGAAGTGGCATAGCAGTCACATGTTTCCAGAAGAAGCAGCTGAAACTGCAAAAATATTAGGAGCAAAAAAGGCTATGCCTATCCATTGGGGAGCCTTTGTATTATCAGATCATGGTTGGGATGACTCAGTAGAAAGATTTGTAAAAGCTTCTGAAAAGCTTGATACTGAGGTAATTACCCCTAAAATTGGAGAAACTGTATATTTAGATAAATATTTAAATTACCAAGAAAAGTGGTGGAAGGATATTGAATAGAATTCAATAAAGTTATAAAAAGGTATATAATACAGGTTGGGGAAAGGGGATGTAAATGAAAAATTTAATAAGACTAACTGATTATAAATCAAGAGATATATATGATATTTTTAGAATCGCAGATGAAGTAGAAGCGGGAAAGTATAATCAAATATTAAAGGGTAAAACTATTGTTTTGTTTTTTCCAAGTTCTAGTATTAGAACAAGAGTTACCTTTGAGAAAGGAATATATTTATTAGGTGGTCAAACCATATTATTTCCTACTGAAACACTAGATAAAAAGGAGAATCTAAAGGATGTATGTGGATATATTAATAATTGGGCTGATGTTGTAATTGTAAGACATAAAGATATTAGAGTTATAGAAAAAATTGTACAATATTCAAATGTACCAGTAATTAACGCAATGACGGATATAAATCATCCTTGTGAAGTGATTTCAGATATGTATGCACTTTCTAAAATCAGAGAAGATTTCACTAATGATAAGTTTTTATTTTGTGGAGTAAAGGGGAATATTGGATTGGCTTGGAAGGAAGCTTCCGAGGTTATGGGATTTAATTTATGCCAAAGTACTGCAGATGGATATGAAATTGACGGAATAAAAGTTTACGATAATATAATTGAAGCAGTTAGGGGAAAAGATATAATTTGTACAGATTCTCTTCCAGCTAGTTTTTCATCATATCTTAAAGACTTTCAGATAACTAAGGAAGTAATGAGTATGGCAAATGAAGGGGCAATATTAAATCCTTGCCCACCATTTTATAGAGGAGAAGAAGTATCAGAAGATGTAATAGATTCAAAATATTTTGTGGGATATGAATTTAAAAAATGCTTATTAAGTGTGCAGCAAGCTATTATAATTTATTGTTTGGCAAAATATTTATAAAAGGGTCTATAGTTCTAAATTTATAGAACTATAGACTCTTTTATTATAAATTATTAACTGCTTCTCCTAAAACTTTTCCAATAGAATCATGAATAACTAAATTAGCTTTATTATCTGCAGAAGTGGTACTCTTATTTATAAGAATAAGATTTTTACCTCTAAAGTAATTAATAAGTCCAGCAGCTGGATAAACTACAAGTGAAGTACCGCCAATTATTAAAGTATCTGCTTTAGATATAGCTTCAATAGCACCTCTAATAGTAGCATCATCTAAACCTTCCTCATAAAGAACAACATCAGGTTTAACTCTTCCACCGCATTTTGTACAAGTGGGAACTCCTTTTGATTCTAGGATAAATTTTTCATCATAAAAGGCATTACAGCTGATACAATAATTTCTTAATACAGATCCATGTAATTCAAAAACATTTTTGCTTCCAGCTTCTTGGTGAAGTCCATCTATATTTTGAGTTATAACTGCCTTTAATTTTCCCATTTCTTCAAGTTTAGCTAATGCTATATGAGCTTTGTTAGGCCTAGCTTCAGGATAAATAAGTTTAGTTTTGTAAAAATTGAAGAATTCCTCAGGGTACCTAATGTAAAAGCTATGAGAAACTAATTGTTCAGGAGTAAAGGTTATATTAAGATTTTCATTAAAAAGTCCATTAGCACTTCTAAAGTCTGGAATACCTGATTCTGTACTTACGCCTGCTCCTCCAAAGAAGACTATGTTATCACTCTCATTTATTATTTGAGTTAATTTATATATATTATTTTGCATAAAATCATCTCCAACATTATTTTTATTTATTATATCATAGGATAACTATATTTCATTATTTGTATTCTGATATAATTATAGTAGATTAAAAAGTAATTTATAAAATGAATAATTGACATTGAGTATGTTTTACTCCGTAAAACTTAAATTTAGATAAACCATTTGGACAAATTTGAGCAAACTTAGCTAGGATTTATAAATTTTAATACCTTACAATAAATACATGAGGTGAGATAAAGATGGATTGTATCCAAAGTATACAAAAATCAATTGACTATATGGAAAGTAACATTTTAGAAGACATTAATTATGAGGATGTAGCAAGATATGTTTACATGTCAAATTATCATTTTCATAGATTATTTAGCATGATAACAGGTATAACGGCTAACGAATATATAAGAAAAAGACGATTGTCTATGGCTGGACAAGAAATTTCTATGTCGGATGCTAAAGTTTTAGATATTTCATTAAAGTATGGATATGATTCTCCAGAGAGTTTTTCGAAGGCATTTATGAGATTCCATGGAGTAACCCCCAGTATAGCAAGACGTTCTGGAATGGAATTAAAATCTTTTAATCGCCTTATAATAAAAATTTCATTGGAAGGTGGAACAATTATGGATTATAAGATTGTAAAAAAAGAGAGTTTCAAGTTACTAACAAAGGTTAAGGAGTTTAGAGTTGAGTCAATTTCAGAAGAAGATAATAGGGATATACCTAATTTTTGGAATGAATGTGCAGAAAGTGGAGTTCTAAAGCAGTTAAAAAGTAATACAAAAAAACAGGACATTTATGGAGCTTGTAAGCCTATATCTAAAGAAAGTAAATATTTTGATTATGGAATCGCTATGGAATATTGTGGTGGTGATATACCAGAAGGATTTGTGGTATGGGATGTAAAGCCAACATTATGGGGAGTTTTTAAGTGCATAGGAGAAGATGAAAAATGTATTGGTGAAATGTGGAATAGAATATTTAATGAATTTCTACCAGGCTCAGAATATGTTATGTTAGATGATATTGATTTTGAATTATATAAAGAAGAAAATAATACAGATTGTTTTTGTGAGATATGGATACCAGTTGAAAAGAAATAAATAAAGTGGAGCTGTTGTGTAGACAGCTCCATTTTATTTTATATTTAATGGTAGATTAATAGATTTATTATTTATTAATAGCAATGATAAAATAAAGTTCTATATGGATAAAAATGTATAATGATATGGTATAATTATATAACTATATTATAGAGCAAACAAAGTATTAGAATATAAAAGGATGGTGGAGAAATAGATGAAAAATAAAGAAAAGGCATTATTAGGTATAACATGTTTTTTAGGAGGTGTTGTAGCTGGTTTTTTAATTGCACCAATAAAGAAAGGTATATACTGTGGAAATAACTGTGGAAATCATGTTTCGAACACAGAAGATTTAAAGAAAATCGCGGGAAATGATTTAGAGAAATATGTAAATGAGATAAATAATTAGCTTATATAGGAAGAGGACTATGAATGCACAAAGGAGGCTAAGGTATGAATAGGGTTATAATTATTGGATGTGGTGGAAGTGGAAAATCTACATTAGCTAGAAATTTATCTAAAAAAACTAGTCTACCAGTGATTCATCTTGATAAAATTTTTTGGAAAGAAGGCTGGGTAAATATTTCAAGAGAAGAGTTTAATGCTTTTCTTAAAGAAGAATTAAAAAAAGATAAATGGATAATAGACGGTAACTATGATAGAACTTTAAAAGAAAGACTTAAAGCCTGTGATACTGTAATATATTTAGACTATTCAAGAATAACCTGCATATGTAGTGTAATAAAAAGAACTTTATTAAATTATGGCAAGGTTAGACCGGATATGTCAGAGGGATGCCCAGAGAGATTTGATATGGAATTTATGAAATGGATATGGAATTTTAATAAAAATCATAGAGATGATTTTTATAATATTCTAAAAGCGGAAAGAGAAAAATCTGTATATATTTTTAATAACAGAAAAGATTGCAATAAGTTTTTGAATAGTATAAATGTAGATTAAAAGAAGGGGTAAATTTAATATTAAATTACTCCTTTATCTAATCTGTAAAGATTTATTTATCATAAGCTTAAGCAATATATTAAAAAGAATAATAAGGATGTTAATAATAAAATTATAGATAAATCTATTCTAAGTGAACTGTTGTTATTTTCCAAAATATCACCTCATTGAAATTATATCCAGTTCATAGAGTTATAATCAAAATTTATAAAAGTAATTGAAAAGTATATTCTAAATATAAATTTTATATTGTATTATTAATTGAATAAAAAAATAAAAAAATCTCAAAAAAACATTTACATTTAAAAAAACATATGATATTATAAGTACATAAATAAATAAGTAGTGTGTTACTGGTTATGCAGGCAAGGACTAAAAATATTATAGATATAGATATATCTATAAGGTTTTGGTCCTTTTTTTATTTTTTAATATTATTTATAAAAAGCTTCATAACTTTAATCTTAAATGGAAATAATAAATCCATAGTAGCATGAACTACTGTAGTAATCTATTTTTATTAATATAAATTTTTAAGGAGGAATTATAAATGCTACAATTTTTACAAAGAATAGGTAAAGCTATCATGCTTCCGATAGCAGCTTTACCAATAGCAGGTATTTTATTAGGAGTTGGTGGTGCTTTACTAGGAATAGCAGGACTTGACAATCCACCAGCAGTTTATCAACCACTTATATCTTTTGTTACTATTCCAGCTGTAACTGCAATATTAACAATAATGAAAAACATTGGAGATATAATATTTGGTAACTTACCTTTATTATTCGCAGTAGGTGTTTCTGTTGGACTAGCTAAAAAGGATAAAGGAACAGCTGCATTAGCTTCAGTATTTGGTTTCATAGTTATGAACCAAGTTATTTCTACAATGTTAACTTTAGGATTAACTCAATTAGGTGTTGTTACTCCTACAGAAGTTGGTGCATATGGTACTTATGTAACTACTAACTTAGGTATATTTACATTAAATATGTCAGTATTTGGTGGTATTATAACAGGTATAGTTACAGCAATATTACACAATAAATATCATACAATACAATTACCACAAGTTATTGGATTCTTCTCAGGATCAAGATTTGTTCCTATAGTAACATCATTAGCAATGGCATTAGTTGGAGCAGTTTTAGCATTCTTATGGCCAATAGTTCAAAACGGTATAGGAGTACTTTCTGAATTAGTTAGAAATGCAGGAGCAATTGGAACATTCTTCTATGGAGTTATTGAAAGAGCTTTAATTCCATTTGGATTACACCATGTATTCTATACACCATTCTGGTTTGGATCATTTGTTGAAGGAAAGATATTAGTAGATGGAACATGGCAAACAGTTGCAGGAGCTAACACAGCTTACTTTACTCAATTATCAAGTATGGGTAGCTTAGTTGGAGCTTCATCAGCAGATATGGCAACGATAGTTTCAGGTACAACAAGATTTATGGCTGGTAAATTCCCATTCATGATATTTGGTCTTCCAGCAGCTGCTTTAGCAATGTATAGAACAGCAGCTCCAAGCAAGAAAAAAGTTGTTGGATCATTATTAGTATCAGCAGCAGTAACAGCAATGTTAACAGGTATTACTGAACCAATCGAATTTACATTCTTATTCGTTGCTCCAGTATTATACGGAGTACACTGTTTATTAGCAGGTTTATCATTCATGCTAATGGATATACTAAATGTATTCATAGGTATGACATTCTCAGGTGGTATAATAGACTTCACATTATTTGGTTTATTACCAGCGGGAGCAGGAGTACCAACTAACTGGATAATGGCTGTAATTGTTGGTCTAGTATATGCAGTAGTTTATTACTTCTTATTCTTATTCATCATTAAGAAGTTCAACTTAAAAACTCCAGGTAGAGATGAAAATGAAGAAGAAACTAAACTTTATACTAAAGCAGATTACCAAGAAAAAGCTGGAATTCCTCAAGCTGATATAAAAGAAGCTTCAAAGGGTAAAAGCAATGAAATAGTTGAAAAGGCTCCAGCAGTTTTAGAAGCATTAGGTGGAGAAGCAAATATAGTTAGTGTTGATGCTTGTATAACTAGATTAAGAGTTGAAGTAAAAGATAAAGCAAATGTAAATAAAGACAAATTAAAATCATTAGGTGCAGCTGGCGTTGTTGAAGTTGGTAATGGAATTCAAGCTATTTTCGGAGCTAAAGCAGATGCATATAAAAATGAAATTAAGAACATCCTAGATATGGATTAATATACATTGATTTTCCCTATAAATAGAGGATCATTAGATTAGCTAATGACTCCTAGACTGCTGATAAGTATCAGCAGTCTTTTTTTGTATAAAATTTTTTATTTCTTATTGACTTACATTTTAAAGGATAATATAATTTGTATATACAAATAGTATATACAAATTATTAATTTATATAAAAAGATTTATAAGTAAAATAATTATATAAAGAATTTAAGGTTTATAATAATGTAAGGGAGATTTTATATGGGGACAAAAGTCGGGTTTTCTCAAGTAAATATAACACCAGAAATTGGAGTGTTACTTTCAGGGTATGATAATTTTAGGCCTTCAAAAGGTATCCATGATGATTTATTTGCAAGAATATTAATAATTGACAATAATGAAGAATTATTATGCTTTATACAAATGGATACACTTTGTGTAGATAATTATTTTATTCAAGAATTACATGATAAAATTAAACACTTAGGAATAAAAAGAGGAAATTTAATTGTGGGAGCTACACACACTCACTCTGGACCTAAGGGAGTTTCTGATAATATAAATGGAATACTTAATGGATTAGAAGAAATATTTGGAGAATACAATAAAAATTTAGTTGAAGATTATATTAATAAATTAATAGAAGGAGTAAGGGGAGCACTAGATAATAGAGAAAATTGTGAAATACAAATAGGAATTTCAAATGTTTATAATGTATGTAGTGAAAGGCATAATATTAAATTTCCTTGGGATACAGAATTATTTACAATTGAATTTTTACTTAATAATGGTAAAAAAGTATTAATGTATAATTTTTCATGTCATCCAACAATAATGAACCAGGAAAATTTATATATTACAGCGGATCTTCCTTCTGGTGTATTAAAGCATTTAGGAAATTCATACGATATGATTACTTTTACTAATGGAAGTGCTGGTGATATAAGTACTAGATTTACAAGAAAAGAATCATCATTTGATGAAGTAGATAGGCTTGGAAAAAATTTATCAGATGCAATTAAAAGTAGTTTAAGCAATCCTATATATAAAGGGCCTATAAATAATATACAAGTTAAAAATTATAATTTAGATTTAGAAATTAAAGATTTAGATAGTGTTGAAGAAGCTCAAAAAATATTATATGAGTTAGAAAAGAAATTAGAAGAAGTTAAGAAAAAAGAAATCTCTTATAATGATTTAAGAGTAATAGAATCTCAATATGAAGGGGCTTGCACAAATTTAAAATTTGCTAAAAATATAGGTAAAATGGATAAGCTAAATGTAGAAATAAATATAATAAAAATAAGTAATTGGAATTTAATAACAGTACCTGGGGAACTTTTTTCAAGCTTAGGCAAGAAGATAAAGGAAGTTGGTAATAATATAATTTTAGGATATACCAATGGATATTATTTATATTTTGCTGATGAAAAATCTTTTGATAATAAATGCTATGAAGCTTCCTCAAGTATTATAAAAAGAGGACAAGGGGAAAAGATGATTTCTTTTATATTAGAAAAGCTAAAACAAGATTTTGATAATAAATAAAATATAAAGATTTTAAAAAGAAAATAGTGTAAAAAAAATTTTACGCTAACTAAATTATGTAGGGGGTATATAAATGATAATAAACAATTATTTAGATTTTGTAATTTCAAAACTAAAAGAAGTACAAGAAACTCAAAGTCAAAATATAGAGAAGGCAGCAGACTTAATAGTAGAATCTTGTAAAAAGGGTGGAAGATTTTATGTATTTGGCTCAGGGCACTCTCATATGGTAGCTGAAGAATTATATATTCGTGCTGGAGGATTAGCATATGTACAAGGGATATTACCTCCAGAATTAATGTTACATGAAATGCCTAATAAAAGCACATATTTAGAACGATTAGATGGATATTCAAAAAGCATTCTAGATTTATATAAAGTAAACAAAAATGATACTATAATGGTTGTTTCTAATTCAGGAAGAAATAATGTACCTGTTGAAATGTGTTTATATTCAAAGGAAATAGGAGCAAGTGTTATTGCATTAACATCTCTTAAACATTCTACTAAAGTTGAATCAAGACATAAGTCAGGAAAAAATATGTATCAAATAGCAGATGTAGTAATAGATAATTGCGCTGAAAAAGGTGACGCTGCATTTTATGTAGAAGGATTTGATGTACCTATAGGAGCAACTTCAGATGCAACAGGTATAGCAATAGCTCAAGCTATAATAGCAGCTGTTATTGATAAATTAGTAAAGGCAGGAATAGAACCACCAGTATTTAAAAGTTCCAATTTAGATGGAGCAGATGAGTATAATAATGAATTATTCAATAGATATTATTAATATTTAAGATAAGTATTATATAGATTATATTATATTTGAACTAATGTTTAATAATATGCTATATTAATATAAAACATAGGCAAAAGATATAGAATTATATTAATTTAAAAGCAGGTGACTAGATAATGAAAGAATCAGGAAAGCCTATTTATAAAGAAATTATTGATTATATAAAGAATGAAATAAAAGATGGAAGGTATGAAAAAGGAGAAATTATTCCTACAGAAGAGGAATTCTGTACTCTTTTTAATACAAGTCGTATGACAGTAAGAAGGGCTATTGATGATTTAGTTAGTAAGGGGATGTTAACTCGTATAAGGGGTAAAGGAACTTTTGTGGCTAAGTTCAATATTGAAAAAACAATGAACTCTGTTTCTAAGGGATGGAGCGAAACAATGGAAGCTTTAGGTTTTAAAACTTCCTCAAAAATTTTAATGTTTGATAAAGTTAAAGCTGATAATTATATTGCAGATAATTTAAAAATACCTGTAAATAGTGAAGTTTACGTTTTGGAAAGATTAAGGTATGCAGATAATAATCCAGTAGTAATAGAAAAAATATTTATATCATCTGATAGGTTTCCTGATCTCGATCAATATGTTCTTGAGAATGAATCAGTTTATAATGTATTGAGAAAAAAATATAATATTAAGATAAATCATTCTTATCAAAAATTAAAAGCAGTAGAATTATTAGGAGAAAAAGCTAAATTCTTTTCAGATACAGGAAAAGCAATTGTCATTGAGATAATTACCACAAATTATGATCAATATTCTAAACCTATAGAATTTGGTATAGATTATGTAAATAGTGAGGTTTATTCTTTAAGATATGTAATTAAGGAATAAAGATATTATTTCAAATTACGGATGAATTTAATTTTTAAATTTAAGAATTTTTACAAAATAGAAAAAGGCTATACTTCTGACTAAGCTAAATTACATTAAATAAGTGTGATTTATTAGTTAGAAGGATAGCCTTATTATATTAAGGATTTTTATATTAACCATAAAATTAAATATATAATTATTCAAGATTAATAAAAAGAAAATTGATACTACTAGAAACTTAGTTATAATTATATTAAAGGGAGGTCTGAATATGGATATAGGAATATTAGGCTATGGCGGAGTAGCTAAAGCTTTAATAAAATTATTACAAGATAAAAAAGATACATTAAAATCTATGAATTTAGATATAAAAATAAAATATATAATAAAAAGTGATGGTGGAATTTACAATAATAATGGAATAGATATTGAAGAAATTATAAAAAATAATTTTAATTTAAAAACATATAAAGATAAGTTTGATGAAAATATAAATATAAATACTATTATAAAAAATAAAGATATAGATACTTTAGTAGAACTAACAAACACTAATATAGAGACAGGCGAACCAGGATTAACTCATATAAAATTAGCACTAGAAAATTCTATTAATGTAGTAACAGGAAATAAAGGACCAATACTATTACAATATAAAAATCTAAAAAATTTGGCGAATAGAAATAAAGTTAACCTTGGTATAGGAT
This sequence comes from Clostridium sartagoforme, assembly GCF_039521405.1. Taxonomy (NCBI): domain Bacteria; kingdom Bacillati; phylum Bacillota; class Clostridia; order Eubacteriales; family Clostridiaceae; genus Clostridium; species Clostridium sartagoforme. The sequence continues at coordinate 59,193 of NZ_BAAACH010000011.1, forward strand.
GTACAACGGGAGGTGCACTTCCATCCATAAATGTTGGTACTTTTGATTTAGCTGGAGCAGAGATACTAGCAATTGAAGGGATATTAAATGGAACAAGCAATTATATTTTAAGTGAAATGTATGAAAATGAAATTGAATATGGTGAAGCTTTAAATAAGGCAATAGGCTTTGGAATTGCAGAAGCAAACTATAATTTAGATGTACAAGGTTATGATACCGCATCAAAAATATTAATATTAGCAAATGCTATTATGAATTCTGATTTAAGTATTAAAGATATTGATATAAAGGGAATAGATTTATTAGATAAGAATTTAATAATGAATGAAAAAAAGAGAGGTAATAAAATTAAGTTAATAGGAAAAGTATATAAAGAAGGTAGTCAAATAAAAGCATATGTAAGACCAGAAGTAATATGTAAAAGTCATCCTTTATACTGTGTAGATGATAAAAATAAAGGTGTATTTTATAGTACCGATACATTAGGGGATATTAGTGTAATAGGTGGTGCATCAGGAACAATGAATGCAGCAGCATCTATATTGAGAGACATTATAAATATAAATTGCGAATATAAAGGCTACGATAAATAGATATGTTTCATAAGCTAAATAGCTATGAAAAGAAGTATTAAGCTCGCTATATGCTTATTTACCTTCGCCAACTTATATTAAGAATTTAAATTAAGAATGAATTAAGTTATTGGTAAAAAATAATTGGTGAGGGACATTAAAATTTAGTTGAGTTTAGCAGACTATAATTAAGCTTGTTCCATGTTCACTATAAAATCAAAATAACTGTGAACTGTGCCTTGTATGCTGTCAACTATATAACTTGCTTAGTAATTTAAAACCATGGCAACTTTAGGTTGACAAAAAGCAAATAGTAATTGGTAGTATAATACACTTGTATAGGGTATTTTTTTTATAGAGGTGATAAAAATGAAATTTTCAGAAAAGTTACAGTCCTTGAGAAAGGGAAAAGGATTATCGCAAGAAAAGTTAGCGGAATTATTAGATGTATCTAGACAAGCGGTTTCTAAGTGGGAGTCTGGTCAAACCTATCCTGAAATAGAAAAGTTAATAGTATTATGTGATTTGTTTGAAATAACATTAGATGAGCTAGTAAGAGATAGAGATAGTATGGTTAATGATACAGTTATTAAAGAAATTAATCTAGAAGATAAAAGTAGTAATGAATATGAAGAAAAAGACGAAAATAAAGAAACTGGTGAAAATAAAGAATTAGATGAAAATGAAGAAAAGGATGAATTGATAATATTAGGAGGGTTTATCGCTGGAACAGCAATTGGATTACTTACAAATAATTTAATGTTAGGAACAGTCGTAGCCTTTTTAGGATTAGGATTATCATATATTATAAAAGGAATTAAAATTTAGATGGCATAAGTTGCAATAGATATTTTTAGGAGAATAATATGAAAAAAGAAGAGAAAAAGATTTTAAGAAATAAAATATTATCAATAAGAGATTCACTAAATAGGAATGAAAAAGAAATAATGGATAATGAAATATTTAATAAGTTAAAAAATACGGAGTTATATAAGAATGCTAGAAACATATTTATTTATATTAGTTTTAGTAATGAAATAAATACAATAAATATAATAAAAAAAGCTTTAGAAGATAAAAAGGATGTTTTTATTCCTAAAATATATAAAACTAATAAATCAATGAAAGCAATAAAGTTAAACTCCTTTGATGATTTAAAGAAAAATTCAATGGGAATATTAGAGCCAATAGATGATTCTAAATATATTGAAAAAGAAAATATAGATTTAATAGTAGTACCAGGAGTTGTTTTTGATAAAGATTGCAATAGAATAGGCTATGGGGGAGGATATTACGATAGATATTTAAAGGATATAGCTTATAAAGTTAATAAAGTTGTCTTAGCTTATGATCTTCAAGTAATTGATAAAATAGAAAGTGAAGAACATGATATTAAAGTAGATTATATAATAACTAATAGTAAAATTATAAAAAATTACCAATAATGGTTGAAAAGTATAAAAATGTAGTGTATTATAAAATATAATTAAATAAATAAAGACTTTATTAAGAATGGTGGAGGGACTGGCCCTATGAAACCTAGCAACCTACTAAATTATGAAGATATTTTGTAAATTAGTGTGGTGCTAAATCCTGCAAGCTATGGCTTGGCAAATAAGGTATTTCATTAAACTTTTTAATGAATAATTTAGTATTTTAGGTTGCTTCTTATTTTGAAGTAACTTTTTTTATTTTATTAAAAAATAATATCTAAAAGTATAAGCAATAAGCAATTATATTAAAAAGGGGGCTTTTAATATGACAAATCAATGGAAAAAAGGGACAATATGCATTCAAGGAGGGTATGCACCAAAGGCTGGAGAGCCAAGGGTATTACCAATATTTCAAACAGCGACATATAAATATGATGATCCTGATCAATTAGAAAAGTTATTTAATTTGGGGGCTGAAGGACATCTATATAGCAGAATATCAAATCCAACAGTGGGAGCATTGGAAGAAAAGTTTGCTAAACTGCAAGGTGGTATTGGGGCAGTAGCTACCTCATCAGGACAAGCAGCTTTATTATATGCAATATTAAATATATGCAGCGCTGGAGATCATGTTATATCATCAGCGAGTTTATATGGGGGAACTGTCAACTTATTTACAGTAAATCTTAAAAAAATGGGAATAGATGTTACTTTTGTAGATCCAGAAGCAAGCCAAGAAGAAATACTTTCATGTGCAAAGGATAATACTAAAGTAATATATGGAGAAACAATAGGAAATCCAGGATTAGATATATTAGATTTTGATAAATTTGCAGATGTTTCAAAAAGGTTAGAAATTCCATTTATAGTAGATAACACAGTGGGAACGCCATACTTATGTAATCCATTTGAACATGGAGCTAATGTAGTAGTACATTCCACAACAAAATATGCAGATGGTCATGCTCAAAGTATTGGTGGAATAGTAGTTGATGGTGGAAATTTTAACTGGGCAAATGGAAAATTTAAAGATTTCACAGAACCAGATGCAAGTTATCATGGGTTAAGGTATGTAGAAAGCTTTGGAAATGCAGCATATATAACAAAATTAAGAGTTACATTAGGACGAGATTTAGGGGCGTGCCAAAGTCCCTTTAATGCTTATTTAACTAACTTAGGGCTAGAAACTCTTCATTTAAGAATGGAAAGACATTCACAAAATGCTTTAGATTTAGCAAAATGGTTAGAAAAACATCCTAAAATAAGATGGGTTAATTATCCATATATTGAAACGAGCTCTCAATATGATAAAGCAAAAAAATATTTAAAAGGTGGAGGAAGTGGATTATTAACTTTTGGAATAAATGGCGGTATAGAGGATGCAAAAAGGTTTGCAAAATCATTAAATTTAGTAGCATTAGTAGTAACATTAGGTGATGTAAGAAGCTGCCTTTTACATCCAGCAACAACTACTCATAGTCAATTATCTGAAAAAGAACAGATAGCAAGTGGAGTAACTCCTGATTTGATGAGAGTATCAATTGGAGTAGAAGATATAAGAGATATAATCTCAGACTTTGAACAAGCATTAGAATCAATATAGAGAATTTTATAAAGCTACTATTCTATATACATTATGTAGAATAGTAGCTTTTTTTTCAAATTTAATATTATTGAGAGTATTCAAATAGGCAGATAAGCTTATTTACAGCAATAAGTATATATTTTAAGACTTTGATGAATATAAATAGGGTAGAAATCCATGAATACTTGATAAACATGAGTAAAAGTTGTAACATATTAATAAGTAAAAATTAAGTCGATATATATGATGAATAAAATTTAATTCATTATTATAAAAATAGAGAACATTCTATTTGTAAAGGAGGAGTAGTAGCAATGAATATTTTAATCGGAATCTTAATACCTTTTGTAGGTACGTCTTTAGGTGCTGCTTGTGTATATTTAATGAAGAAAGAAATGAATAAAAAAGTTAATAAAATACTTCTTGGATTTGCATCAGGAGTTATGATAGCAGCATCAGTATGGTCATTAATTATTCCTTCAATAGATATCTCTAAAGACATGGGAAAATTATCATTTATTCCAGCTGCTGTTGGAATACTTGTCGGTATTATGTTTTTATATTCTTTAGATAAAATCATTCCACATATACATGTTGATGGTAAGAATGAAGAGGGATCAAAAAACTATAAATTAAGTAAAACTACAAAACTGGTATTATCAGTAGTAATTCATAATATTCCAGAAGGAATGGCTATAGGAATTGTTTTTGCAGCAGTTATGAATGAAGGTGGAGCAATAACTATTGCATCGGCTCTCGCTCTTTCTATAGGAATAGCAATTCAAAACTTCCCAGAGGGGGCAATAATATCAATGCCTATTAGAAGTGAAGGATTAAGCAAAAATAAAGCTTTTCTTTATGGAGCTTTATCTGGAATAGTAGAACCTATAGCAGCAGTAATAACTATAATATTTTCTAGTGTTGTTTCACCAATTATGCCATATCTTCTTTCTTTTGCGGCAGGAGCCATGATTTTTGTTGTAGTTGAAGAATTAATACCAGAAGCTGCAGAAGATAATTTTTCAGATATTAGTGCAATAGCTTTTTCTATAGGATTTGTAATTATGATGATTTTAGATGTAGCACTATCATAATTAAATAAATTAATTTACATTAGCATAAGGAGTGTTTTTATGTTTAATAAAGAAGAATTTCAAATTCTTAATGAAGCATTAAAGTTATATGAAGAAAAGACTACAAAGCAATTAGAATCTAGTGTTAATAATAAGGAAAAAATGGTTTCTTATAATAGAAAGCAAAAGAAAATATGGTTACTTCAAAATAAGATGAAAAAGCTTATTGAAGAAAATAAATAGAAGTCTTTTCATAAATATAATTTAATGTTAAAAGGAGATTAATATGACCGAGAAAGAAAAGATGTTAAAAGGTGATTGGTATGTGTCTTTAGGGGATGAGTTGTTTAATGATAGACAGCATGCAAATGAAGTTATGTTTGAATATAATTCATTACACCCAAAAGAAATAGAAAAAAGAATGAATTTGCTTAGGGGATTATTTGGACATACGCCTGAAGAGTTCTATATAGAACAACCATTTAGATGTGCTTATGGATATAATATACATTGGGGCGAAAAATCCTTTGCAAATTATAATTGCACAATATTAGATTGTGGAAAAGTTACTATAGGAAAAAATGTTATGATTGGGCCTAATGTAAACATATTTACAGCTAATCATGCACTTTCAGTTGAAGAGAGAATGAAAGATTTAGAGTATGCAGATCCGGTAGAGATATGTGATGGGGTTTGGATAGGTGGTGGGACTACTATTAATCCAGGGGTAAGAATAGGAAAAAACTCGGTTATTGGGTCAGGAAGTGTTGTAACTAAGAGCATTCCAGGTAATGTATTAGCTGCGGGTAACCCTTGTAGAGTAATAAGAACTTTAGATAAATAGCCAAAGAATAGTTTTGCAAGATGATGATAGTTTCTGAGAGTTATAATTTAATAGAAGTAATGAAAAAAGAAGGCATTTGAAATTAATCAAATACCTTCTTTTTTATTACTTTTCTTTATTAGCTATTTCTAATATTAATCTATTTTTTAATTCGGAAACTTGAAGAGCACCTTCTTCTCCATTTTTTCTACTTCTTACTGAAGCCTCATTATTCGCAGCTTCTTTTTCACCAACAACTAATATATAAGGTATTCTTTCAAGTCTAGCTTCTCTAATCTTATAACCAATTTTTTCAGCTCTATAATCCCCATTTATTCTTATGCCTGCGTTTTTGAAATCTTTAACTATTGATTCAGCATAATCATTATATTTATCTGATATAGGAAGTACTATAGCTTGAGTTGGACATAACCAAGTTGGTAATGCTCCAGCATATTTTTCTATAAGCATAGCTAAAGTTCTTTCGTAACATCCAATTGAAGATCTATGAACTATATAAGGATATTTTTTATCACCATTTTTGTCTATATAAGTCATTCCAAATCTACTAGCAAGAGCAAAATCAATTTGAACTGTTATTATTGTATCTTCTTTACCATGAACATTCTTAAATTGTATATCAAGCTTTGGTCCGTAGAATGCAGCTTCATCATCAGCTTCAACATAATCAATACCAAGATGATTTAGTATATCTCTCATTATATTTTGAGTGTTATTCCAAGCTTCAGGATCATTTATATATTTTTCAGTATTATTAGGATCCCATTTTGAGAATCTATAAGATATATCTTTATCTATTCCAAGAGTAGTCATAATATGATTTATTAAATCAACACAGCCTTTAAATTCTTCTTCAAGTTGTTCAGGTGTACATACAATGTGCCCATCAGCAAGGGTAAATTGTCTTACTCTTATAAGTCCATGCATTTCACCAGAAGATTCATTTCTAAATAGAGTTGAAGTTTCAGCAAATCTTACTGGTAAGTCTCTATAACTGTGTTGAGTTGCATTATATATTGAATATTGGAAAGGACAAGTCATAGGTCTTAGTGCCATAACTTCAGTATCCTTTTCTTCATCTCCTAACACAAACATTCCATCTTTATAGTGATCCCAGTGACCAGAAACTTTATATAAATCACTTTTAGCCATTAAAGGAGTTTTAGTTAATACATAACCTCTTTTTTCTTCTTCATCTTCAACCCATCTTTGAAGAAGTTGTATTATTTTAGCTCCCTTTGGCATTAATAAAGGTAATCCTTGACCGACATTTTCATCAGTAGTAAATATACCTAATTCTCTTCCTAACTTATTATGATCTCTTCTTTTAGCTTCTTCTAAGGCTTCTAAGTGAGCATCTAAATCAGATTTTTTTAGGAATGCAGTTCCATATATTCTTGAAAGCATTTTATTCTTTTCATTACCCTTCCAGTAAGCACCAGCGCTTCTAAGAAGTTTAACTGCTTTAACAGGTTTTAAAGATATTAGGTGTGGTCCAGCACATAAATCAATAAAGTCACCCATTTTATAGAAAGATATAACCTCATTTTCATCTAAATCATTTATTAGCTCAACTTTATAGGATTCATTAGCTTCTTCCATAAGTTTTAAAGCTTCAGATCTTGGTAGTTCAAATCTTTCAATTGAAGGATTTTCTTTTATTATTTTTCTCATTTCATCTTCTATCTTTATTAAATCATCAGCACTAAATGACTTTTCTACATCAAAGTCATAGTAGAAGCCATCATTTATTGCCGGTCCTATAGCTAACTTTGTATTTGGATATAATCTTTTAACAGCGTATGCTAAAACATGAGATACACTATGTCTTAATGCATCTTTCCCTTCTTGTGAGTCAAATGTACAAATAGCAAGTTCACTATCCTCATTTACTGTATGACGTAAGTCAACCACCTTTCCATTAACTATTCCACAGCAAGCATTTCTAGCTAAACCTTCGCTAATTGATTTAGCTATGTCTAAAACAGAAATACCAGCTTCAACTTCTTTTATTGATCCATCTTTTAAAGTGATTTTAATCATTTTATTTTCTCCTTCCATGTTATATAAATAAAATATCGCAATTGCGATTTATGGTTCATTAGCCTTAAAATAATATTTTTATAAATAAAAAAGCCCTCATCCCTTCAAAATAATAGAAGGGACGAGAGCATTAAATTCTTAATTTCCCGCGGTTCCACCCTAATTTGCCTAAAGTTAGGCCACTTAAGATATCGTAACGTGATATAAACGGACTTTATTAAAGTCACTCAGAGGCGGTTTTCAACTAGATTCAAATAAGATAATTTCACCAAATATATCCCTCTCTGAAAATGAAAATTAGTTTACTCTTCTCTTCAACGTGTTAAAATATTTAATATTAATTATAATTATATAATATGTTAATGTCAATAAAAAGAATACATTAAAAAATAATAATATAAAATATTTTATTATTGATTTAAAAATATTTTTTCTATATAATGTTAATATAAGGTATGCAGATGTGGCGGAATTGGCAGACGCACTAGACTTAGGATCTAGCGCCATTGGCGTGGGGGTTCGACTCCCTTCATCTGCACCATATTAAATCTTAAAATAATTGTATATGCGGAAGTGACTCAACGGTAGAGTGTCACCTTGCCAAGGTGAAAGTTGCGGGTTCGAATCCCGTCTTCCGCTCCAAAAATAGACTTTAATTTTAATATTAAAGTCTATTTTTTTATTCTTTAGAAATTTATAAAAAGATTACCCTTTGAATAACTTCTTATAAATTTATTCCTTAAGCTTTTTATATTAATTAAATTGAAATAATTACTATCTGAATATAAAGTTAAAATTTAGCTAATATTAATACTATTGAAAAGACGTTCTAATTCTAACTCTTTAAGCATAGCATAGGAGTAGAGTTTACCACCCATGAGGTTTTTTATTACTTCTTTTTTAGAATATCCTTCTTTAAATAACTTAAGCTTTTTTATTAATCTTTTTAAAGAAGAGTTAGACATTCCTAAAATAGTATAAAGTTCTTTAGCTGTATAGTAGTCTTTTGGCAAGAGATTAAAAAGTTTATCTTGCATTTCTAGTTTATATTTCAAATCAGTTTCTATACAGTTATGAGGTCCATTTTTCCCTCTATGGTGGTAGTTACAGAGATATTTATAGTTGAGTTTAATATCGTAACCACCTTCATGTTTATGAACTATATGATGAATATCCGCTGTTGATCCACAAATTTCACAGTGGTGCAAAGTCATGCCTCCTTTTTCTATCTTTAATAATATTATAAAATAAATTTATTTTTATTTCAAATATGTATATCTATATTGTCAGAAAATTAAATTTAGAAAGTGTTTTAATTTACTTTGTTATATTCTTTAAAAGTACTTGAAAAGATGGTATAATATACTATATAATATATATGTAGTATATTATATATGTATAATATATTATACTATGTAGGTGAAAGAAAGGTGATACAGTGAGACATAATTATGATTCATTTGATTACTGGGAAGAATTAATTAACGAAAATAAAACTATAAGAGGTCATATGTTTATGGATAAATTACCCAATGAAAAGAGTATATATATCCATACATTAGTTTTTTGTAAGAATAATGGACTTAGTAATATATGGGCATATTTTCCTAATGAAAAGATGCTATTAGGTTATATCCAATACTCATTTTTGCAAGAGGCATTTTATAAGTGGATATATGGGAAAGAGAGAATGGTAATTAATGTTCCGAATATCCCAGTAGACAGAATAATCTCAGATGGAGAAAAAAATAAAAAAATATCAAGAGAAGAAGCAGATAATATGCGAAGGCATGTGAAAATGATAAAGGAATGTTGGATTTTATCCAAGGATAAATTAATTAGAGCTCTTCAAAGATTTGCAAGAGATTTTAATAGAACTTGGTATGGAGACAATAAGGAGTTTTTATACTTAAAGATATTTAATACTCCAAAAGACTTAGGAGAATTTGTTGTAAACTCAAGCTATATGACAACAAATGATAGTGAGTTTAAGGAGCGAACAGGTATAAGTATTTCTGAATGGAAAAACATATGTGAAAAAGCTGACAAAAATAAAAGTGATGGAGAAAGGTTTAAAGATATTCTATTAAAATCACTTACAGAAATAATTTAAGACTAAAATTTATTATTGACAGTATTATTTAGAAATTATATAATTATTATTGTCAATAATATATGCGGGTGTAGCTCAATGGTAGAGCCCTTGCCTTCCAAGCAAGTTACGTGAGTTCGATTCTCATCACCCGCTCCATATGCGTTATTAGCTCAGTTGGTAGAGCACCTGACTCTTAATCAGGGTGTCCCGGGTTCGATCCCCTGATAACGCACCAAAGAGATTACTATGTAATCTCTTTTTTATGTTTAAATCAACTATATTTTGCGTATAACTTTAATTGTTTGTAGAAATATATAATCGTAATATATTGTGAGGGAAAATATAACTGTTGACAATATAAATTTAAGCTGATACTATAATAATGCAAAATTTAAAAGTCTTATCAAGAGTGGTGGAGGGACTGGCCCTTTGAAGCCCAGCAACCAAGGATTTTAATTAATTCTTAAGGTGCTAAATCCTGCAGGATATCCTGATAGATAAGAGGCGAATTATAACTTTTTATATGTGTAATCAAAGCTTCTGTATTCTTGCAGAAGCTTTTTTAAATTTAAACTAAAAATACATACAAATTATTTAATATCAAAAAGGAGAGAAAAGAATTTTGAATAACAAAGGTAATGGGCTGGCTTTACTTCCATTGGGAGTATTTCTATTAGTTTATTTAGGAACATCAATAATTGCAAAAGATTTTTATGCTGTATCTATACTAATCCCTTTCCTAGCAGCAGCTTTAACAGCATTAATCATGAATAAAAAAGTAAAGTTTGATGAGAAAGTAGATATATTTTGTAGAGGTGCAGGAAATACCAATATTTTACTTATGGTAATTATATTTATATTAGCAGGAGCTTTTGCAAAAGTAGCAAAGGATATGGGAGCAGTAGATTCTACTGTTAATTTAGGACTTTCTTTACTGCCAAGTAGTCTTTTAATTCCAGGAATATTTATTATAGGATGTTTCATATCATTATCTATAGGAACATCAATGGGAACTATTGTTGCGCTAGTACCAATAGCTGTTGGAATAGCAGATAAAACTGGAATAGCAACAGCTTTAGCTACAGGAGCGGTGGTTAGTGGAGCGATGTTCGGAGATAACCTTTCTATAATATCAGATACAACTATAGCTGCTACTAGAACACAAGGTTGTGAGATGAAAGATAAATTTAAAATGAACTTTATTATAGTACTTCCAGCTGCAATCATAACTGCAATAATACTTATGTTGCTAACTAAGAGTGCAACAGTTGTAAATTTAGAAGCCTTAGAATTTAATTTGTTTAAAATTTTACCATATATAATTGTAATAGTAACATCATTAATTGGAGTAAATGTAATTATAGTATTATTACTTGGTATTTTATCCTCAGGAATAATAGGATTTATTCTTGGAAGTTTTAATCTTATAGGATTATTTAACTCTATATCCTCAGGAATATTAGGTATGAGTGAACTAATAATAATTTCAATTCTTATAGCAGGAACAATAGAACTTATTAATTTTAATGGTGGAATAGATTTTATTATTAATAAAGGATTAAAAAACTTCAAAACTAAGAGGGGAGCCGAATACGGTATTGCAACATTAGTTAGTTTAGTTGATATTTGTACAGCTAATAATACTGTTGCAATTGTGACTGTAGGACCTATAGCTAAAGATATTTCAAATGAATTTGATTTAGAACCCAAAAGAGTTGCAGGCATAATGGATATGTTTGCATGCGTGTTTCAAGGAGTGATACCATATGGTGCACAATTAATTTCAGCAGCAGGACTTGCCGCTTTATCACCATTTGCAATAATGAAATTTTTATTTTATCCTTATCTTATGGGGATATGTGCTATAATATCTATATACATACATTGGAGAAATAAATAAGGCTATTGTAAAATTAAAATATAAACCAGAAAAAGAAAAGTATGGCTAAATAAAAAAGCCATACTTTTCTTTTAGTGAAAGAGTAAAGATTTTATTTTAAATGCAATCTTCACTCTTTCACTTTTCACTCCCATAACTCAATTGTTTGAGTTATTTCCTAAACTGTAAATTGTTAATCGTTAATTGTCAATTGTAACAAACATATGCTTTGAGAAGAAATTCCTTCACCATTTCCAGTAAATCCAAGGCCTTCTTCAGTAGTTGCCTTGACATTTATTTGGTTTAAATTAATATTTAGTGCATTTGCTATGTTTTCTCTCATTTGTTGAATGAAAGGAGCCATTTTAGGTTTTTGAGCAATAATAGTTGCGTCTATATTGTTAATAGAATATCTATTAACAGAAAGTAGTTTCCCTACCTCTTCTAATAGCTTTATACTTGATATTCCTTTAAACCTTGGATCTGTATCGGGAAAATGTTTTCCAATATCACCAAGAGCTGAGGCACCAAGTAATGAGTCCATAATTGCATGAAGTAGAACATCTGCATCTGAATGACCTAGTAACCCCTTTTCATAAGGAATATTAACACCACCTATTATTAAATCCCTTCCTTCAACTAAACGATGTACATCGTATCCTAATCCTATCCTCACTTTATCACCTCTAAAATAATTATAGAGTTATTTTACCATAAATATTAAAAATAGATATGGTTTAATTAATAATATAAATATATGAGATGATATATATTTTTTTATAACTATTTTTCAATATTATATGAATTTTTTATTATATCTATAGTACTTTTTTAAAAGGATAAATATTAGAATTAATTTTTCTCTTTCTATTTTTAAATATTTTATTAAACAAATGCTTTAATTTAACTTTGAGTTTATAAATAAAATGGATAGTTCTAGAAGAAAGTTTTCGACGCTTAAAAACAAAATCGACATAAATTATTTTCCTATTCATAAGTTACTCCTAAAATATTAATGGATATAAGAGACACAATTATATTAAAAGTATAGTCTTTATGTTATAATATATGATGAATTATTATAAATGTTTATTGGGAGATGAGAAATATGGGAGAAAAAATCAGAAGGCTTATAGGCGTTGTTTTAATTATAGTTGGACTAGCATTAATTGCATCAATTGCTTACAAAAAAATTGAAACATCTAAAAGGCAAAAAGAACTTCAAAATATTTTAGAAGAAGTCATAAATGAAGAACCAAAGAGCAAGGAAGATGGTACAGAAGAAAAATCTATTAATGGATACAAACCAATTGCTTTAATTGAAATTCCTAGTATAAATCTATCTCAAGGACTAGTAGAAGGTATAACTGATGATATTCTACAATATTATTTGGGTCATTTTGCAGATTCGGCAGGACCGGGTGAAAAAGGTAATTTTGCAGTTGCAGGCCATAGAGTATCTGATTATTCAGAAGCCTTTGTAAACTTATATAAGGTAGAAAAGGGAGACAAAATACTAGTTAAAGCTAATAAGAAAGAATATATATATGAAATTACGGATAACTTCATAGTTGATCCAAGCAATGTGGAAGTGCTTGATAATACCAGTGAAGCTACTATTACATTAGTAACCTGTACTGTTGGAGCAAAAGAAAGGGTTATAGTAAAAGGTAATCTTATAGAAACTAAGGATTTATAAAACGGAGGATAATAATGAGCGATTTTCAAAGTGATAAATATAAATTTTCGACTAAATCTCCATCAAGTGTAGCTTTAGAAGAAGTAATAGAGAAAAGAGCAGAAGAAATAGAAAAATTAAGTGAGGATCTTTTAAATTATAAGATACTTATAAAAGATTTAATACATGAAAAGGTATCGTACACTATAAGAAATAAAATTTTGAATATAGCTTATTTTATAATAGAAGATGTAGAATTATTTGAATATCTAAATACAACTAGAAAGTTCCCAATTAATAGAATTCTTAAAAGAACACCAATAGAAAAGGAATTTCTTCAAACTTGGAAAGAATATATTATAACTTATGTTGTTATATTGTCTAATCCTAACTATAAATATATCCAGGAATATATACAAATAGTAGAGGCTATTAATATCCTTGGTGTAGATGAAATATCTCAAATTATGAAAGAAACTGAACATAGAGGAATTATAATTAGTAAGAACTTTAGAAGTGCTATAATATTAACATCTAAAGGTGAGTTTATAAAAGTTAAAGCTGGAAAAGATAATAATATAGGAGAGGATTTTGTTAGTGTAGAAGCTGTTACTATAAAAAAGTACAAATTACAGCTTTCAATACTACTTAGTTTATTTGTATTAGTAATTATTATAGGTGCGTTTAAATATAAATCAATTGATAAAACTATAGTTATAGAAACTACATCAGAAATCACATTAGAGGTAAATAGATTTGATAGAATAGTAGATGCTTACAGTAAAACTGAAAAAGGAAATAATATGTTACTTGAACTAAATGTTAATAATGCCAATATAGATGATTCAGTAAAGAATATATTAAATTATGCTATTAATAATGAAATGATTCCAGAATCAGGAGTAATAGTTACTGTAACAGGAACACCATTAAGCTATGATGCTTTAAAAGATACAGAAAGTTTTATTAAAGAGAAAGAAATTCAAGTTAGGTTAAATAATTCAGGGGATGAACATAAGGTAAGCCCTTAAAATTTATAAAGGTGAGAATAATGAAGCAAAAGAATAATGAAGATAAATATGTAATAATACACAGTGATAGAGGAGCTGAAATAAGACTAAATAAGTTTATAAGCGAAACAGGATTTTGTTCAAGAAGAGAAGCTGATAAACTAATAGAAGCTGGGAGAGTAACTGTAGATGGTATAAATGCAGTTATGGGAACCAAAGTTAAAGAAACGGCAGATGTAAAGGTAGATGGAAAACCTATAAAGAAAGTAGATGAATTAGTATATATTGCTTTAAATAAACCGGTAGGTATTACATGTACTACTGAAAAAAAGGTAAAAGGAAATATAGTAGATTTTATAAATCATAAAAAAAGAATTTTCCCAATTGGAAGATTAGATAAAGATTCACAGGGACTAATACTTTTGACAAATGATGGAGATATAGTTAATAAGATATTAAGAGCTGGAAATAATCATGAAAAGGAATATATAGTTACTGTAAATAAACCAATTGATGATAATTTTATAAAATCTATGTCAAGTGGAGTTAGAATATTAGGGACAGTAACTAAAAAATGTATTGTTATAAAAGAAAATAAGAACACATTTAGAATAATATTAACGCAGGGAATGAATAGGCAAATAAGGAGAATGTGTGAAGCTTTAGGATATAATGTAGTTAAACTAAATAGAATAAGAATAATGAACATAAATTTAGAAACATTAAAAATTGGAGAGTGGAGAAACTTAACTTCAGATGAGCTTAAGGGACTAAATAATTTAATAAGTACATCAGGAAAAACAAAAGAATTTGATAAGTAGGGAGATATTAGTTGCTATACTTAGAACCAGTAGGTGAAGCAAGCAATTAGTATCTCCCTATTAAAATATGATAAAAAATCAAAAAAGTTATCCACAGGGAGCAAAGTGGCTTTGTAAAAGGACTTGTCAACTTTTTTATGAACAAAAAATAGTAAATTATAATAAAAATTCGTATGTTACACACATAATCCACATGTCCATGTGGATAACTTGTGTAAATTATGTTGAAAGTATTGTTAATAATTATTAACAGTATTGTAGATAATATAATATAAAAATAATTTGAAAAAAACTGAAAATTATATATATTTATAGAAATAGGAGATATACATATGAATAAGGTTTATAAAATATTAATAACTGTTCTAGTAGTATTAGAAATTGTCCACATTTGTCCACAGGCACTGTTAATAAATTTAAGTAGAGATGCTGTCGAAAATCCGAAACTTGTGGATAAAATAATAAAGAAAAATTTAAAATTTGTAAATATTGATGTCGATATTCCTCAAATAGTAGGATTAATTAATGAAAATGGTGAAAAAGTTATCAACAATGAAATAAGTGATTGGACTGATAGCTGGATAAACGAGGTTAAAGAAACCAGTGAGGATTTAACTCCAACAATTCCATATGAATTGAATGCAAAATATACATTAACTAATAATGAAGCTATATTAAGTTTTTATATAGATTACTATCAATTTAGTGGTGGGGCACATGGAATTACAACTAGAAAATCTTATAACATAGATATTAAATCAGGAAAGAAAATTGAATTGAAAGACTTATTTAAAGTTGGATATGATTATAAAAAAAATATAAATGAATTAATACAAAAAGAGATAAACAAACATCCTGATTATTATTTTACTGGAAAAGAAGGATTTAATGGAATTAAAGATAATCAAAGTTTTTATATTAAAAATAATAAGATAATAATATATTTTCCTTATTATGAGATAGCTCCTTATGTAGCAGGAATGCCAGAATTTGAAATACCTTATGATATGCAAGAATTTAAAGAGAAAATTGGATAAAAAAACAGCTTGTACCAAGTGCAAACTGTTTTTTATAGAATTTAAATTTAATTAAGCAACTTTTTCAACTTCTTCTTTTTCATGTGAAGAATTAATATTATTATCTTTTCTACTTTTTATAACATCTAATATTACTTTAGCTATTTGAATAATTAGTGTTGGTATAAAAGCAAATAAATATATATAACCAATTTGTGAACCAGTTAAATTGGATACTTCAAATAATTTTTGAAGAAATGGTACAAATAATACTAAGTTTAATAATAGTACACCTACACCAAATGCCATCCAACTAAATCTATTTGAAAATAAGCCTATTGAGAATATTGATTTATCGCCTCTACAATTAAATCCATGGAATAATCTAGCTAAACAAAGTGTTGAGAAAGCCATTGTAGATGCTACAGCCTCATTAGTTTTTAGACCCATATAAAATGCGAATAAAGTAAATACAGCAATTATTAAACCTTCAATAGCAATTTCAGATATAAAGTCTTTTGACAATATAGATGAATTTCTTAATCTAGGTTTATCCTTTAATAAATCTTTCTTAGACTTTTCCATACCTATTGCAATTGCAGGTAAACTATCAGTTAATAAGTTTATAAATAGTAAATGTACTGCATGGAATGGCATTGGTAAAGCCATTAATGAAGTATATAATACTGATAATATACCGGAAGTATTACCTGATAATAAGAATTTAATAGAGTTCTTTATATTCTTATAAATATTTCTACCATTAGCTACAGACTTAACTATTGTAGCAAAATTATCATCTGTTAATATTACTGAAGCAGCATCTTTTGAGACTTCTGTTCCTGTAATACCCATTGCAATTCCTATATCAGCTTGTTTAAGTGCAGGAGCATCATTAACTCCATCACCAGTCATAGCAACTATTTCATCTTTTTCTTGCCATGCTCTAACTATTCTTATCTTATGTTCAGGAGAAACTCTAGCATAAACGGCGATATTTTCTATGTTACTTTTTAATTCATCATCTGACATTTTATCTAGTTCTATTCCTTCAATAGCTCTATCTCCATCTCTTAGAATACCTATTTGCTTTGCAATGGCAGATGCAGTTATTTTGTGATCACCTGTAATCATAACTGGCTTTATTCCAGCTGTTATACAGTCTTTAACAGCTTCAGCAGATTCTTCTCTAGGAGGATCTATCATTGAAATAAGACCTATAAAGGTATAATTATTTTCATCTTCTAATGATAAGAATTCAGGATTTGCAAATTCTTTATAAGCAAAAGCTAAAACTCTTAATCCACTTTGTGATAATTGTTTATTTGCATTTATTATATTTTGTTTATCTTCATATGTTATTTCTCGTACACCAGTAGAAGTTTTGATTTTTACAATTCTATCTAGTAATACATCAAAAGCACCTTTAGTGAACATTAAGTTTTTATTATCAAACTTATGAAGAGTACTCATAAGTTTTCTATCAGAATCAAATGGTAATTCACCTAATCTACCATATGATTTTCTTAAATTCAGTTCATCTAAAGATAATTTATGTCCTAAATTAACTAAAGCAACTTCTGTTGGATCACCTATTTCAACTCCGTTTTTAGATGTAGAGTCATTACATAAAATTGAACTACTAATTAAATAATTTCCTAACTCATCATTTAAGTCTACTTCTTCACCATCAATTAATTTATTATCAAAATAAACTTTTTTTACAGTCATTTTATTTTGGGTTAATGTACCAGTTTTATCAGAACAAATAACTGATACTGAACCTAAGCCTTCAACAGCTCTAAGTTTTTTTACAATAGCATTTTCTTTAGCCATCTTTTGAGTTCCTAAGGCTAGTACAATTGTAACTATTGAGCTTAATGCTTCAGGAATAGCAGCAACAGCTAAAGCAACAGCAAACATAAGTGAATCTAAAATAGATACTCCCCTATATAAACTTAATGCAAATACAATAGCACAAACAACTAAAATTCCTATAGCTAATTTTTTACTGAAATCATCTAAACTAACTTGTAGTGGTGTTTGCTTTTCTTGAGTTTCTTCCATTAAGTGGGCAATTTTACCTATTTCAGTATTCATTCCTGTGCCAGTAATAACAACTAAGGCTCTACCATAAGTAACTAAAGAACCAGAGAAAACCATATTTTTTTGATCACCTAAGGCGATTTCTTCTTCTTTAATTTCATCAATAAATTTATTAACACTTTCAGATTCACCAGTTAATGAACTTTCATTTACTTGAAGGGAGAAGTTTTCAACTATTCTACCATCAGCGGCAACCATATCACCAGCTTCTAAAATTAATATATCTCCAGGTACAATTTCTTTAGATTGAATTTCAATCTTCTTTCCATTTCTATAAACTTTAGCAGATGGAGCAGATAATGCTTTTAAACTATCTAATGATTGTTCTGCTTTAAAATGTTGAACAGTGCCTAAAATTGCGTTAAGAATAATAACAGCAAAAATAACTAATGTACTTTCAACATTTCCAGTTGCCATAGAAATTATAGCTGCAATAATTAGTATTATTACAAGTAAATCCTTAAATTGACTTAGAAAGACTTGCATAACAGTTTGTTTTTTCTTTTCAGTTAATTGATTATAACCGTATTTGTCCAAATTTTCTTTTACTTGATTTTCACTTAAACCACTTTTAGAGACATTAAATTGCTTTAATACATCTTCATATGATTTTGAAAAAAATCTTTCCATAATAACTCCTCCAAACTATTTAATAGTAGTATTTTGTGTTTTAATTTTAAAAATTAACCTAGAAATATATGAGCCTACAAACAAAAAGAGACTCTTAATACAATTTTCACTGTGTTAAAAATTGTATTAAAAGTCTCGTAACCAAGATGGTATATAACACCAGACCAAAAGGCCGCGAATGTTGATGTTATATTTTTTACTACTCCCTCTTAATGGAAATATTATATTATAAAATAATTATAAAATTTTTATTTAAAAATGTCAATATATAAATTTTTTTAAATAAAAATTAAAAAATGAAAAAGAGAACATTTATATGTTCTCTTTTATTAAAAATATTAATTTATAATAGATAATAGAATTTATTTTTCTATGCCATAAACTTCAATTTCGTAAAGTCTTACAGCAGAGTCTGAACCTTGGGTTGGTTTTGTTACATTTATTCTTACATATTTAGCTTTAGTTACCTTGAAGGTATCTACAGTATTGGCTTTATTATTTTTCTTGACTAAGATGACTTCGGTAAAGTTCTTACCATCTTCGCTAACTTCTATAGTATAGTCTGAAGTATTCATATCAGGGCTTTCTTTACCTGCTTCAGCATGTGCTATCCTAACTTCACTTACAGTCATTACACTGCCAAGATCAACTGTTATATTATGTGGTGGAGTACCAACAGCACACCATTTAGTATCTAGCTTCCCATCAAAAGCAAAAGGTGGTGCCTCATTAGGATTTACATAACTGGAAGCTTCAGGAGTCTTAGCTAAAGAAAGATTTTTAAAGTTATCTTTAGCATCATTAGAAACAGTTATTAGTCCATCCATTACTTTAACATCTTCACCGGATTGACTCTTAGCTGTTAATGTAACTGTATAAGTACCTTCTTTATCATATTTAACTTTTGGTGACATTTCAGTACTTGATTCAGTAGTAGCACCATCAAATTTCCACTCAACAGATTCAGTTACCTTAGAGCTTAAGTTTTCAAATTGAATTTCTTCACCTGGAGCCACTAATGTCTTTGAAGCTTTAAAATTAGCTTTTGGAATACTATTATCAGGCCATTCCATTTTTACTGTGCTTGATTTTCCAACAGACATATTTTTATTTATAGCAATAACTTCAAAGGTAGTAGTATTAGATTTTTCATCTCTTGGAAGAGCATTTATAAAATACTTATTATTTGGTGTGGCACCTAAAAATGTTCTAGTATTATCACTATTTATTTTATATATTTCATAATTATTAATATTTTCCTTATTAGAGGCATCAAATGATAATTTAACGCCTGCGTACATATTATCTTCTTCAAAGCTTACATTATCTACATTAACGTTCTTAACATCTACAGGTTTAATCTTTTTTGAGCCAGTAATTTGAATATTACCTAAGTTAAGACTTAAGTTAGATATAGAATCTTTATTCGAAATCTTATAAGATATGGATTTTATAGCTTTTCCATTAAATTTAGATATATCATACTCTACAGTAGTCCATTTATTTCCTACTTTAGATTTACCTTGAATTTCCTCATTATCTCCATCATAGAATTCTAGTATTAAATCAAGTGAAACTTCAGAATTTGATTGTGCTGTAGTTGTAAATTTACTTCCTTTTTCTAAAGTTAAATCAGTGCTAAATAATTTTATTACTGAAGCTTCATTTGAACTTAGATTACCAGCTAGTTTTATTGAATTACCTCCATAATATGCATTTGCATAATCTATTGAAGCTTTAATATTATTTGATCCCTGGTTATCAATTATCCATCTATAAGTTGGCATTATATCTGCAAGACTTCGATTATTCCAATCTAGTTTAGATACTTTTTCTCCATTAATAAAGAAGTTGTATCCGTTACCTAAATTAAAGTTAGTATTAAAAGGTAATGAAGTAATAGCTGTCTTTTCTATAGAATATGTTGATATTCCTTTAAATTCAGTTCCTGTAACCTTGGTTTCTTTTGATGGATTGCCAAATTCATTTACCCATAATCTATTTTCCTTAGAATGGAATTCATCTATATTTCCAGCTGAATAATATGTCCAACTTGGGCAATATAGTCCAAGTGATGTATATGGAACTTTGTTTTCATCCTCGAATAAATCCCAACGTATAGGAGTAGAAGTACCATTTGCTTGAAGATCAATTCCAGCATACAGATCATAAGGATTAATTTTAATTTGTTTTGCTTTTTCATTAGAAGCCTTTAAAAGTTGTTTTTCTGCAAGCTTCTTATTTGTCCACCAGAAGTTTAAGAACATACTGTCTGCAACCTTTTCTTTATCACTGTCAATTAAGAAGTAATCATTTTTATCAGTTAAAGCATTTTGCCAATCCATTTTTCCGTCTTTTGTCAATGAATCGTACCACATTACTTGTAATTCATCTTTAGCCTTTTCCTTAAAGACTTTAATAAATTCTTGCATAAGTTCAGCGTGCTTTTGATTCACTTTAGAAGATTCTTTAGATATATCCTCATTGTCACCTTCAGCTAATCCTGTTTCTTCGTTTATAAACCAACCATCGAATCCTATTGTCTTACAAACTTCTATAAGCTTATCAGCCATAGGAAAGTTTCCGTTACTGTCTTTTTGTAAAAACTCATCTAACCATTGAACTTTTCCACCATGCTGTACCATTGGGAAGAATATAGTTCCAAGAACAGGAACACCATTTTTGTGTGCAGAATCTATTACATCAGCACTTGGAGGAACTATTATTCCTTCTCCCGATGATCCACCCCAATAAACAAGTTTATCTATATATTGCCAATAAGAAAAGGTATTAGAAGCAAACTTATTTGAACCTTGAGATGGGTTACCACTTGTACTAGAATTCATTATTGACAAAGCAACAACATTAAAGTCTTTATTTTGAGTTGAATTAACAGCTTCTAATCTATCTTTTGAAGCTCTTTTTGAAAGCGGAATAGAACTCTTATTAAATTGAATATTTTCATCCGTATCTGGATCCCATTCTAAAAGTTGATTTGGGAACCAGTAAGGTGATGTTGGCATATTCATCATCTTTAATTCAGCAGCCTCACCTGCTTCATCAGTAATAGAATATTTAATGTTAGTATTTCTACTAGCTGAAGAAGAACTTGAACAAGAAATTAATCCGATTGTTAATGAACAAGCAAGAGTAAGAGTTATTACTGTTTTTGATTTTTTAGAAAGCATTTTTTATCCCCCTTATATAATAATTAGACAATATTTGTAAACGTTATTTTGAGTTTAGCATATAGAAATTTTAAAAATAAGTGTATTATTTATAGAATTATTGGAGAAATCTTATATAAAAAAATTATACTTTCAAAATAATAGTGGTTAAGTGAAAAAAATTGTTTTGAAATAAATACACAGGATTTTATTCGTGTTAGATAATGTAGATACACAAAACAAAATAACTAGCATAAGATGTAATATAGTATTTACATGGAGTTGAAGTTATTGATATACGGGCTAATATTAGCAGGGGGAAAAGGTACAAGACTTTATCCTTTATCGAGATCAAGTAAGCCTAAACAATTTTTAAAAGTTATAAATAACAAAAGTTTTCTACAAAATACAGTAGATAGAGTTTCTCCTTTAATTAAGAAGGATAATATTTATGTGGTTACTAACAAAGATTATGAGGACAAGATAAAAGGTGAATTACACAATATAAATCCAAATAATATTTTTACAGAACCACAAAACAAAGAAACTGCAACTTGTATAGGTTTATCTGCCGTTAAACTTTTAAAAAAAGATGGAGATGCCATTCTGGTTGTGTTACCTTCTGATCACCATATAGAGTATGAGAAGGTTTATATAGAAACATTAGCACAGGCTGTAGATATAGCAAATAAAAGAAGAGGTATAGTTACTCTAGGGATAACTCCAACAAGAGCTGAGACTGGATATGGATATATTGAAATGGGGCAAAGGATTCAGTCATCTGAAATACCGACTTATAAAGTTGCTAGATTTACTGAAAAGCCAAATATTGAAGTTGCAAAAGACTTTTTATTAAAAGGAACTTATTTATGGAATTCAGGAATGTTTGTATTTAGAGCAGATGTAATATTAAGAGAAATAGAAAAATATTTACCACAATTATATAAATCACTAATGGAAATATACAAGCATATTGGGGAAGAAGACGAGGAAGC
Source organism: Clostridium sartagoforme (assembly GCF_039521405.1). Classification (NCBI taxonomy): domain Bacteria; kingdom Bacillati; phylum Bacillota; class Clostridia; order Eubacteriales; family Clostridiaceae; genus Clostridium; species Clostridium sartagoforme. Next base: position 82,140 of record NZ_BAAACH010000011.1, read on the forward strand.
GGTTATTAATGAGCAATATTCATTAATAGATGGAATATCAATAGACTTTGGGATTATGCAAAAAACAAGAAAAGCTTTTGTAATAAAAAGTGATTTTATATGGGATGATATAGGTAGTTTTTCAGCCCTGAGCAGATATTTAGAAGAAGAGAAAAATAATAAAATAAGTAATAATGTATATCTTCAAGATAGTGAAAATTGTGCAATATTTGGAGATAAAAATTTAATAATAGGTCTTGGAATAAAAGATTTAGTTATAGTAGATGCAGGTGATGTTATATTGATAATGGACAAGAATAAGGACCAAGAAATAAAACACTTGCTAAATGATTTGACTAATAAACCTGAATATGAAGACTATATTTAAAATGAAAGAATGAAGAAATGAAAGAATTTCAAAGATAATATTTTCATGATTTAGCTATGTTAAATTATTTTATTAATTATCCATTATTCATTATCAATTATAAAATAGAGGGGATTTTACTCCTCTATTTTTTATTGTATTTAGAATATCACAGGCTATATACAACATCATAAACTTAACAGAAAGTTTCAGTTTAGTATTTACTATACTGAGACTTTTTCATCATAAATTGGTTACAATTAGTAAAGAGGCGACTTTATGACTAGTCTTTATAAAAAATGATTTAATGAACTAATTAAAATGATAAATTTAGATAAAATAAAAAATTATGCAAAATTAAATAATCAAAATTTTTTTATAAGAAAAAGAAAAATACCATTACAAGACATTATTTTATGCACGATTGACAAAAAGGGATTAACAACAGAAATGGAACTTCATAAATATTTTTTAGAGAAAGGTGTTACTCCCATGAGTATTTCAAAACAAGGTTTTCTGCAACAACGAAAAAAGTTAAATCCTGAAGTATTTTCATTTATAAATAAGGAGTATTTAAAAGTTTTTTACTCCTCTGATGAACCGATAATTTGGAACAATTATCTTGTATTTGCTATAGATGGGGGTAAAGTGGAGATTTCAAACTCTGATGAAAACAGAGCTACTTTTGGAGAGTGGGAAATCAGTATTGCAAGGGAAAAGCAAGAGCTTTAATAAGCTCTATCATTGATGTATTTAACCATTTCTTTTTAGATCTACAGATAAACTTTATAAAGACAAGTGAAAGTGAGATTGCTAAACTAAATATAAAATCGGCAAAAGGAATAATCGAAGATATTCCAGCGATAATAGTGTTTGACAGAGGATATCCATCAATTGAATTTGTTGATTTCTTAGAGAAAAATAATATAAAATACTTATTTAGATTATCCTCAAATAATTATAAGCAAGAACGAGAGAATATGAGCAAAATGGATGGACCTGTAAAAATAATACATGTTAATTTTATATTAGTAAAAATAAAAAAAAGCGTCCAGAAGTTGTAGAAGCACTAAAAATAAAAGAATCCACCAATACTAGAATTCTTTCTTAAATGTTATCTTCTTGGTAGTCCATTACTCTAATGACTAATTTACCATTTGAAATTTTAGTTTATATTAAGCTTAAGGGATTTAGATATTTAGATATACAATATAATTAGAACCGTATAAAATTTAAGAAAATAATTATATTTGATAGAAATGAAATTAATCATTCGTATTAATAGGTGTAAAAGCTTTTATAGGAGGAAGGATATGAAAGATGAAAAAATCGTTAAGTTAATTAAAAAGAGAGATGAGAGAGGATTAGAATTATTAATTGATACTTATGGTGGATTAATTACGTCTATAATAAGGAAACATTTATATAATCTTTATGATAAACAAGAAGAATGTATTGATGATGTTTTATTGGCTGTTTGGAATAATATTAATAGTTTTGATAATTCAAAAAATTCATTAAAAAACTGGATAGCTGCAATATCACAATATAGGTCTATTGATTATAAGCGGAAATACTTGAAATTATTTAATGAAGAGCTTGATATAAAGCAAGTTGAAAATAATCTTGTTATAGACAGTAGAATTATTCAAGAGGAACTAAGTGATGAGATAGAAGAATTATTAATCTTTTTAAAACCAGAAGATAAAGAATTATTTATAAAAAGATATATAGAAGAAAAATCTATCCAAGAATTGGCTCAAGAAACAGGTATTAAAGAAGATGTAATTTATAATAGGTTATCTAGAGGCCGTAAAAAGTTAAGAAAAAAATATAAACATTTAACTATTGGTTAGGAGGGATAATGAAATGAAAAATGATTATGAATTATTAAATGAAACTAAAGTTGATTTTAGTAAATATGAAAATATTGAACTTAATGATTTAGAAAAGAAGAAAATGAAGAATGGGTTAAGAGGAAAAATTTATATTAAAAAGAAATATAACAGAAAGATAATAGCGGTAGCATCGACAGTATTAATAGTAGGAGCTATGACTATTAATACAACAGTAGTTAGAGCCACCATAGGACAATTAGGAAATAAATTAGAACAGTTTCTTGGTATTAAAAATAATAAAGTTTATGATGACTATAAAAAGGTTATAGGAAGTAGCGTTAAAGATAAAGATATTACATTTACACTAAATGAATTTTTAATAAAGAAAGGTACGGCGATAGTTAATGTAAAAGTTGATACTAGAGAATTTAAAAAAACTAAAGTAATTACAATTTTCCCTAATATATATATAGATGGTGAAAAGATTAGTAAAGGAGGATCAACAATCTATAAATATAATGATGATGGAACATATGAGATGCTTCATCAGATAAAATTAAAAGATATAGATATAAATAAAGATATAAAGGTAGATATAGAGTATTCAGGGGGAGAGTATAAACAAAATGGCAAGGAGAAGGGGATTTATGGTAATTGGACATTTAGTATTAATGATAATGGAGAAAGAATAACTCAAAATACTAAAGAGATAGATATAAATAAGGTAATTGATTTAGGAAATGGATATATATATAGTATAAGAAGTATTGCAGTATCACCAATTGATATAGTATTAAAATATAATACTACACTAATGGATGAGAAAAAAATAAAAAACGAAGAATATAAATACAGAGATATATCATTTACAATAATGGATACTAATAAAAACGTATTAATATTAGAAAATGGTATAACTTCATCTGGAGATATGATTACAGGTCATATTGAATGTAGCATGTTCCTAGATAACGAGGTGCAAGACAAGCTGTTGATTGTTCCATATAAGGGGCCTGATAAAAAATATGAGTCTGTAGAAGAGTTAATAAAGAATAGAGAATATATTTTTGATGAGGCAATAGAAATAGAATTAGAGTAATAGAATTAAGGCTATTAAAATGTCGCATTTAGGAAATGAAGAAACTTAGATAGATCAATAAAATATATTGAAGTATATAGAAATAGTATGCTGTTTATTATTTAAAGAATTTGCTTTTTGAAATTGTTAAGAAATATTTAAAAGAAGATGGCGAATAGTTTTCTATGAAACATGAAGAAATTGCTTATATAATTAATGAAACTACGGAAATTTCCAAGGAAATAGCGAAAGATGTCAAAGCTGTTGTTAAAAAAAATGATGAATTAAAATTATGAAAAGATAAAAAATATAACTTAGCAATTCTTAATTATTCATCCTTAATTATCCATTATTCATTACAAAATAGAGAGGCTTTTGCTTCTCTATTTTATTTTAACTATTTTTATGTAAACATATTCTATAAAATCTATGATAAAATATATATATATTGATTAATTAAATTAAGGAGGATTAAACTTGGGAAATGGAGTAAGTATTCAGTGTAAAAAGTGTGATTATAGTACTACGTTATTTGAAGGATTGGGAAGTAGAACGCAAGACTTTGAAGTATTTAGACGAGAGCTTACTAAAAAAGAAAATGAAATTATAGACTTTATAATTAATAATAATAATATAAATAAGATATTTCATTATAATGTATACACAAAGTGTGAGAAATGCGGAGATTTATCAACTGTTCCTTATGTTGAAATTAATTATGATAATAATAAAGTATTTAAATTAGATTATGAATGCAAATTATGTAAAGGTAAATGTAATTTAATAAGTGAAGAAGAAGTAATAAATAGCAAATGTCCAATTTGTAATTATGAACATCTTCAGAGTGTTAGAAACATATTTTGGGATTAACATTAAATAAAATTATAAAAAAATAATATAAAATTTGGAGGGGTTATTTATGTTGAAAAAATTAGCTTCAGATGCTTTAGGACTAAGTGATATTGGAAAAATAATTGATAAAAAGGACTTTAATAAGGTAGATGCAGATGATTATATAATGCATGAAGATGGAGAGCAAATATTTTTTCTTATAAAATCAAGAACTGATGAATATTGTTTTACTAATCTAGCGCTTATTCATGTAGATGGAACATCTGCTGTAAGTAAAAAGAGACTTGTAACTAGATATGATTATTATAAAAATATTATTAGAAGTGTAGCTATAGAAACCGCAGGAACTATAGATTTAGATTGTGAAATTAAATTTATTATTGGAGAAACTAAGTTTTCTATAGATGTAGATAAAAATCAAATAGAACAATTAAAGGATTTATATAAATCATTAGTTAGAATATCACATATATCAGATGAAAATGACATTATGCTTGGTAAATCTGAAGAAACATTAAAGATAGCAGCAAGTGCTTGTGCATCAAGTAAAGTAGTTGATGGTAATGCTGCACAAATATTTAAAGATATAAATGAGTATGCATTTAATTGGACGAAGATAAGCAGAGAAAATTATATTAAAAAAGATTTTACAGATGTATTTAAGAATTATATTAATAATTAGAAATAAGCTAAAATGACAAAAATAAAGGTAGAGAAGTATTAATATTTCTCTATCTTTAATTATTATATTTGAATTGTTCAAAAATAAATTCATTTTATACTTTTCTTAAGTTTAACTTAATATTAAAAATTTGAATTTAAAATATAAATAATTTATTGTATAATCAAAGAAAAAATTAGGAGATGATTAAATAATGGGTGTAGAGAAAAAAAGGGAGTTTATAATAAATACAATATATTTTTTAATTATTGCAGCAATAATTTATATAACAATTAAATATGGATTAGGTTGGTTTTTTCCATTTGTAGTTGGGTTTGGAATAGCATTTATATTAAAACCATTAATTAATTTCATATCAAAAAAGTTACGAATTAATAGAAAAGTTGTTGCTGGAATAACTGTACTAATATTTTATACAACTGTAGGAGCACTATTTACATTAATTATAGTTAAGATATTTGTAGCATTAAAAGAAGTTTTTATGAAGTTACCTAATATATATATAACAACAATAGAACCTTCAATATTTCAAATATCAAGTAACTTTGAAGAAATATTAGTGAAATTAGATCCAGCTTTAATGCAAGCTATTAGAGATATGATATCTTCATTAACTAAATCATTAGGAACAATAATAACAAATATATCCTCTGGTGTAGTTTTATTTGTATCATCAACAGTTTCCTCAGTACCATCATTTTTTATTTTGGTAATATTTTCAATTATATCATCTTTCTTCTTTGCGATGGATTATGTAAGTATTACAAGTTTTATAACAAGGCAATTTTCAGAAAAAAGTTCAAGTATTATATTTGAAGTAAAAAACTATATAGTTGGAACTTTATTTAAATTTATAAAAGCCTATTCAATAATTATATCGTTAACTTTTATAGAATTAGCAATAGGACTTTCGATTTTAAAAATTGAAGGGGCGATTACAATAGCTCTTCTTATAGCCTGTGTAGATGTATTACCGGTGCTTGGAACTGGTGGAATAGTAATTCCATGGATATTAATAGAATTAATTAGGGGAAACATAGCTTTAGCAATAGGATTAACAATACTTTATGTTGTAATAACAGTAGTTAGAAATGTATTAGAACCAAAGGTTGTAGGACAACAAGTAGGATTACATCCAATAATCATGCTTATGTGTATGTTTATAGGTGTAAAGATATTTGGATTCCTAGGGTTATTTGTATTACCAGTAATAGTTATAATTTTAAAGAATCTAAATGATAGCGGAAAAATACATATATTCAAATAATTAAAATAAGATACTAAAAATACACAAAGTTAAGAAAATATATTTTAATAAGTAAGTAAATAATTAAAAATAAAATTAACAAAAAATGGATAGTTATTTATAATAGTTAGTAAAGATAATTTAAATCTTATATGATAATAAGTGGACATATATACAGAAAAACATATTTGTTTTCTATTTGAAATAGTATTATCATATAAATATAAAATAAAAGCGAGGTGAGAAACTATGATGATGAATACTCACAAAGCTTTAGCACAAAAATTCATAAATAGTGTAGAAGAAGATAAAGTCTTTATAATAAATGAAGGACATTTTATATGGGGTAATTTAAAACCTGATTCTGTATCAAAATATAAATTTAAAAAACATTATATAGATGAAAGTTTTAATATGATTACTAAAAAAATAGAATTTTTATCTTCGTTAACATTGGATGATATTTATAATAGGTATTCACCAAATAAATTTAATCAAGAATTAGGTGTTGTATGTCACTTCTTATGTGATTATTTTTGTATTCCTCACTTTCAAAGATGGGAATTTAAAAGTGCTAATGCTATGAAAGAGCATGTACTATACGAAAATGACTTAAATAAATTTTCTAAAGGTTATAATATTAAACAAGATATAAATTATCATCTAACCTCAGAAGAAATAAGAAAATATATTATGAATTTACAAAAAGAGTATCAAGGTAAAATTTCTTATGAAAAAGATTTACTTTTTGCTAGTCATATTTGTACAACAGTTATAAATATGGTACTAAATGAAGTAGTTTTAAATCAAAAATTAAAAGAGCATATTGCCTTAGTTATATAGAGAGTCAATGACTCTCTATTTTTTTTAAAAATTTTAATTAGAATATCTTTATAATAGTTGACATTTTTGTGAAAGTTAGCATATAATATTATCAAACAAACATATGAACAATTGCTCATATGTTCAAGGAGGATATTATGGAAGAAAATAGATTAGAAAGTTGTAATTGTACAATAATTCATAAAGATGTTGTTGAGAAAGTAAAAGAATCTATACCAAATGAGGAAAGTTTATATGATTTAGCTGATTTATTCAAAGCTTTTAGTGATTCTACAAGAATAAAAATATTATGTGCCTTGTTTCAAGAAGAGTTATGTGTATGTGATTTAGCAGCATTATTAAGTATGACACAATCAGCAATTTCACATCAACTAAGAGTATTAAAATCAAATAGATTAGTTAAGTTTAGAAGAGACGGAAAAGTTATATATTATTCATTGGCAGATGATCATGTTAAGCATATATTTGATGAAGGATTTAAGCATATTATAGAATAAGAAAGTGGTGAAAAGTATGAGTAGTAATGAAGTAAAACTAATTTTATCAGGGTTAGATTGTGCAAATTGTGCAAATAAAATAGAAACAAAAGTGAATAACTTAGATGGTATTAATGAAGCTACTTTAAATTTTGCAACATCTACTTTAATTATAAAGCTAAATGGAACAATAGAAAGAGAAGATGCAATTAAAGAAATAAAATCTATAGTAAATAAATTAGAGCCAGGTGTTAAAGTATTTGATAAGGATGAAAATAGAGCAATTAACAAAGAAGATGTTAAGAAGTGTACAAGTGAGTCTTGTTGTAAACCGGAAAATGATATTGATAAAGAAAGTCATAACCATAATGAAAAACATTCACACAGTCATTCACATGAACACTCCCATGGACATTCACATGATCATTCTCATGGGAATGCAGTAGGTCTAAAAGAAAATCTTAGATTGATAATAGGGGTTGCAATTTATGTACTTGCTATAATTTTCAAAGAAGAGTATCCTATATCAATAATTCTTTTTGCTAGCAGTTATGTTTTAATTGGAGGAGATGTAGTTTTAACTGCTTTTAGGAATATATTAAGAGGGGAAGTTTTTGATGAAAACTTTCTAATGACAGTAGCAACTTTAGGAGCATTTTTTGTAGGAGAGTTTCCAGAAGGAGTAGCTGTTATGTTATTCTATCAAATAGGAGAGATATTCCAATCATATGCAGTTAATAAGTCAAGAAAATCAATTACTTCACTTATGGATATAAGAGCTGACTATGCTAATCTAATAAAGAATGGCAAGGAAGAAAAAGTTAATCCAGAAATAGTGAATATAGATGATTTAATAGTAATAAAGCCAGGGGAAAGAGTGCCATTAGATGGTATTGTAATAGAAGGAATAAGCTTTGTTGACACATCAGCACTTACAGGAGAATCAGTGCCAAGAGAAGTTTTAGTAGGAGAAGATATTTTAGCAGGTTTTATAAACACTAATGGTGTCTTAAAGGTAAAAGTTACTAAAAGCTTTAAAGAATCAACAGTTTCTAGAATACTAGAGTTAGTAGAAAATGCTTCTAATAAGAAGGCACCTACTGAGAAATTTATTACTAGATTTGCTAGAGTATATACTCCAATAGTTGTATTTTCAGCATTAGCATTAGCAATAATACCTCCTTTACTAATTAAAGATGCAAATTTCTATGATTGGATTTATAGAGCATTAATATTCTTAGTAGTATCTTGTCCATGTGCATTAGTAGTTTCAATTCCTCTTGGGTTATTTGCAGGAATTGGTGGTGCATCTAGAAAAGGTATATTAGTTAAAGGTGGAAATTATTTAGAAGCACTTAAAGATGTTAATACTGTTGTTTTTGATAAAACAGGAACATTAACTAAGGGTGTATTCAAGGTAACAGAAATAAATAATGTTGATATATCTAAAGAAGAATTAATAAAGGTTGCAGCTATTTCAGAAAGTTTATCAAATCATCCAATAGCACAATCTATTATAAGAGAATATGGAAAAGAAATAGATTCACAAAAGTTAAGTAATTATGAAGAAGTATCAGGACATGGAATTAAAGCATATATAGATTCTTTAGATGTACTAGTGGGAAACTACAAACTAATGGAAAAGTATAATATAAAATATAATAATGTAAATTCAATTGGGACAATAGTTCATGTAGCAATAAATAATGAATATAAGGGTAATATAGTAATTTCAGATGAGATAAAAGAAGGTTCTAAATCAGCAATAGAAGGATTGAAGAGTATTGGTGTATCTCAAACAGTTATGTTAACTGGAGATAATAAGTCAGTAGGAGAAAAAGTAGCAGCATTAGTAGGTGTTGATAAAGTATTTGCTGAATTATTACCAGGAGACAAAGTTGAAAAGGTGGAGGAGTTAATTAAAAATAACTCAACTAAAGGAAAAGTCATATTTGTAGGTGACGGAATAAATGATGCACCAGTTTTAGCGAGAGCTGATATTGGAGTTGCTATGGGTGGTATAGGCTCAGATGCAGCTATCGAAGCAGCAGATGTAGTACTAATGAAAGATGATCCTGAAGCGTTAGTTACATCAATTAAAGTAGCAAGAAAAACAAACAAGGTTTTATGGCAAAATATAATCTTTTCATTAGGAGTAAAACTTCTTGTATTAATTTTAAGTGCTTTTGGAATGGCAAATATGTGGGAAGCGGTATTTGCAGATGTTGGAGTTACTGTAATTGCGGTAATAAATTCAACAAGATGTCTAAAATAAACAAAATTTCATAGGTAAACTTTTTTTATTGACAAATTTCATCATATTAAATATAATAAACTAGGTTGAGAACTTTTTAGGCAAAGGGAAGCATACAAGATCATTATCTTGTTTACAAAGTACGTAGAAGCTTTGTATAAATTAAATAGACTTATGTATAACGGATCTGCTACGTTATACATAAGTCTTATTTTTTATTATTTTATAATAAAATTAAAAAACAATAAAAATATGGAATTATAATAAAAAACATATTAAAATGGAGATAATAAAATATAAAGTAAGATAATATTATAAGTTTATAAGTTTCTTTAACATATGATGGAATATGTTTTAAATTTCTAATAATAGTGGTAAAATAACTATTGTAAATAAGAATAGTATTATTTTAATATATAATAATAAAGAGGATTAGGAGAAGATTGTTATGGATAAGAAAAAGAATATTTCTATGGCTGTAATAAAAAGATTGCCAAAATATCATAGATATTTACAAGAATTATTAAGAAATGATGTAGATAGAATATCTTCAAAAGAATTAGGTGAGAAAATAGGCTTTACTGCATCTCAAATAAGACAAGATTTAAATTGTTTTGGTGATTTCGGGCAACAAGGATATGGATATAACGTAAAAGATTTATATAATCAAATTAGTTTGATCTTAGGTTTGAATAAAGAATATAAAGGTATAATAATAGGTGCAGGAAATATAGGGCAAGCGATAGCTAACTATAGTAGATTTTCTCAAATAGGATTAAATATTGAGGCCATTTTTGATGCAAATCCCAAATTAATAGGAATGAGAATAAGAGATATTGAGATAGAAGATATAGATGTGTTAAAAGATTATCTAAAGGATAATAAAATTGATATAGGTATAATTTGTGTTCCAAGAATAAATGCACAAAAGGTAAGTGACATATTAGTAGAAAATGGTGTTACAGGTATATGGAACTTTGCACCTGTAGATTTATTAGTACCAGAGGAAGTGACAGTTGAAAACGTTCATTTATCGGAAAGTTTACTAACATTGATATATTTACTGCATGATAAGGATGAAAGTAAGTAATTACATTTTTTATTTGGATTAAATTACAAATAGTTATTGCAAAAGGAAATTTAACAGTTTATAATAATAATTGAAGCAAATGCTTCAATTATTTTTTAATTTAGATTGTTATAAGATTAACAAATTGTTGATTTATGATACACACTAAAATAAAAATAATTACTTATAAATTTAGAAATATTCAGATAATAATCGTTTTTATTAAACAAATTTAATATAAGATAAGCAAGATAAAGGAGGATTTTATTGTGGAATTAAAAAATATAATTCTTGAAAAAGAAGGAAATCTAGCTATAGTTACAATTAATAGACCTAAAGCACTAAATGCATTAAATTCAGAAACTTTAAAGGATTTAGATTTAGTTTTAGAAAACTTAGAATCTGATAAAAATATCTATTGTGTAGTGTTAACTGGGGCAGGAGAAAAGGCTTTTGTTGCTGGAGCTGATATTTCAGAAATGAAAGATCTATCAGAGGAAGAAGGAAAAGAATTTGGTCTTTTAGGAAACAAAGTTTTCAGAAGATTAGAAAAATTGGACAAACCTGTTATTGCAGCAATATCAGGATTTGCACTTGGTGGTGGATGTGAATTAGCTATGGCTTGTGATATAAGAATAGCTTCAGAGAGAGCAAGATTTGCTCAACCAGAGGCAGGTCTTGGAATAACACCTGGTTTTGGTGGAACTCAAAGATTACCAAGACTAGTTGGAGAAGGAAAAGCTAAAGAACTTATTTATACATGTGCAATGATAAAAGCAGATGAAGCTCTTAGAATAGGATTAGTTAATAAAGTTGTTCCACTAGAAAGCTTAATGGATGAAGCAAGAGCTATGGCAAACCTAATAATAGCAAATGCTCCAATAGCAGTTAAACTTTGTAAGGATGCTATAAATAGAGGAATGCAAGTTGATATGGATAGTGCTATTGTAATAGAAGCAGAAGACTTTGGAAAATGCTTCTCTACAGAAGACCAAAAAGAAGGAATGACAGCATTTATAGAAAAGAGAAATAAAAACTTCTTAAATAAATAAAAAAATAACTATAACTAACTTACAATATTTAAAAGATAATATAAGTAAAAAGGGTGCAATATCGAGGAGGTATAATAAATGAATTTTCAATTAACTAGAGAACAAGAATTAGTAAGACAAATGGTTAGAGAATTCGCTGTGAATGAAGTAAAACCAATTGCTGCTGAAATTGATGAAACAGAAAGATTCCCTATGGAAAATGTTGAGAAGATGGCTAAGGTAGGAATGTTAGGAATTCCATTTGCTAAAGAATATGGTGGAGCTGGTGGAGATACACTTTCTTATATTTTAGCAGTAGAAGAATTATCAAAGGTTTGTGGAACTACAGGTGTTATATTATCTGCTCACACTTCTCTTTGTGCTTCATTAATAGATCAATTTGGAAATAAAGATCAAAAAGAAAGATATTTATCAGACCTTGCAACAGGTAAAAAACTTGGAGCATTTGGATTAACAGAGCCTGGAGCAGGTACAGATGCAGCTGGACAACAAACTGTTGCAGTATTAGACGGAGATCATTATATATTAAATGGATCAAAAATATTTATAACTAATGGTGGAGTAGCAGAAACATTCATAATATTTGCTATGACTGATAAGAGTAAGGGAACAAAAGGAATTTCAGCTTTTATAGTTGAAAAAGCTTTTGAAGGTTTCTCAATAGGTAAAAAAGAAGATAAGCTTGGAATTAGAGCATCTTCAACAACTGAATTAGTTATGAGTAACTGTAGAGTTCCAAAGGAAAATTTAATTGGACAAGAAGGGAAGGGTTTTGGTATAGCTATGAAAACTCTAGATGGAGGAAGAATAGGTATAGCAGCACAAGCGTTAGGAATTGCAGAAGGTGCTTTTGAAGAAGCAGTTAATTATATGAAAGAAAGAAAACAATTTGGAAGACCATTAGCAGCTTTCCAAGGATTACAATGGATGATAGCAGAAATGGATACAAAGATTGAAGCAGCAAGACATTTAGTTTATAAAGCAGCTTTCTTAAAGGATGCAAAACTTCCATATTCAGTAGATGCAGCAAGAGCTAAGCTTTATGCAGCAGAAGTAGCTATGGATGTAACAACTAAGGCTGTTCAAATATTTGGTGGATATGGATATACTAAAGAATATCCAGTTGAAAGAATGATGAGAGATGCTAAGATAACTGAAATATACGAAGGAACTTCAGAAGTTCAAAAGATGGTTATTTCAGGAAACGCTTTAAGATAATAGGGGAGGATTTATAAATGAATATAGTAGTTTGTTTAAAACAAGTTCCAGATACAACAGCTGTTAAAATTGATCCAAAAACAGGAACTCTTATAAGAGATGGTGTACCATCAATAATAAATCCAGAAGATAAGCACGCATTAGAAGCAGCTTTGACTTTAAAGGATAATGTAGGAGGGAAGGTTACAGTAGTAAGTATGGGGCCTCCTCAAGCACAAAATGCGTTAAGAGAAGCATTATGTATGGGAGCTGATGAAGCTATACTTATAACAGATAGAGCTTTTGCAGGAGCTGATACATTAGCAACTTCAAAAACTTTAGCTGGAGCAATAAAAAAATTAGAGTATGACATAGTTTTCGCAGGAAGACAAGCTATAGACGGAGATACTGCTCAAGTTGGACCAGAAATTGCAGAACATTTAGATATACCTCAAGTAACATATGTTCAAGATGTTAAGGTAGAAGAAGATGGATTATTAGTAAATAGAGCTTTAGAAGATGGATATGAGTTAATAAAAGTTAACACACCAGTTCTTTTAACAGCTATAAAAGAATTAAATAAACCAAGATATATGAATGTTAAATATATATTTGAAACAGCTAAAAAGGAAATACAAATTTGGTCAGCAGATGACTTAGAAGTGAATAAAGAAGAGTTAGGTCTTAAAGGTTCACCAACAAAAGTTAAGAAATCAATGACTAAAGAAGCTAAAGGTGCTGGAGAAATAATAAATGAAATCCCACAAGAAGCTGCAAAATATGTATTAGGAAAATTAAAGGAAAAGCACTATATCTAAGATATATGGGAGGTAAAAAAAGATGAGTATGGCAGATTACAGAGGCGTTTGGGTATTTGCTGAGCAAAGAGAAGGGGAACTTCAAAAAGTTTCTTTAGAATTACTTGGTGAAGGAAGAAAAATTGCTGACAAATTAGGAGTAAAATTAACAGCATTAATATTAGGAGATAATATAAATCATTTAGCAGATACATTAGGAAGACACGGAGCAGATGAAGTTATAGTTGCAGAAAATGAATTATTAAAACACTATACAACTGATGGTTATACAAAGGTTATTTGTGACTTAGCAAATGAAAGAAAGCCAGGAATTTTATTTATAGGTGCAACTTTCATAGGAAGAGATTTAGGTCCAAGAGTAGCTGCAAGATTATCAACAGGATTAACAGCTGACTGTACAGTTTTAGATGTTGATGTTGAAAAAGCTGACTTATTAGCTACAAGACCAGCATTTGGTGGTAACTTAATGGCTACAATAGCTTGCCCTGATCATAGACCTCAAATGGCTACAGTAAGACCAGGAGTTTTCTCAAAGCTTGCTGATGAAGATAGAAACTTTACTGTAGAAAAAGTAGAAGTTAAATTACAAGATTCAGATATAAGAACAAAAATAGTTGAAATAGTAAAAGAAGCAAAAGATATTGTTGATATAAGTGAAGCTAACTTTATCGTATCAGGAGGTAGAGGAGTAGGTTCAAAAGAAAACTTTGCTATTTTAAAAGAATTAGCAGACGCACTAGGCGGAACAGTAGCAGGTTCAAGAGCAGCTGTAGAAAATGAATGGATAGAAAGAGATTATCAAGTTGGTCAAACAGGTAAAACAGTAAGACCTACTATATATATAGCTTGTGGTATTTCAGGAGCAATCCAACACGTTGCAGGTATGCAAGATTCAGATTTAATAATAGCTATAAATAAAGATGCATCAGCTCCAATAATGAAAACAGCTGATTATGCAATAGTTGGAGACTTATTAAAAGTTGTACCAGAAATGACAGCTCAAGTAAAAGCAATGAAAGAAAACTAAAAATAGGAGGGTTTTGAAGATGGAAAAGATTTTTGTAATAGGCGCAGGTACTATGGGAGCAGGAATAGTTCAAGCTTTTGCTCAAAAAGGATATGAAGTAATAGTTAGAGATATAAAAGATGAATTTGTTGAAAGAGGAATAAACGGAATCAACAAAGGATTAACTAAGTTAGTTGCTAAAGGAAAAATGAGTGAAGAAGATAAGGAAGCTATACTTGCAAGAATAACTGGAACTACAGATTTAGCTCTTGCTGAAGATTGTGATTTAGTAATAGAAGCTGCAGTTGAAAATATGCAAATTAAAAAGCAAATATTTGCTGAATTAGATGGAATTTGTAAAGAATCTACTATATTAGCTTCTAATACATCATCTTTATCAATAACAGAAGTTGCATCAGCAACAAAGAGAGCTGATAAAGTTATAGGTATGCATTTCTTTAATCCAGCACCTATAATGAAGTTAGTAGAAGTAATTAGAGGAATAGCAACTTCTCAAGAAACTTTTGATGCTGTTAAGGAATTATCAGTGGCAATAGGTAAGGAACCAGTAGAAGTAGCTGAAGCTCCAGGATTTGTTGTTAACAGAATACTTATCCCTATGATTAATGAAGCTACTTTTATTCTTCAAGAAGGAATAGCATCAGTTGAAGATATAGATACATCAATGAAATATGGTGCAAATCATCCAATGGGACCTCTAGCATTAGGAGATCTTATAGGATTAGATGTATGCTTAGCTATTATGGATGTTTTATACAATGAAACAGGAGATAGCAAATACAGAGCAAGTAGTCTTTTAAGAAAATACGTTAGAGCTGGATATCTTGGAAGAAAAACTGGAAGAGGATTCTATAATTACTAAGATTCCATTATAAAAATATAATTTTATTTGTTGAGGCTTATAAAGATAGAGAAGTTTATTTAATTTCTCTATCTTTATTTATATATAAGTAAATATTAGGCAAATTATATAAATAGTTAATAGTTTATTTAAATTATATAGATTATTATTAAGTATTAATTATCCATTTTTATTAGTGATATGATATAATTTATAAAGATAAAAACCATTAATATTTAGTTATACTTTTGGGGGAAAGGATAACTGATTTAGAATAGTTTTTTATATCTCGGGGATAAATAATATATTAGGGATATATTAATTACATATATGAGGTGAGGAAATGGATTTTAAAAATACAATATTTGAAGATAACAAGGTAATAATACAAGGTGTAAAGAACTTTAACATAAAGCAGATATTAGAGTGTGGACAATGTTTTAGATGGGAAAAAGTAAGTGATAACAATTATATCATTATTGCGTATAGAAGAGTTATAGAAGTAATACAAAATGATAATGAAGTTGTTATACTAAATTCAAATGAAGAAGACTTTAATAATATATGGAAGAATTATTTTGACTTAGAAAGAAATTATGATGAAATAAAAGATGTTCTTGCAAAAGATGAAATACTTAGAAAAAGTGTTGAATTTGGATATGGAATTAGAATTCTAAATCAAGATCCATTTGAAATTCTTATAAGTTTTATAATATCTGCAAGAAACAGTATTCCTTCAATAAAGAAAACTGTTAAGAAGATATGTGAAAAATGGGGAGAAAAAATAGAATATAAAGGAAATAAATATTATACATTCCCAACTCCAAAAGCAATTAAGGAAGCCAAACTAGAAGAAATACAAGAAACAGGGGCATCTTTCAGAAGTAAATACATAGTTGATACAATTAAAAAAGTAAATGAAGCCATAGAAGTTAAAGAAGATATGAAAGTAAGTCCTAGTAAGTATGAAGAAAGACCAGAAATATTAGATTTTGATTTAGAATATATTAAGTCATTAAGTGATGATGAATGTCATATAGCCCTACAAAAATTTATGGGAGTAGGAGCTAAAGTAGCTGATTGTATAATGCTATTTTCAATGGCAAAACATTCATCCTTCCCAGTAGATGTATGGGTTAAAAGGGCTATGATTCATTTTTATGTAGCACCAGATGTATCTCTAAATAAGATGAGAATATTTGCAAGAGATAAATTTGGAGCATTATCAGGAATGGCTCAGCAATATTTGTTCTATTACGCGAGAGAAAATAAAATTGAAGTTTAAATTTATATAGTTCACAGCGCACAGTTCACAGTTGTTTTGATTTTATAGGTAACAGGTATCAGGTAACAAGTACTAAATGTAAACTATAGATTTATTTTGCAAATCAAGCTTCTTAGGTAAAAGGTAACGTGGAATAGGCTCAATTATAGTTTGCTACAATTAACTAAATTTTAATGTCACTCACCAATTATTTTTTACCAATAACATAATTCATTATTAAGTTAAATTCTTAATATAATTTATCGTAGCCTTTATATTCGCATTTTATAACTATTGGAATTTAATAATAATAAATATATAATTAAATTGATAAGTTTTAATATAAAATATAAAGTAAGAAATGTAGATTATAGATAATAAGGGGCGTAATAGTACATTTAATATGCTTAATCAAATAATATAAATATTGTAGGGGGAAAAACAATGTATTATTTAGGAATTGATGGTGGAGGCACTAAAACAAAATACCTATTAGTAAATGAGGGTTTACAAAAGGTATGTGAAAGAGAAGGATCAACTATACACATTCATCAGGTTGGCGTAGAAGGAATAAAAAGCCAGCTTAAAGAAAATATTTCAAAGATATGTGAAGAAGTAAACATATCTACAAAAGATATTGCTTATGCTTTTGCTGGGGTACCAGGGTATGGTGAAAGCTTAGATGATATGGTAAAAATTGATAAAGCAATAAAGGAAGTTATGGAAGTACCATATTCAATTGATAATGATGCTGTAAATGGATGGGCTGGAGGAACTGCTTGTAAGCCAGGAGTAAATGTAGTGGCAGGTACAGGGAGTATAGCTTATGGAAGAAATGCAGAAGGAAAGCTTGCAAGGTGTGGTGGCTTTGGACCAGGAATAGGTGATGATGGAAGTGCTTACTGGATTGCTTTAAGAACTATTAATGAATATACAAAGCAAAAAGATGGAAGAAGTGAAAAAACAGTTTTAGTTGATATATTAGAAAAGGAATATAACATATCATATAAATATGAAATAGTTGATATTGCATTTAACAGATTAAAGTTCAATAGAACAGAACTGGCTAAATTCTCAACAATATGCTTTTTAGCAGCAGAAGCAGGCTGTTCAGCTTGTAAAAATATCTTTAAGGATGCAGCTAGAGCTATATTTGAGCATATATCTGCTATATCAAAAGAATTGAATTTCAATGAAGAATTTGTTGTTTCATATACTGGTGGAGTGTTTAAAGCAGGTAAGCATGTTTTAGAGCCATTGCAAGAAATGATAAAAGAATCTGGATTAAAGTGTTATTTACAAGAGCCTGAACTTGATCCTTGGAATGGATCTGTTTTATTAGCATATACTTTAGCTGGTAATACTGTACCTGATAATGTAAAAGAAATATTAAAATAAGAGTATAAGATATAGGTAACACACAGTTTTTTCAGTTAAGAATTCACAGTGCACAGTTCAGTTCACAGTTTTTTCTAGTTTACAGTGCACTGTGAACTGTGCACTGTAAACTGTGAACTAAAAAAGAGGACTGCTAGTAAATAGCAAGTCCTCTTTTTATTTATATTAAGCCCACATTGTGAATCCGAATAAGTGACCAAGTAAAGCACCAACTATTCCAAGTACAAGTAATAAACCTATACATGCAACAGGAGTCCATTTTCTTTTCTTGATTAAGTAGAATAACATTAATGTTAAAGCTAGTGGAATCATTTGAGGAAGAACACCATCTAATATATT
This sequence comes from Clostridium sartagoforme, assembly GCF_039521405.1. Classification (NCBI taxonomy): domain Bacteria; kingdom Bacillati; phylum Bacillota; class Clostridia; order Eubacteriales; family Clostridiaceae; genus Clostridium; species Clostridium sartagoforme. The sequence goes on from NZ_BAAACH010000011.1 coordinate 100,760, forward strand.
TTGTATATTAATTGGAGCTTCTCCATTTGGTATTTCAATGGCTAATTTTGTTGCACCATAGTTTGAAGTAAGTGCTCCAACTATGAATACACCTAGCATAGAAGCTGAACGTGTAAATTCTTTTGCATTTTTAGTTAAGATATCAATTGCTTTTGAACCTAAGTTATATGACCAATGCATTAACCAATATCTAATGCCAAATTGAACAGCATTAAATATTAATAAGAATAATATTGGCCCAGCTAAAGATCCATTAATAGCCATATTAGCAGTTATACCAGCAGTAATTGGAACTAATGTGAACCAGAAAATAGCATCTCCAATTCCACCTAAAGGTCCCATTGCAGCAACACGGACAGCACGAATAGTATTAGTATCAGCTTTTTGTTGCTCTAATGACATAATTATACCCATAACAAAAGTTACAAGGAATGGGTGAGTGTTAAAGAACTCTAAGTTGTGTTTCATAGATTTTGAAAGATCTTCCTTATCAGTATGAATCTTCTCTAATCCAGGTAATATTCCATATAACCATCCAGCAGCTTGCATTCTTTCATAGTTAAATGAAGCTTGTAAAAATAATGAACGCCAAACCATTTTGTTTAAAGTTTTCTTATCAAGTTGTTTGGCAGGAGTCAAATCTTTATATAATGTGTTATTAGATTCCATCTTCGTCATCTCCTCCTATTCCTATATTTCCAACAGCAGATTTCATTTTTACATTAGTTTGGAAGTCATAAACGCATACTGCAATTCCAATAAATGCAATTATTAATAATGCTGATCCAGCTAAACCTTCTATTTTACCTATGATAGTTGCAAGTGCAAACCCTGCAAAGTAAATTCCCCATAAGTCATTTGATAACATGATACGTAATAAGATTGCGAATCCAACATAACGCATCATTCCACCAGCAGCTCCAAGTCCTTTCATGAACCAAGCGTATTTATCAGAGAAGCTTGCTAGTGCATCTCCAGCAGCAGCGCCACCTACTAAACCTATAACAACTACAAGAGCAAAGAATGCTCCTAAAGCAGCCATTGCAAAGTAGTTAAGTCCTACGATTCCTTTTGGATTTGCTTCATCTGCATATTTGTCAGCTTTTGACATTAATGGTGACATAACTGTAAATAATAAAGTAACAGAATATTGTCCGATTAACGCAAATGGAACTGCTAGCCCAACTGCAGCAGTTGGTTCTAATTTTGAAGAAATGGCAAATACTACAGCCATTATTCCTCCGATAACAGCGTTTGGAGGTTGAGCTCCTCCAACAGGCATGTTACCTATTGTCATTAATTGATAAGTACCACCTACAATAAGTCCAGTTTGTAAGTCTCCAAGAATTGCACCAATAACAGCTCCGGATACAATTGGTTGATACAATGATTCTAAGAAACTGAATTGGTCGATACCTGCAATAAATGCAAATACTGCAACCAATAGAATTTGTATAATATTAAAATCCATTTAGTATTCCCCCCCGTAATAAATTATTTAAAAATCTTATCAATACTTTCTGAATTTTCAGTAGGAACTCTTTTAATTTCAAGTTCTACTCCTAATTCTTTTAACTTTCTGAATGCTTCTACATCTTTGTCATCTACTGCAACAGAGCCAGCGACTTGTCTTTTGCCTTCTGCCATATGCATATTTCCAATATTAACTTTTTTTATTGGAACTCCACCTTCAACAAGTTTTAATACATCAGAAGGATTTTCACAAACTATAAATATAAGTTGCTTAGCACTAGCTTTATGAATTGTACTTATAGTTTTTTCTAATGTCCAATAACGAGTTGAAGCATAAGATGGTGCAGCCATATCCATTAGACCTTGTCTTAGCTTATCTTCTGCCACCACGTCATTTGCAACTAGTATTAGGTTTGCCCCAATTGATCCACACCATTGAGTTGCAACTTGACCATGGATTAATCTATTGTCTATTCTTGTTAATATAATATTTGGCATAATATCACCTCCCTTTTTTATGAAAACATTTTTGTTTCCATTGATTATATTACTATTATATTATTAAAATAAATAACAATCTTTATACTTTTTAGTATTTATTTTATTGTTTTTAACAACGTTTACAAATTGGAATTAGTTTTGTAAAAATATAAATTTAATGATATTATAAGTATATATATTGGTAATCCTAATTTAATATCTATTAGTATTACCATAATTGCAGCCTTACTTAGATCTTATTGAATATAAAGACTATGATAATATAGTAGCTAATTAGTGAATGAATTAATTAATATATTATAAAAATAAATAAGTATAACTATTTGATATTCAATAAGGAGTAGTAAAAGTCTTATTTAAAAATGATATTATCAATTTATAGTGAGGTGATGTGTATGTATGATAAAACAACTAGTGCCCAGTTTAGAAAGTATGGTTCAATTTATGATGAAGCTAAGGATATAAGTAAAGAAGATCTAATATTAAAGCAAATTGTAACTAGTGATAAAGTTATTTCTAGCTTGTACAAATTTTCGGAACCAACATATATAGAAATAGTTAAAGGTATGGCATCAATATTAATAAGTGATTCCAATAGTGGTGATTTCAAATTGTTCGCAGTTCATAGAAAATTAGAAATTAAACCTAATATGTACTTTAATATTATTTCAATGACGGATCAAATTACTTTTAATTTAATAATACCATCGGGATACAACCTTAAACTTGAGTTTTTAAATCCCCCATATGTTTATAATAGAATATTGCCTACTATAAACATTCCGGAAATAATGGCTTATTATTATACCATTAAAAGTCCAAATTATAATTTTAAAGGGGAGAGGCATAACTTATTTGAGTTAACCTTTGTTGATAATGGAACTTTAAATACATCTATTGATGGTGTTGATTATACATTAAATTCATCAGATTTAATTATATATGGTAAAAACCAATTCCATACACAATCTGTAAATAGTGATTCAGCTTGTTCATACTTAACAATTATGTTTGATATGGAATGTGATGATGATAGATTAATATGTAATAAAGTATTTCATTGTAGAAAAGAACTGTATAAGGCAGTAAGAACTTTTGCAAAAAATATATCAAGTACAATACCATATTCAGAAAATCTTATTTTAAGTAATTTTCATGAAATAATAATTAGATTATTTCAATATGATTATCTAGGAGTTGATGCTAGCAAATTACCTAAAGAGTCACAGCAACACTTCCAAGATGAAATATTAGAAGGAATAGTAGAATATATTAATGAAAAGATAGCTTGTCCAATTAGTATTGAAGAGCTTTGTAGTAAGTTTTCAATTTCAAGGTCATCGCTACAAGTACTATTTAAGAACAATTTAAATATATCACCTAAAAAGTATATTAATGACTTGAAGCTATCAAAGAGTAAGCAATTAATAAAGGAAAATAAATATACTATTAGTGAGATAGCATTTATGTTAGGATTTAATTCTATACATTATTTTTCAAGAGCTTTTACACAACATTATGAAATAAGCCCTAGCGAATACGCGCAAACTTTATTTAAATCATAGAAAAAGAGCTACCTTCTGGCAGCTCTTTTTATTTTATATAATATTTTGAATTGAATATCTAGATATAGTTATTACTGTATTTTTGGCAATTTCAACGTCAACTTTTTCTTTTTCTACAGATACTACTTTGCCATAGATTCCACCACAAAACATTACCTTCATTCCTGGTTTCAAGTCAACATGAACATCTTTAAGTTCAGAGGTTCTTTTCTTTAGGTTTCTAGCTGATATAAATATTAGGATTAAAGCGATTATTCCTGCTAATACTGCAACAGTGATGCATGTCCACATAACTACTTCCCAATTTATCATATTAGATACCATCCTCACTTTCTTCTTCTTCATGGACTATAAACTCAAACTTTACAACTCCACTTTTTCCTACTTCAATAGCAGATTGGGATAAAGATTTTAAATCATCTATAATATCTTTAGTCATTGATATTTCAAGAAGCATAGGTAAATTTGTACCGCCTATTACTTCAAGAGGTTTTTCTATTTGAGTTTTAACTTCAACTAAAGTTTTAAATGGTGAGCCTCCAGCTAAATCACTAAGAGCTAAAATACTATCACAATTATTTAAATTTTCTAATGAAGCATAATATTTTTTTCGTAAATCTTCTATAGAATCTGTTTCCTCAAAATCAACATATTCTATATTGCAAGGTTCTCCTGCAATTAGCTTTAAAGATGTACGTAATCCTGATGCAAAGTTACCATGTCCACTAATTATTAATCCTATCATTCCATCATCTCCTAAAAATAATTATCAAATATATTATAAAGTATTTAATATTAAAAAATATATAGTAATTATAATTATAATGAAGAGTAATTTAAATTCAATAAAGGTGGTGAAAGATATAATATATATGTTGAAAAGTGCAAATATTAGATAGTAAAACTTATGTATAATTATATATAAGTTGGATTATAGGAGGGATGATATGTTAATACAAAGTAAAAAAGTTTGGATTGCGGATCAATTTATTCCAGCTCAAATTGAGATTGATGATAATAAAATAGTTAATATTTATGATTACAATGAAAAAGAAGACGCCTATGATTATGGTGATAAAAGAATTGTACCGGGGTTTATAGATATTCATTGTCATGGAGCTTATGGATTTGATACAAATGATGCAAATGAACAAGGGTTAAGAAACTGGACAAAGAGAATAGTAAGTGAAGGAGTTACTTCAATACTACCTACTACTATAACTCAAAGTAAAGAAGTGCTTGTTAAGGCTTTAAGTAATGTGGCAAAGGTAGTAGAAGAAGGATATGATGGTGCAGAAATATTAGGAATTCACTTTGAAGGACCTTATCTTGATTTAGAGTACAAAGGAGCACAACCAAGGGAATATATAGTTAAGCCGACTATTAAAGAATTTCAAAACTATCAAAAGGCAGCAAAGGGATTAATAAAGTATGTAACTTTAGCAACTGAAACAGATGATGATTATTCACTTACAGAGTACTTATTCAATAATGACATAGTAGTAAGCATTGGACATTCAGCTTCAACATATGAGGAAGCAATAATGGCTTTTGCTCATGGTGCTAGATCACAAACTCATGTATATAATGGAATGACGCCTTTTAATCATAGGCAAAATGGGTTAGTAGGAGTTGCACTAAGAGTTAAAGGAATGTATGGTGAAATAATTTGTGATGGAAATCACTCTACAAAAACAGCTCTATATAATTTCTTTAACGCAAAGGGACCAGATTATGGAATAATGATTACAGATGCTTTAATGGCAAAGGGGTATGAGCCAGGTTCCAAATTTATCTTTGGAGGAAATGAAATAGAAATATACGAAGATGGAAGTGCACACTTAGTAGGCACAAAGGGATTAGCAGGTTCTACATTGAAGATGAATGATGGACTCAGGATATTAGTTGAAGATGCAATGGTACCGTTTAACTATGCTATCAATGCATGTACTATAAATCCTGCTAAGTGTTTAGGTGTTGATAAACGCAAGGGAAGGATAGGAGTTGGATATGATAGTGATTTGGTGATTCTTAACAATGACTATTCAGTACATCAAACATATTGTTTAGGAAAGGCGATGTTATAGTGAAAAAGAATATTGTAAATCTATCTGGAAACAATATATATTTAGACCGATATGGAGATGCTGTTTATTATAATATTTTTAATAAAAATGGATATATAATATCAAAGCAAATGGAGCAAAAATTTAAGATATTTTACTATAGATATTCAATTATATTTATTTTTATGGTACTAATGGGAGATTATTTTAAATCCTTACAAAATACGTTTTTAGTTGGAGCTGGAGCTACAGTTTTAGTAGAGTTATACTTTAGGACTATTTTTTTAAGTAAATTAAAAGTAATAAAGGATTTCAAAAGAGAGCGTAAAACTTCAAAGTTGGAGAGTATAGTTAATAGTAAGGAAAAAGAAAAAATAGTAATGAAAGCATGTGCATATGCACTGTTAAGTGTTCTTCTAATTTTAAATGCAATACAACAAAACTTTAACGCGTTATTTTTGACTTTAAGTATATTAGGAGCAGTATATAGCATTTATATAGGAATCATTAATATTATTGCTTTTAGAAGAATAAAAAAATTATAATTTACTGATTTCATCAAGTTAATTTAATAAAATGGAAATTTTTAAGGTTTAAAAATTTCCATTTTATCCATAATGTAAATATAGTTTTTAATAAATTATATAAATAAAAAAATTCAACCAAACTGGTAATGACGACATTATCAGTTCGGGTTTCTATAATTTTGAAGGGGGTGATGCTATTTTAGATAAAGAATAAAAAATTAAGAAAATATATGATTTACATTTCTACTCTACAGAAAAAAACCAATAAGATCCTTTCTTTAATAGTAAATGATTTTAATTTACTAAAGTTAAGAACCTAAAGATAAAGCAGTTAAAATACATAAGAATAAATGATAAGGGTATATACATAAGATTAATTTTACTAGTAAGTATAAATTAAAATAAATAGAAATTTAGGGGGAATTATGAGAAGAAAAATAATAATAGCAAGATTAACTGCACTTGCTTTAACCGCAGCGTTTACATCAAGTCTTACAATTCAGACAACATCTGCTTATGCTTATTCAATAACAACTAATTCTAATGAAGAAGGCCAATTTATTCAATCACTAGTAAATGACTACAGTGCAATAGGAGGGGTTGAAAGCTATACTCAATCAGAAAATAAAGTTATTTTTCAAATGACTACTGGAGAGAAGGTTAGAGTATCCTTCCTAGAAAATGATATATTCAGAATATATATGGATCCAGAAGGTAATTTTCAAGAAGATCCAACTCCAAATTCAAAGGATCATATAACAAAAATTATTGATAGAACAGAGGATGAATATAATAAAGTAGCTCCAACAGTAGAAAATGGTAGCATAATAAAAGTTTCTACAGATACTATTGAACTAAGAATAGAAAAAGAAACTGGTAAAATGGAACTTTTCAATAAGATAACAAATAAAACAATTTGGAAAGAGGCAGAACCATTAAAATATAAATCTAACGAAACTATTCAAACTTTAGAAACTAATGATGATGAATATTTTTATGGTGGCGGACAACAAAATGGACGTTTTTCACATAAGGGGAAAACTATAAACATAAAAAATGAAAATAACTGGGTAGATGGAGGAGTTTCAAGCCCAACACCATTTTATTTTTCAACAAATGGATATGGGGTTATGCGTCATACATTTAAACCAGGGCAATATGCTTTTGACTCAACCGAAAAGGGAAAAGTTATTACAAAGCATGAAGAAAAACGATTTGATGCTTATTATTTTGTGGACGATACTCCAACAAAGATTATTAATAAATTTACAGATTTAACTGGTAAACCAATATTATTACCAGAGTATGCATTTTATATAGGTCATGCCAATGCCTATGCTCGAGATTGGATCAATGATGCAACAGGACAAGAATCACAAACTCAAAAGCCAGGGTTTGATCGTCAAGAAACTTTAGCGGTAGACGCTGTAAAAGTAATAGATGAGCATGTTAATAATGATATGCCTATTGGATGGTTTTTACCAAATGACGGTTATGGTGCTGGATATGGGCGAGCAGATACTATTGATGGAAATATAGATCTCTTAAAGCAGTTTGTTGATTACTCAAGGAGTAAAGGTATACAAGTGGGGCTTTGGACACAAAGTGATTTAAAACCAACTGGTACTGGACCAGCTTATCTTCAACGTGATATAGATAAAGAAGTTGGAGTTGCAGGAACTAATGCAGTTAAAACAGACGTTGCATGGGTAGGAGCTGGATATTCATTTGCTCTTAATGCCGTAAGACAAGCAGCGGAAGGAATAGAAAATAACTCTAAGGATAGTGCAAGATCTTTTGTTGTATCATTAGATGGATGGGCTGGTACTCAACGTTACGCAGGTATATGGTCTGGGGACCAATATGGCGGTAATTGGGAATATATTCGTTTCCATATTCCAACTTATATAGGATCAGGATTATCAGGACAGCCTAACGTAGGATCAGATATAGATGGAATATTTGGCGGAAATAATTTGATTCAAACTCGTGATATTCAATGGAAGGCATTTACACCAATAGAAATAGATATGGATGGTTGGGGAAGTAATCCTAAAAAGCCTTATATATTTGGAGAACCTTATACTTCAATTAACCGTATGTATTTAAAATTGAAAGCAGAAATGATGCCATATAATTATACAATAGCGAATGAAGCAACTACTGAAGGAACTCCAATGATACGTGCTATGATGTTAGAATATCCTAACGCATATACCTATGGAACAAACACCCAATATCAATATATGTGGGGACCAAATTTATTGGTAGCACCTGTATATCAAAATACTGCAGCTGATTCAAAAGGAAATGATATACGTAATGATATATATCTTCCAGATGAAGATCAAATATGGATTGATTACTTTACAGGTAAACAATATAGAGGTGGAGGAGTATTAAATAACTTTGATGCACCTATGTGGAAACTTCCTTTGTTTGTAAAAAATGGTGCTATTATTCCTATGAATAATGAAAATAATACTCCAGATACAATAGATGATTCACAAAGGAAAATTGAAGTATATCCAAGTGGAGACACTAACTTTGAGATTTATGAAGATGATGGACTAACTACCGACTATAAAGAAGGAAAATCAGCAACAACAATGATAACTTCATCTGCTCCTAAAACAGGAAAAGGAAAAGCTGTAATTAAAGCAGGAGTATTAAATGGGGACTATGAAGGAATTGTTACAGAGAGGTCAACAGAATTTATAGTAAATGTTAGTGAAAAACCAACAGATTTATCATTAAATGTTGGAAGTGAAAAGGTTCAATTAACAGAGGCAACATCATTAGAAGAATTTGAAAATGGAACAAATGTATATTTCTATGATGCAAGTCCAAATCTTAATAAATATTCTACTGAAGGCTCAGAGTTTGAAAATATAGAAATTACTACAGCTCCTAAGCTTTATGTAAAATCAGAAAAAACTAACGTAAAAGTAAACGAAGTTGAATTAACAATTAATGATTTTATAAATACTCAAGAGATATCTAAGAATGAAGTTAATACAGACTTAAGTGTTCCTGCAAACTTTACTGCACCAGAAGAATCAATAACTCCAAATTCTATTACTTTAAACTGGGATAAGGTAGAAAATGCAGAAACTTATGAAATTGAAATTGATGGTATTGTGTATAAAAATATAACATCAAATCAATATATCCATAATAACTTAAATTTTGATACTGAGTATAACTATCGCATACGTAGTATAAACAAAGATGGTTATTCACCTTGGAGTGAAAATTTAGTAGTTAGAACAGCTTTAGATCCATATCGTAATGTTCCTAATGGAATGACAGTTAAGTGGACAGACGGGCACTATAGTAGTGATGTACCTGCTAACGCTGTAGATGGTAATGATACTTCTCAATTCCATTCAGCAGGAAATGTAATAGATAAACCATTTATAATTGATATGCAAAAAGCTTATCAAATTGAAAAACTAGATTTATTATTTAGAGCTAGTGGAAATGGTTCTGTAAAACGTGCAGAAATATACAGTAGTATAGATGGAGTAAACTATCAAAGGGTATTTACAAATGCAGCAAATTCAGGAAATGCAGCATGGACTACTGATGGACAAGTAAAAACTATAAACTTTAGTTCTCCAATAAAAGCTCGTTACTTTAAGGTTGTAACAAAGGAATCTGTTGGTAACTTCCTAGCTATGAGAGAATTCCGACCATATAAGGTAGATGGAACTAACGGACAAGTTGTTGGTGACTGGAATAATGGCGGAACAATAGAAGAGGGAGATTTGACATTCCTTCAAAACTATACAGGGTTATCATCTGTAGATGCTGATTGGGATTATGTTTCAATGGCCGATTTAAACTTCAACAATGTTATTGATGCTTATGATATTAGCTATGTTGCAAGTAAGTTAGAAGGCGGTGTAATACCAACTGATGGAGTAAAAGTTGCTGGAGAGGTTATGCTAGTTCCAAGCAAAACAAGTATTTCAGCAAATGAAACATTTACTGTTGATGTTGTAGGTACTGGATTATCAGATGTTAATGCGTTCAGTATAGAAATACCTTTAGAAGCAAATGAATATGAGTTTGTTAAAACAGAAACTACAGTAGTAACAACTTCTATGAGGAATTTATCAAAGATTAGAATGCATAGCAATAATAAACAAGACCTTTATGTTGTATTTACAAATGTAGGTGATAATATCAAGGTTAATGGAACGGAGACAATTGCAAGAATTACTTTGAAAGCAAAAAGTGATATAAACTTTGCTTTAGCACCAACTAATGCCTTAGTAGTTGACAGTAACTTAAATTCTAAAAATGCAATTGCTAATATTACTAATCCAGATTCTCCATTACCAGAAGGACAAAATTCATTAGTGAAGATTGGAAAAGAAAGTATTACTGTAACTGGTGATGAATCACAGTTACAAACAGGAATGGGATTAAGTAAATTGATTGATGGAACTACAAGTAGTGATGATTCTTCTCGTATGGATTTAAAGTGGGTATATACTCCAGATCAAGTGGATAAAGGTAAGCTTCCATTTGAAATGACATTTACTTTTAATGAGCCAAAGAAGTTTAGTAATTTCACAATTTACAACCGTACGGGTAGTGCTGCAGCATTAAAAAAGGTGAAAGCAGTAGGTTATCTAAATGGTGTAGCAACTGATTTAGGTGAAAAAGTTAATTCCACAAGTGCAGTTGCAAAAACTATATATGAATTAAATAACCAAGTATTTGATAAGATTGTAATTACAGCTTTAGAATCTTTTAAAGATATAAATACCTTAGCAATCAATGAAATAGAATTCTATGAACAAAAGCTTCAAACTCCATCATCAATAGAATTTTTAGAAAATACTCCAAACAATATATATGTAAATAAGCTAACACCAGTATTTGCAAAAGTATTACCTGAAAGTGCAAATAATTTAAACTATAGACTTACTTCAACAAATGAAGAAATAGTAAAGGTTATCCGTATAGATAATGATAATTCAGTAACTTATTATCTAAGAGGAATTAAGCCAGGTACTACAAAATTAATAGCTACAACTGCTGACGGACAGTTAAGTGTAGAACATGAAATTACAGTAGCTGATGGATTTGATAAATCAAAGCTAGTTGAAGCTATTGAAAGTGCTAAGGCATATGAAAAACTTAATGAAATTTATACAGAGGAAACTTATTCAACTTTACTAGAAGCTATTAAAAATGCTGAAGAAGTATTAGAAAATGCAAAGAGCGAAGCGGAATTAAGCGCTCCAATCATATCAATAAGAACAGCAATAAATGCATTAAGAGAGCGTAATACAGTTGATGAAGATAAAATAGACTTTAATAAATTAGAAGCTATATATGCAACTACAGAAGCTGATAGTGATTTAAAAGGAAATGCTATAGATGGAGATGAAAATACAATATGGCATTCAGGATATCAAGCTAGTGATAAGTTACCAGTTTCAATTATAGTTAAGTTAGACAAAGCTTATAATATTAATCAGATAGATTATATGCCAAGACAAAATAGTAAAAATGGTCATGTGACTGAGTATTCAATTGAAGTTAGTTTAGATAACCAAAATTGGGAAGCAGTTAGAACTGGTACATTTAAGGAAGCAAGTGATGGTTCAGGCTTAGAAAATAAAGGATATAATCCAATACGATTCAATACAACTAAAGCTCAATATGTTAAATTTACTGCGTTAAAAACTCTAGGTGATACTCGTGATAAGTATGCTAGCATAGCTGAACTTAGATTCTATGGACAAATAGCTCCTATAGCGGCAGAAAACATTACTTTAGAGAATACTGAGTTAAATATTAGTGGAAACACTACTCAAAAGCTAATTCCTGTTTTAGATCCGATTGATAGTACAGATGTTATAGTTTGGACTTCTGCTGATAATAATATTGCAACAGTAGATGAAAGTGGCAATGTTACTGCAGTTGAAGTAGGTACAACAACTATTACAGCTACTATACCAAATGGCAAAAAAGTAGTAGCAACTGTGACTGTAATACTTAATAAAGAGGAGCTAGATTTAGAGGTTTCAGAATCAGAGAAGATTATTAATGAAGAAGGCTCAGAAGCTAAATATTCTAGAAACTCTTGGAATACATTTAAAGAAGCTTATGATGCTGCATTAGCCTTAGGAGAAGGCTCAACTCAAAATGAAGTTAATAAAGCTAAGGCAAACTTAGAAGTAGCAAGAGAAGCCTTAGCGGTAAGAACAAATAAAGAAGCCTTACAAATTAAATTAGAGGAAGCAAATAAATTAATATTAGAAACAAGTAAATACTCAAAAGCATCACTTAAGGCATTAAAATCTGCTATTGAAGAGGCAAATTCAGTTTTAGCTAATGAAGCTGCTACAGAAGAAGACTTTTCAGTATCAAATAAGGAACTTGTAGAGGCAGTTGAAGAATTATTTGATATAAGTGAAATAAATATTGCATTAAAAAATGCTAATGATATAGTAGAAAATCAATATACAGAAGCTTCATATAATGAATTCTTAAATGCAAAATATGCACTTGAAGAGTTATTATTAAAAGATGATGTAGAGGCTGAAGTTTTAGAAAATGCTAAGTTAAATCTTCAAAACAAGATAAATCAACTAATTAAGGTTGCAGATAAATCAAATTTAACTAAAAAGATTGATGAAGCAGAAGCTTTAATAGAAAAAGACTATACAGTTGAAAGCTTTAAAGCTCTTAAAGCCGCTCTTAATTCAGCTAAGGAAATATTATCAGATAAAGTAGCAACTCAACAACAAGTAGATGAAGCACTTTCAATATTAGAAGATTCTATAGAGCACTTAGTTAAAGCCGATGAAGAAAAACCTGTAGAGCCTGGAAAAGTAGATAAATCTAATTTAGAAGAAATAATAAATAAGGCTAAGGGTTTAAATAAAGAAAAATATACAAAAGAAACTTGGGATAAATTACAGGAAGTTTTAAGCAAAGCAAATGAAGTACTAAATAATAAGGACGCTAATGAAGAAGATGTAAATTCAGCTATAAGTAATCTAGATGATGCTATAAACAAGTTGAAAAAAGTTGAAGATAATATTAATACCGATAAGGGCAAGGAGAATACACAAAATGACAACTTACCAAGTACTGGAGGAAACTCTTCTGGCTTAATGGTATTATTAGCAACATTAACTTCATTCGCAGGAATTTCTATGATGAAAAAATCAAAAAAATAACTTAATAAATTAATCTATAAGCTTCATTAAGATTTTTGTCTTAATGAAGCTTACTAGATAATTTTATATTAAAGTAAACTATTTTGGAGATAAGTTTAGCTATTAAAGTTATTAAATAAGGAAGAGGATGAGAGAATTGAAAAAAAGCTTAAAAATGAAATTATCCCTAGTTTTAAGTTGTGCTATTACTTTGTCTAACATTTCCTTTATAGCACAAGCTGAAGATTTTGTAGAAGGAAATGTTATAGCTAGTGTAAGTAATGACAAAATTTCCATTGGTAACGACTACATTAAAAGAGAATTTTCAATTGTTGATGGTAAAGTATTAACAAGCTTAATAGAAAATAATAGAGCAAATACAAAAATAATACCTCAATTTGGGTCAGAAGATTTTATAATTAATACTATACAACAACAAGAACAAGAACCAGAAAGTCCAAAACCGATTATACCAACAGAGGTATTAAATCGCACTAACTGGAAGGCAACTTTAACTGTAAATAATGGTACAGCATATCCAGAATCAAGTGTATCCATGCTATTTGATGGAAATAAAGGAAGTTATGTTGATAATTATCAAATTTCCGGATATCCAACTTCATTAAAGATTGATTTAGGTGAAGAAAGTATTATATCATCTTTTTCATATTTAAAACGACCAGGATATCAAGACTCCGCATATGGACTAAATGGAACTATGGGACAATATAGACTTTATGTAAGTAATGATGGAGCTAATTGGAAAGAAGCTGGTAGTGGGGAATTTACAAGAAATAATTACAACTTGCATCAAGAAGGAGCATTGTATAACGTAGGTGATATTGTTTATGGTAATTTTGATAAAGCATATACAACAAGATATATTAGAATAGATCAATTATCCGATGCTTTAGGAAATACTCAAGAATTTACAGCAGCAGAATTTAATTTATTTTCAGATAAGTATGAAGTAGTAGAAGTTCCAATTATAGATAATAAAATTAAATCAAGTAACTTAATAATTGATGATGAAAATACAAGGGTAGAAGAGATAGAAAATGGGAAAAAGTTAACTATATCTTATGAACCATATAATTTTAAAAATATTGAATATAAAATCGATATGGTTACTGTTCTTGAAAGCGATGATCATTATATGAGATCATTTCTTGAAATAAAAACCAATAATAACAGTTCTCAAATAGACTATATAGATTTAGATCATTTTGTATTGGATAATGAAATTAAAAATACTATTTGGTCTCACCCAGATTTAAAAGATGTATCATCAATGTGGATTGGCAAAAATGAATTAATGCTAGGACAACCAATATATGCAAATGGAATGTTCTTTGGTTCAGAATTTCCAGCCGCAGATACAGATATGGTTAATAATGAAATGCAGATAAGATATTATAGTGGTAAAACATTTGATAGACTATCTAAAGATAACCAATTAACAACAGATGGTAAATTTATATCATGGCAAAATGTTGTAGGTGCTGCTAAGGGAATAGATACAGATGTTGTTCAAACTGATTTTTATGAGTATATATCAGAAATTGCAACTCCAACTGACTTTAGAAAGCAATATAATTCTTGGTATGATAATATGCTTGGAATAACAGATGAAAGCATTGCGAAATCATTTTATGGTAGTGAAAAGGGATTAACAGAAAATGGAGTTGAACCTGTTGATTCTTATGTTGTAGATGATGGATGGAATAATTATAGAGACTCAGAATTTAATACTAATGTTTCAGAAGCAGATGCAGGAGAAGGTGTGAATCGTACAGGATTCTGGGAGTTTAATAGTAAGTTTCCAAATGAGTTATATACATCTGCTGAATTAGCTCAAAAATTCCAATCAAAATTTGGGGTTTGGGTAGGACCACAAGGTGGTTATAATTACTTTAGTGGATTTGCAAAGTACCTAGAAAAAATGGGAACTGGGTATATGCAAAAAGACTATTGGACAAATGTATGTGTAGGTTCAGATAAATATGTAAAAAATTTGACAAGTATGTTTATTGATTATCAAGCAAGATTTGATGTTGATTATTGGAAGATAGATGGATTTGCAGTAAGACCTTGTACAAATCCTGATCATGATCATATGACTGGTGGTACAAATAATGCATATTATACAACTGATTTATGGGAAAAATGGACTGATGCATGGGATGCAATGCGTGCAAGTCGTGCAGCAGAAGGTAAGGAATTATTTATTAATGCAACATGTTATGTAAATTTAAGTCCTTGGCTTTTACAATGGGTAAATACTGTATGGGTACAAGACTCTGGAGACACAGGACAAGCTGGTACTGGTGAAAGACATCAACAAAAAATCACATATAGGGATAATGTTTACTATAACTTATTCAAAGTAAATCAACTTCAATTCCCATTAAAGAATATATACAATCATGATCCTATATATGGTGTATCTGACGGAAGTTCATCAACTACAGAAGATTTCAGAGATTTTTTATTTGCTAATGCAGTTCGTGGAACAGCATTTTGGGAATTATATTATTCACCATCAATTATGGATGCAGAAAAATGGCAAGTAAATGCAGATGCATTAGACTTTGCAGAAACCAATGCTCATATTTTAGAAAAGGCTAAACTATTTGGTAATCGTGCAACTCAAGGGGTATATGGATACTCATCATGGGATGGAGATGAAGGTATTATATCCTTTAGAAATCCAACAGGAGAAGTAAAAGAATTTACATTACAATTAATTGATGTTGTTGGAGTATCTAAATCAGTTAAGGACCTTAAGGCAAATCAAGTGCTACCATATGTTGCTGGTGAAGCTGGAACAGTATCTTATGGCGATAGTGTTACAGTTGAATTAAAGCCATACGAAACTAGAATTATTCAATATGGAAAAAATGATAATGAAGGAGCTCAAATTGTATCTTCTAAAGTAACTGGTAATAATGAAATTACGATTAAGTATAATGAACGTGTATCAAATATTAAAGATGCTTATAGTGTTGAAGGGAATATAGTTACAGAAACTAATTTATTAGATGACTATAGAACTGTTGTAATTAAAACTGAAACTACATTGGTAAACAATGCAGTGTTAAATGTTAATGGGGAAAAGGATTCTGTAGGCAATGTATCAACAATGACATTAACAATCCCAGTATATAATGATTCAAAAATTGTTTCTATAGAATCTAATGAAGATTTAGCAGATGGAGAAAATATAACTAAAAAATATAATGGTAATTTAGATTCATTCTTCTTTGATATGGATAAAAGTTATAAAGTAAATATTAATAAAACATTTGAAGGAATAACTGATTTTGGAATTAGTATGTCAGTGAACACAATATCAAGTGGAGTTAATTTGTTTAAGCAAGGTGAAGATATCAATTTATCCATTGATGAAGAAGGATATTTAAATTTTAAAGTAAAAGATTTAAATGTTAGTTCAAAGGAAGAAGTAACTACTGTTATTGAAAAGGCTCATGGAACCTTTGGTACAGACGAATATGTTCCTACTTCAATAAAAACTACTTTAGCAGGTAAAATTAATGATGGAAGATTACATCAAATTACTGCAGTACGTGAAGTTAATGGAATGATTAAACTTTATGTTGATGGAGAATTGGCAAGCTCTGTATATGATAAATCAAAGGTTAATCAATCAATTAACAGTGGGGAGTTAGAAGTTGCTGATGATAACTTCCGAGGAATTTTAGGAGGAATAGAATTTAGAAATAGTTCTATTTACTATGATGAGGTAAAGGAACGTTATGATAAATATAATGAGGTACCTGTAATTGAGTATGATAGAAATGATTGGATAGCAAGTGCATGTTCAGAAATGTTAGATTCAACTGGAGATGGTCCTGCATCATCAGCAATTGATGGAAATGAAAACAGCTGGTGGCATACAAACTATATAGGTACAGACCAACATTCAGAAAATCATTGGATTTCAATAGATTTTAGTAAAGAAATTTCATTTGATAGTATAGATGTATTGTCACGTGGTAAATCATCAAATGGAACTATTAAACAATATAAATTAGAAGCTAAAGTAAACGGTGTATGGGAAGTTGTTAAAGAAGGCGAATTTACAGATGGTAAAACTGATAAAATAGAATTAGAAAATAGTATTAAAGCTAGTGTAATTCGTTTAACTTCAATTTCTACATTCAACGGGCAAAACTTTGCAGCTATAAAGGAAATATATGTTTCTCAAAAAGATAGATTAGCAACACAAGAAGAAATAAATGAAGTTATCTCTTTAGTACAAGAAATAGATGAAAATAATTATACAAAAGCAACTGTAAATAACTATAAAAAAGTTGCATCAAAAATTACTTCTTTAGATGTTGCTAATATACAAGTTTTAAATATGTTAAAAGCTCAATTAGAATTAGCATATTCATCATTGTTAGAATCTAAGGACTTAAATGATTTAATAACAATATCAGAAATGCTAGATAAAGAATATTATACTGAAGAATCATGGGTAAAATTTAATGATGCATTAAATAATGCAAAAGTTGTAATAAATAATATAGAATCTACAGAAGAAAATGTAAATAATGCAAAAATTGAATTAGAAAATGCAATTAATAATCTTGTAATTAAAGAGGATGATACTGAAAAAGTTGATAAAACAGGCTTAGGAAAAGTTGTAGAATATGCTGAGGATGCAAAATTAAATGGAGCGCTTGAAGAGGTTGTTCCAGCAGTAATTAATGAATTTGAAGCAGCACTAAAAGAAGCTAAAGATGTTTTAGCTGATGATAATGCCACAGAAGCTCAAGTAGATGAAGCTACAAAAAGATTGGTTAATGTAATTCATATGTTAGAGTTCAAAAAGGGAGATAAGGCAGAACTTAAAAAGCTTGTTCAAATAATTAATGCTTTAGATCAAAGCAAATACACACCTGCAACTTGGACTTCATTACAAGCTACATTTGAAGAAGCTAACAATGTAATAGCAAATGAAAATGCAATGGAAGAAGAAGTAAATGAAGCATATGAAAAATTAGTTAAAGCTTACCTTGATTTAAGACTAATAGCTGATAAAGCTAAACTTCAAGAGTTAATAAATAAATCTGAAAATATAGATATATCTAAATATACTAAAGAAAGTGTTAATAAATTTAATCTAAGCTTAGCTAATGGTAAATCTGTTTTAGCTAAAGAAGAAGTTACTCAAGAAGAAGTAGATAAAGCAGTGAAAGAATTAACTTTAGCTTTAGCTGGTTTAGAAGTAAAACAAGAGAATAGCGGTAATAATAACAATGATGATAATAATGACACAAGTGGTGAAAAAGGTAGTAATAATAACTTACCAAGTACTGGTGGAAGTTCACCTATGGCTTTAGGATTATTTGCAACGTTGATGTCAATTGCTGGAGTAGTAACTATAAAAAGAAAAAATAAATAATTAAAAATTTTATAGAAATAGTAGGTAGATTTAGTTGTAAACATATCTATCTACTATTTCTACAAATCTACATATATTTAAATATAAGAATAAGAGTGTTGACATAGGTAAGAGTATAATTTACAATGAAATCTGAATAAAGGTCATAATCTTATTTGAATTTAAATAATAAAATATGCATTTTAATGCTTCTTTTATTTAAGAATTATGATATAATTTAAATATAAATATGGTAATATAAAAAATGGGGGGATTTAATGACTACTGTAGATAAAACCTCTAGAACGCCATTATACCTACAACTTATGAATATTCTAATAGATATAATAGAAAATACTTTAGAAGAAAATGAACAAATACTTTCAGAAAGAGAAATCTGTGAAATTTATGATGTAAGTAGGACAACTGTTAGACAGGCGATGGATGAGCTTGAAAAAGAGGGATATATATACAAGGTACATGGAAAAGGTACTTTTGTATCACCAAGAAGAATGAATCAAGATTTAATTTCTTTTTATTCATTTACAGAAGAAATGAAAAAGCTCGGCAAAAAACCTAAATCAGAAGTTACTGGTTTTGAAATTATTCAAGCCGGTGATAAGATAAGTTCTATATTTAGAATAAGTAGTGAAGATTTACTTTATAAAATATCCAGAATACGAATGGCAGATGGAATTCATATGTTATATGAAACAACATATCTTCCTTTTAATAGATTTAAAGGTATTACAAGAGAGAAATTAGAAGAAAAGCCAATGTATGATGTATTAATAAAAGAATTTAATGCAAGGTTAACATCAGCAGAGGAGTTCTTTCAACCTATATTAACTAATAAATTGGAAAGTATCTATTTGGATATTAAAGAAGGATCACCAAGTTTGAAAATCGAAAGATTGACCTATGAAAATGAATCTGTGATAGAGTACACTGTTAGTGTAGCTAGAGGAGATAAATTTAAATATAGAGTAAAATTAAATAATAATTAAAATAAAAAAATTTTTTTAGGATTACTGGTAATGATGACATTAACAGATGCAGGAGGTATTAAAATGATTTTTGGAATGAATAAAGAAAAAATGGAAGGCTTAGGGGCAGTTCATACTGTCTCAGAAATAAGACAGCAACCTATGCTATGGCAAGAAACCTACAATATAGTAAAAGAAAATGAAGAGAAAATAAAGAACTTTTTAAACAGAGGTTTAAAGGAAAATACCAGAATAATTTTGACTGGAGCAGGGACTTCAGACTATGTTGGAGATACAATTTATACGTATTTAGCAAAGAAATTAAATTTAAGAGTGGAAGCTATTGCTTCAACTGACTTAGTATCAAATCCAGAAGAGTTCATAGAAGAAAATGTACCAACAATTTTAGTTTCTTACGCAAGATCTGGAAATAGTCCAGAAAGCGTTGGAGCATTTAATTTATTTAAAGATAATGTAAAAGATATATCACAACTGGTAATTACATGTAATTCCGAAGGAGAACTTGCTAAAAAGGCTTCCATAAGTGATAGAGATCTTTGCGTATTAATGCCAGAAGCTTCAAATGATAAAAGTTTTGCTATGACAAGTTCTTTTAGTTGCATGTTATTAGCATCATTATTAATATTTGATATTAATAATTTAGAGGAAAATAAGAAATATGTTGATATAGTTATTAATCAAGGAAATTCAATTTTAGATACTAAATGGGAAGATATAAAAGAATTAACAGAATTAAATTCATCAAGAGTAGTTTATCTAGGATCAGGCGCACTAAAAGGATTATGCCAAGAAATGGCTTTGAAAAATTTAGAACTTACAAGTGGGAAAGTAGTAAGTGTCTGTGAATCTGTATTAGGATTCAGACATGGTCCAAAATCAATAATTAATGATGAAACTTTAGTTATATTTATGAATTCTACCAATAAATACACTAATCTTTATGATATGGATCTTATAAAAGAAATAAATGGTGATTCAGGGAATCATAAATTGGCGGTAATAAGTTATGAAAAAAATGAAGAGTTAAAGGATGTCTGTGATAAATATATAGGAATAGACGGACAAACAATTCCAGAAGTATATACAGTATTTAATTATATGTTATTTGGACAAATTTTTGGATTATTTAATTCAATTAGATTAGGAATTTCACCAGACAATCCAAGACCAGATGGAACAGTTAATAGAGTTGTTAAGGGAGTAGTTATTCATAAATACAATAAATAAGTTTATATAAAAGCTTTAGTTAAAGTTAACAAAAGAAAAATAATTTTTATATATTGTAAAAATCAAAAAATTTCACTAAGAGGAGTTGAAGTAAATGATGAAAATATTATCAACAAGAGAAATGTTAAAAAAGGCTCAAAGAGAAGGGTATGCTGTACCAGCATTTAATATTCATAACCTAGAAACATTACAAGTAGTGGTAGAAACAGCAGCAGAATTACAATCACCAGTAATTTTAGCAGGAACACCATCAACAATAGATTACGCAGGTGGAGAATACATTGTGGCAATGGCTCAAGTTGCAGCCAAAAAACACAATATTCCAATAGCTATACACTTAGATCACTTTGAAGATGTAGAAGAAATAAAGCATTATGTAAATATGGGCTTTAACTCAACTATGATAGATGCATCACACTCATCATATGAAGATAATATAAAAACTGTTAAAGAAGTAGTAGAATATGCACATAAGTATGATGCAACAGTAGAAGCGGAGCTTGGAAGATTAGGCGGCCAAGAAGATGATTTAGTAGTAGATGAAAAAGATGCAATGTACACTAATCCACAACAAGCAAAGGAATTTGTTGAAAAAACAGGAATAGATTCATTAGCAATAGCAATAGGAACAGCTCATGGATTATATAAAGGCGAAGCAAAGCTTGATTTTGATAGATTAAAGGAAATAAGAGATATGGTAGATGTTCCACTAGTATTACATGGAGCATCAGATGTACCAGATGAGTTAGTTAAAAAAGCAATTTCTCTTGGAATATGCAAGGTTAATGTAGCAACAGATTTAAAAATACCATTCTCTGATGCAGTAAAGAAATTCTTTAATGAACATCCAGATGCTAATGATCCTAGAAAGTATATGACACCTGGAAAAGAAGCTATGAAAAAGATAGTTGAGCATAAGATAATGGTTTGCGGAAGTAATGGTAAGGCTTAATTAAATAAGTCGTTTATTAGTAATTATACAGTAAGTGTATAATTAGTTGTTAATTGGTATATATAAATTGCAGTAAAATTGAGAGAAAATAATATTAAAGCACCTGCTAAAATATTATTTTCTTTCATATATAAATGAAGTTTTAGGGATATAAATAATCCTTAAATATATAAATAATAAGGGGTGAAGAAATGATACATCCAATGAAGGATATCGTTAATAGATATAAAAATGGTGAAAATGTAGGAATATTTTCTGTATGTTGCTCTAATAATTATGTAATAGAAGCAAGTATGGAAAAGCTTTTAAATAAAAATATACCGCTTTTAGTAGAAGCAACAGCAAATCAAGTTGACCAATTTGGTGGATACACTGGAATGAAACCAAAAGATTATGTAGAGTATATTTATAAAATAGCAGAAAGAATAGGATTTCCAAAAGAAAGAATAATTTTAGGAGGAGATCATTTAGGACCATTAACCTGGAAAAATATAGATCCAAGTGAAGCTATGGAAAATGCTAAAAGTTTAATAAGAGAATATGTTTTAGCAGGATTCACCAAAATTCATATAGATACAAGTATGCCACTAAAAGGAGATATTGAAAGTGGTAAATTTGGAGATGCATTAATAGCTGATAGAGCATCAGTGCTATGTAAAATTGCAGAAGAAGCATACTTAGAGCTAAAAGAAGAAAACAAAAATGCTCTTCATCCAGTTTATATTATAGGTAGTGAAGTTCCGATACCAGGAGGAGCACAAGTTGAAGAAGAAGAAGAAGGCCCAAAGGTTACTAGCGTAGAAGGTTTTAAGACTACAGTAGAAACATTCAAATCTGCATTTGAAAGCTATGGGGTAGGAGATGCTTGGGAATATGTAATAGGTGTTGTAGTACAACCAGGTGTTGAGTTTAGCAGTGATGAAGTGTGGAATTATAACAGAGAAGAAGCTAAAGAATTAATAAATGGATTAAAAGATTATCCACAATTAATATTTGAAGCACATTCAACTGATTATCAAACACCTAAAGCTCTAAAACAAATGGTTGAAGATGGGTTTATAATATTAAAAGTTGGACCAGCCTTAACATTTGGCTTTAGAGAAGGTATATTTGCATTAAATCTTATTGAAAATGAAATATTAAAATACGATTCAAATGCAGAATTATCTAATTTTATGGAAATATTAGATTTTAGTATGGTAAAGAATCCAAAAGATTGGGTACATCACTATTCAGGTACAGGAGAAAAAGTAAAAATAGAAAGAAAATATAGCTTATCTGATAGAGCGAGATATTATATGCCTAAAGATGAAGTTAACTTTGCTTTAGAAAAGCTTATGAGTAATTTAGAAGGAATGGAAATTCCGATAACAGTTATAAGTCAATTTATGCATGAACAATATAAAAAGGTTAGAGAAGGATTATTAAAGCCAAATGCTAAGGAATTATTAAAAGATAGAATTGGTGAATATTTAGATGACTATATATATGCCGTTGAAGCTAATTGTGAAACAACCTTATAGAGAACAGTTCACAAGGTATAATTCACAGTTTCTGATTATAATAAGTAATGGGAACAGGAAAAAGGTAGCAAGGAACATAGAATAAAAAGCTAAATATAAAAAAATGAAAGTCTATCTACTTTAGACGAGCTTCAGTAGATAGGCTTTCATACTAATTAAATTATAAATATGTTCACTTTACTAAATATTCAATACTTACAATTCAAACTCCAGAATTTAATTGATATAAGATAAATTTTATTAAAAAACGAATTAAGATCTTCTTTATATATATTGTTACAATTTTTATTTTCAGAATATTTAGAATAAAACAACTTGGGATAAATTAACTGATATAATAATATAGGGGATAAATAGGTTAAATTTATTTATATAGGAGGATTTTGGTATGTTCCAATTTGAAACTCAATTAAAAAAGCTCAAGCATGAGGTATTGACAGAAGTTGCTAAACTAGCTAAGGATGGAAATCTAACAACAGAATCAATTGAAAAAATTCCTTATGAAATTATTAAGGGGGATACAGCTATGTATAGATGCTGTGTCTATAAAGAAAGAGCCATTGTTTTAGAAAGAGCTAAGCTAGCAGCAGGGTATTTAGCTAATGGAGATAATATAGATGATGAATTTGTTGATATCAAAGAAGATGATCAAATAATATATGTCATTGAAGCAGCTTGTGATAGATGCCCTATAAATAAATATAGTGTTACAGATTCATGTAGAAATTGTTTGGCACATAAATGTCATGAGGCTTGTAACTTTGGAGCAATAACTTATGTTGCAGGAAGAGCATATATAAACCAAGAACTTTGCAGAGAATGTGGAATGTGTAAAAAAGCATGCCCTTACGATGCTATTGCTGAAGTTATGAGACCATGTAAAAGAGTATGTCCAACTGGTGCATTAGATATAAATATAGAAGATAGAAGAGCTATGATAAAAGAAGAAACATGTGTTAACTGTGGAAGTTGTATGAATGCATGTCCTTTTGGAGCTATTTCTGATAAAAGTCTAATTGTTCCTATAGCAAAAAGACTTGGAAGAAAGAGAAAAATGTATGCAGTAGTAGCACCAGCAATAACAGGACAATTTGGAGCAAAAGTTTCATATGGACAAATCAAAAATGCAATAAAGAAATTAGGCTTTGTAGATATGGTAGAAGCAGCTTGTGGTGCTGATGCAGTAACTGTACATGAAAGTGGAGAATTTTTAGAAAGATTAGAAGAAGGTCAAAATTACATGACCAATTCTTGTTGTCCAGGATTCTTAAGTTATATTGAAAAGATGTTCCCATCAGAAGTAAAAAATATATCAGGAACAGTATCTCCAATGATAGCAACAGCGAGATTTATAAAACACAATGATCCAGAAGCGAAAGTTGTCTTTATTGGACCATGTACTGCTAAAAAGAGTGAAGCAGTTAGAGAGTCAGTAAAAGATGCAGTAGATTATGTTATAACATTTGAAGAACTACTTGCTTTATTTAGCGCTTTTGATATAGATATTGATTCTTGTGAAAATGAAGTTGTGGATGATGCATCAATATATGGAAGAGGTTTTGGATCACATGGAGGATTAACAGCCGCTATAGAAAATTACGTTAGAAGCCAAGGAATAGAAGTCAATTTCAATCCAGTAAAAGTATCTGGAGGGATAGAAATAAAGAAGATGATGACTATGGCTAAGATTGGAAGACTACCAGGTAACTTCATAGAAGGAATGATGTGTGATGGAGGTTGTATAAATGGAGCAGGTACTTTAGTAACTCCATTTAAATCTAAGACTGTATTTAATAAGATAAATTCACAAGCTACTAAGAAAGCTGTTATAGATAATGAAAAAATTAGTGAATATAAAAATATAAATTTAGAAAGACAGTAGAGCTTTGCGAAGCAAAATTTCTAGTACATAGTTAACAAGGCACAGTTCACAGTTATGGGAATAATTCAGCAATTGTGAACTGTGAATTGTGCACTGTGAACTAAATAAATTGCTTCGCAATTTTTTTATACTAATCTATTGGTAGGGGTAAATTGTGCAAAATATATATGAAAAAATAAAAGGAATTTTCACAAAAGAAATTGATACAGAAAGGTTAGTAAACATAATATTATATTCTGTAATAATTATTATGCCTTTTATAGTTGTAAATGTATCATCACCAAGATATGTAGTAGGAAAATTAATCTTTCTTTATATTGTAGGAATAATTTCTCTGTTATCGTTAATAAAACTAAAGGTAACAGAATTTAGTATTGAGCATAAGATAGCATTAGTGTTTCTCCTAACAATGTTAATTCCAAGTATATTATCAAAGGAAAAGTATGTAGCTTTTATGGGAAATATCACTAGAGGTGAGGGATTTATAATTTACTGTATTTATATAATATTATTTATACTAGCTTCTAAATACTTAATATTAAACAAAAAAATATTAGACATAATACTAATATCTGCTTGCATTATGGCCTCATATGGAGTAATACAGTTTTATAATATTGATCCTGTACAATACTGGATGCTTGGATATATATCAGTTGGAGATTCTATTGGGTTAATAGGAAATAGAAACTTTTTTTCTTCTTACCTATGTATTTTTCTATTTATAAGCATGGCTATTTATATATTTAATGGAGGAAGAAAATATTTAATATATTCAGTAATAATATTTTCAGCTTTAATTTGTACATTAACACGTAGTGGATGGCTTGCTTTTATAATATATTCAATCATAGGATTTATTTTAATCTTCAAAGATATAAAAAAGATAAAAAGAGCAGGTAATATTTTTATATTGTTCTGTGGAATATTTCTATTAATAAATATATCTTCAGGTGGAAAAATTTTTAGTAGAGCAAATAATACTATATCAGTAGATGAAAAAGGAAATACAAAAATTCAAGATAGCGGAAGAATAGAGATATTAAAAATTTCATGGAAAGCATTTATAGATAGTCCTTTTATAGGGTGGGGGCCTGATACTTTAAGTTATAGATTAGATTCTGATTATCATAAAAGCTATCAAGGATATTTAGAAAATAATGGATCATATATTGATAAATCACACAACGAATATTTAGAATATGCAGTCAGTAATGGTATTTTTAATTTAATAACATATTTAACATTAATAGGAGTAATATTATATAAGTTAATAAAAAAAATTAATAACAATTTATATAAAGTATTATTTTTAACTTTAACAGGGTATTTAGTACAAGCTTTCTTTAATATAAGCGTAATAATGGTGGCACCTATTTTTTGGATATTTCTAGGGGTGTGTATAAATAAAAATATTTACAACTTAAGGTAATAAGATTTATAAATAGAATTATATTTAAAATGAAGAAAATAAACAAAAGTATGAGGAAAATGGAAATATTTAATGTAAAAGAGTAATAATTATTATATATAGGGTAATAATATATGAGGTAACATTTGAAAAATATAAAGTAAAATATTATCATAAAGTTGTTAGCACTTATTGGTGGTGAGTGCTAATATAAAAGGGTAATTAAATTATAGATATAATATAGGAGGGATTTTTTATGAATATTAAACCACTAGCAGATAGAGTAGTTATAAAAAAATTAGAAGCAGAAGAAACAACTAAAAGTGGTATAGTTCTAACTGGAACAGCAAAAGAAAGACCACAAGAAGCAAAAGTTGTAGCAGTTGGACCAGGAGCCATGGTAGATGGAAACAGAGTAGAGATGGAAGTAAAAGTTGGAGATAAAGTACTTTATTCAAAATATGCAGGTACAGAAGTTAAAGTTAAAGGTGAAGAATACACTATTTTAAAACAAGATGATATTTTAGCAATAGTTGAATAAGGGAGGAAAAAGTTATGGCAAAGATGATTAAATTTAGCGAAGATGCAAGAAGATCAATGCAAATTGGTGTTGATACATTAGCAGATACAGTTAAGGTTACTTTAGGACCAAAAGGAAGAAATGTAGTTTTAGATAAAAAGTTTGGAGCACCGCTTATTACAAATGATGGTGTTTCTATAGCAAGAGAAATAGAGTTAGAAGATCCATATGAAAATATGGGAGCACAATTAGTTAAAGAAGTTGCAACAAAAACTAATGATGTTGCAGGGGATGGTACTACAACAGCAACTCTTTTAGCGCAAGCAATCATAAGAGAAGGATTAAAAAATGTAACAGCTGGAGCAAATCCAATACTAATTAGAAATGGTATTAAAATGGCAGTTGATAAGGCTGTAGAAGAAATTAAAAAGATTTCTAAACCTGTTAATGGTAAAGAAGATATAGCTAGAGTTGCAGCTATTTCAGCATCAGATGAAGAAGTTGGTAAGTTAATATCAGATGCTATGGAAAAGGTAGGTAACGAAGGAGTTATAACTGTTGAAGAATCAAAATCAATGGGAACTGAATTAGATGTAGTTGAAGGTATGCAGTTTGATAGAGGATATGTGTCAGCTTACATGGTAACAGATACTGAAAAAATGGAAGCTGTTTTAGATAATCCAGTAATTCTTATAGCAGATAAGAAAATTTCTAATATCCAAGAATTACTTCCAATACTTGAACAAATAGTTCAACAAGGTAAAAAATTACTTATTATAGCTGAAGATGTTGAAGGCGACGCAATGACTACATTAGTAGTTAATAGATTAAGAGGAACATTCACATGTGTAGCTGTAAAAGCACCAGGCTTTGGAGATAGAAGAAAAGAAATGCTTCAAGATATAGCTGTTTTAACAGGTGGTACAGTAATATCAGAAGAACTTGGTATAGACATAAAGGAAGTAACTTTAGATATGCTTGGACAATGTGAAAGTGTTAAAGTTACTAAAGAAAATACCACAATAGTTAATGGAAAAGGAAATAGCGAAGCTATTAAGGAAAGAGTTTCACAAATAAGAGCTCAAATAGAAGAAACATCTTCAGAATTTGATAAAGAAAAATTAACAGAAAGATTAGCAAAACTTGCAGGTGGAGTTGCAGTAATTAAAGTTGGTGCAGCAACAGAAACAGAATTAAAAGAAAAGAAATTAAGAATTGAAGATGCTTTAGCAGCAACAAAAGCAGCTGTTGAAGAAGGTATAGTACCAGGTGGTGGAGCTGCATATGTAAATATAATTAATGAAGTAACTAAGGTAACTTCAGATGTAGCAGATACTCAAGTTGGTATTAATATAATTGTAAGATCATTAGAAGAACCAATGAGACAAATTGCAATAAATGCAGGAGTTGAAGGTTCAGTTATTATAGATCATGTTAAGGGACGTGAAGCAGGAGTTGGATATGATGCTTTAAATGGAAATTATACTGATATGATTAAAGCTGGTATAGTAGATCCAACTAAGGTTACAAGATCAGCACTTCAAAATGCTGCATCAGTAGCATCAACATTCTTAACAACAGAAGCTGCTGTTGTTGATATTCCACAAAAGGAATCACCAATGCCAGGAGCTCCAGGAATGGGAATGGACGGAATGTACTAAAATTAATAAAATAGGAACTTAGATTTTACTAAGTTCCTATTTTTTTTTATAATTGTAGTGATATAATTTATTAAGTAAATATAAGATATTAAATAAGTAAAGGAACCATAGTAATAACTAGTATAATACTATTTAATATTAATATAAGTTGGAGAGGTAGTATCATGACCAAATATAGTAAGAAGAAAAAAAAGAAATATAAGTTCACTATAATTGAAATAACCACATTAATAGTGTTAATAATAGCATTAATAGCTGTATTAATACCTAATTTTAAAAAGTATTCAGTTGATACAAAGAAAGTAGAAGTAAAGAGCGCAATACAAGATTTTATAATGGCAGTAGAAATTGCGAAGATAAAAGATGATATTGAGATTTTAGATTCAGAGTCTATTAAATCAATGGAAGATAATAATGATAAGATTTTAGGTATAATAAAAAACTATATTGATGATTCAAAAAAAATAGAAAAAATAAAATATCTAAAGATAGAAGAAGCTAAAGAAATAATAAATAATTCAACAGATTTTGAAATAGATAAAGAAGGAAACTTTTTAAGAATAATTAATGAAAAGGAATAGATGTCAGGGAGCAGGGGACAGGTTTTTAGTTCACAGTGCACAAGGCACAGTTCACAGCTTGATTTAGGTAACAGGTGTCAGGTAACAAGGCAGGGAACAGGTAACAAGAGAAGGTAGAATAACTGTGGAAAACTTGAATAAATATCAATAATTGCTATGTGAAATTTGAATTAGTGTTAAACACTCTTTGTTCAAACGTAGTTTAAAGATTTTTTCTTTAAATTTTTATTGTTTCCTTTTAGGTTTTATTAAGGTGTATATTACCACTATGTATAAGTAAATTGATATAATATAATATTCTTAAGAACTATATAAGAATTTTAATTAGAGAATAATAAATACAATTTAGTGATTAAAAAACAGAATAAACATAAACTGATTCTGTGAGAATGATATCCAGTTTATTACATAAATATTAAATTTTAAAAGGAAATGGGTATATAATGTAGAATTTATATTAATAG
Source organism: Clostridium sartagoforme (assembly GCF_039521405.1). NCBI lineage: Bacteria > Bacillati > Bacillota > Clostridia > Eubacteriales > Clostridiaceae > Clostridium > Clostridium sartagoforme. The sequence continues at coordinate 130,717 of NZ_BAAACH010000011.1, forward strand.
ATTTTAAATAATTTATTGGAGGTATTAATGGGAATATTTGTATTTATAATAGGGTTAAGTATAGGTAGTTTTTTAAATGTTTGTATATATAGGATTCCTAGGGAAGAATCTATATCATTTCCACCATCACATTGTACAACTTGTGGTTATAATCTCAGAGCATATGACTTAGTTCCAATACTAAGTTATTTATTTTTAAGAGCAAGGTGTAGAAAGTGCGGTGAGAAAATATCATTAAGATATCCATTGATAGAAATTTTAAATGGATTAATATATTTATTTATATTTATTAAATTTGGAATAAGCTTAAATTTTATATTTTATAGTTTACTATCATCCTTACTAATTGTTATTTCTTTTATAGATTTAGATAGTAAATATATATATACTTCAAATACTATTTTAGGCGCAGTAATTGGATGTATTTATATATTAGTAGGATCATATATTGGAGAGGTTAATATTATAAATAACTTACTAGGTGGAATTATAGGATATGCAATTATTTATCTAATAGTTATAGCCACAAATGGTATGGGGCAAGGAGATGCGGAAATAGCTGGTATTTGTGGACTCTTTTTAGGTATTAAAGGAATTTTAGTAACTCTTTTTATTTCTATAATATTAGGAGGATTAGTTGGGATTATAATACTTTTATTTAAATTAAAAGATAAGAAATCAGAAATAGCTTTTGGACCATATATAGCTATAGCAGCTGTTATATGTATATTTTATGGACATGAAATATTGTCGTTATATCTAAGTTTTTTTTATTAATAAAGTGAATTAAATTAAAAGTGATATTCAGATTGAAAAAACAATAAAGCTATATTAATATTAGAATAAACAAATAATGGGCAAAAAAGGAAGATTTTTTAAAAATATAATTAAAATTAAACTACGGAGGGGAGTTTATGGCTATAGTTCAAAAGAAAAGACTTGGTGACATCCTGGTAATGGCAGAAAAAATAACTCCTTTTCAACTTCAAAATGCATTGAAAACTCAAAAAATTTTAGGTAAGAAGTTGGGAGAAGTGCTGATTGAAAGTGGTGTTGTATCTGAAGAAGATATTATAAATGCCATAGAAGCACAAACAGGCATAAAAAAGATAGATTTAAATAATGTTGCTTTTGATAAAAGAGCAATTAAGATAGTACCTCAAAATCTTTGCAATAAATATAATTTAATTGCATTTGGATTTGAAGAAGATAAAATAATGGTTGCATTATCGGATCCATTAAATATATTTGCTATAGATGATATTTCTATATCAACAGGATTAAGTGTTAAGACTTTTATAGCTCCTAAAAGGGATATTGATAAATTTGTTAAAATAAATTATAGCAGTGAAGAAGTTAATAAAGCTGCAGAAGAGCTTTTAAAAGAAAGTTTAGAAGCAAAGAATATATCATTAGATGTGGAAGAAATTGATGACGTAAAGAATGCTCCAGTTGTTAAAATGATTGAATACTTATTTAGGAATTCAGTAGAAATGAGAGCGTCAGATATACATATAGAACCATATGAAAAGGAGATTAGAATAAGATATAGAATTGATGGTGAATTAACAACTGTTAATACATTAGGAATAGAAAGTTTAGCTCCATTAATAACAAGAATAAAAATTTTAGCAAACTTGAATATAGCAGAAAAAAGAGTACCACAGGATGGAAGAATAATAACTAAAGTTGGAAATACGGATGTAGATCTTAGAGTATCTGTACTTCCGATTGTAAATGGAGAAAAAGTAGTTATTAGAATTTTAAATAGAGATAGTTATAAGGTTGGAAAAGAAAGTCTTGGATTAAGTAAAGAAAATCTTAGGAAATTAAACAATATAATCTCTAGTCCTCATGGAATAGTATTAGTAACAGGGCCAACAGGAAGTGGAAAATCAACAACACTTTATACTATATTAAGTGAACTTAATTCTAATAATGTAAATATAGTAACAATAGAAGATCCTGTTGAATACACATTAAATGGAATTAATCAAGTTAATGTAAATACAAAGGCTGGGTTAACCTTTGCAAGTGGACTTAGAAGTATATTAAGACAAGATCCAGATATAGTTATGATTGGAGAAATAAGAGATGAAGAAACTGCGCAAATAGCTATAAAGGCTGCTATAACAGGGCATCTAGTGCTAAGTACATTACATACTAATGATGCACCATCTTCAATGACTAGATTAGTTGATATGGGAGTTGAGCCGTATTTAGTTGCTACTTCAATTTCAGGAATCATAGCTCAAAGATTAGTAAAAAAAATATGTAATAATTGCAAAGAAGAATACATGGCATCTGATTATGAAAAATCAATATTTAATGTTGATAGTAAGGAAGTTCTAAAATTATATCGTGGTAAGGGATGTGGACATTGTAATAATACTGGATATAATGGGCGAATAGGTGTATATGAAATAATGGAAATAACAAGAGAGCATAGAGATGCAATTAACAAAACGAGAGATTCCAATATTTTAATGGATATATCAATGAAGCATGGTATGACAACACTTGCAGAGGAGTGTAAAAGGTTAGTTCTAAATGGCACAACAACTATACAAGAACTTGCAACTGTAACATTACTAAGGGATATATAAGGGGTGATAAGAAGTTATGAAAAATTATAAATATAGGGCTATGAAGAGTGATGGAACTAAAATAGAAGGAAAATTCGAAGGTAGTTCAAAAGATGATGTAATAAATATGATAACTTCAAGTGGATATTATCCTTTAAAGGTAGAAGAAATAGTTGAAAGCAAGTCAATAGAGTTTAAGCTATTTGAGAAAATAACAACAAAGGATTTAGCAATATTTTGCAGACAATTTTATACTATGTTAGATGCAGGTGTAACAATAACTAATTGTATAAATATTTTATCAAAGGAAATACCAAATAAGAAATTAAGAGAAATTTTATCAACTATTGAGGATGATGTTAAAAAAGGAGAACTTTTATCAGAATCAATGGCTAAGCACAGTAAGCATTTTCCTCAACTTTTAATAAGTATGGTAGAGTCTGGTGAAGTTAGTGGAAATATTGATGAAATGATGCTTAGAATGTCTGTACATTTTGAGAAAGAAAATAAAATAAATAATAAAGTTAAGTCAGCAATGACATATCCAACTGTACTTAGTATAGTTGCACTGGTAGCAGTTATGTTTATAATGACTTTCGTAATGCCAACCTTTGTGGAAATGTTTGAAGGCGAAGGTATAACCCTTCCTTTGATAACAAGATTTATGCTTGGCACAAGTAAATTTCTAAGCAATAACTTAATTATCATAATACTAACAATAGTAATCATGGTAATACTTTTTAATATTTATAAAAAAAGTTCAAATGGAGTAGTAACTATAAGCAATTTAAAATTAAGGCTTCCTATTATAGGAAATTTAAATAAAAAAATAATAGTATCTAGATTTACAAGAACTTTATCTACCTTATTAGCATCAGGAGTTTCTTTAGTACAAGCACTGCCGACTGTTGCAGGAGTACTAGAAAATAAAGTAGCAGAAGATGCAATTTTAAGAATAAGAGAAAGAGTTGTAAGAGGCGATGGATTGAGTACTCCTATAAGAGAAAATGATATTTTCCCTAAAATGCTATCTTCAATGATAAAAATAGGAGAAGAATCAGGCTCACTAGATGATATCCTAAACAAAACAGCAGACTTTTATGATGATGAGGTTGAACAAGCTATTCAAACAACAACTTCATTAATAGAGCCGCTACTAATAGTTATTATGGGAGTAGTAATTGGAGGAATAGTAATTTCAATAATGCTTCCAATGTTTGATATGTACACTCAGATGTAAAAGTGCAAAGCACTTTTTAGTTCACAATTCACAGTGCACAGAGCACAGTTAGTTATTTTATAGATAACAGGGAATAGGTGGCAGGTAATGGGTAACGGGTGTCAGGTAACAGGTAACAGGTAACAGGTGTCAGGTAATAGGTAACAAGGCTTTTAAATTATAAATTTAAAAGCTGAGTAAAACTGTGAATTGTGCACTGACAACTGTGCACTGAATAAAGCCGTGAACTGCGAATTGTGCACTGTGAACTGGTTTAAACAATGTTTATATTTAAAAATTAATATAAAGCTATAAGCAAAAATAAAAGGAGGATTTATTATGATTAAGAACACTAACAACAAAAAGAAAAAGAAGGGGTTTACCCTTATTGAACTTATTATAGTTATAGCAATTATTGCTATACTAGCAGCAATAGCTATTCCTAAATTTGGGGAAGTTAGAAAAAATGCAAATGTAAAATCAGATGTGGCTAATGCTAAAACTATAGCCAATGCTGTTACTGCATTGATAGCAGAAGATAAATTAACAGTACCAACTACTACGGCTCTTACAATTGATTCTACAGAAGACGATGAAGATTCAGGAAAGATTGAAGCATATCTTCAAAATGTACCAACAGTAAAAAGTGTTTCAGGAACAACTAATTTTACAGTTGAAATAAAAGCTGGTGGTGGGGTAATTGTAAAAGGAGGAGATATAACATTCTTCCCAGCTACAGCTACTGATGTTGACTAATATATAAGTTAAAAGCAAAATGCAGGTTCAATCTGCATTTTGCTTATATTAAAAAGATTTTTAGGTTATCTAAAAATCAACAATAATTGTTAATCGTTAATTGTTAATTATCAATTGTAAAATGGGGTGATTTAATGCCAAGTAAAAAATTCGACTTATCGAAGCTTAAGGAAATAAGTAGTATGGACGTAAAGGACATAGGAAAACTTTTTAAAAAAGATAAGTCTGAGGAGATAAACTCTTCTTATGAAGTAAATAAGGTTGAAAAAAAGGGTAGGCTTAAGGAAAAATCTAGGCCTGTTTTATCTATAGATTTAGGAACTAATTTTATAAAGGTAGCTGAAGGTAAGTATCAAAAAGATAAGCTAAATTTAAATAAGGTTGTTCAAATACCAACACCAGAAGGCTGTATTGCTGATGGAAAAATAATAAATGCTCAAGCTATTATAGATGTATTAAGCTTTTTAATAAAGGAAAATAGTATAAGAGCTAAGGATGTTATTTTTACAACTAATTCATCCTCAATAATAAATAGAGATATTTTAATACCTGTAGTTCAAGAAGAGGAAATGGAAACTGTTATAAGATATGAAATACAACAATATTTACCCATAAATTTAGATGACTATATAATTCAATTTATAGTTTTAGATGAAATTGTTGATGATACAGGTGCAAAGTTAAAAATCAATGTAACTTCATTTCCAGAAAGAATGGCTAATACCTATTATAACGTAGTAAATGCCTTAGAATTAAATCCATATGCTTTAGATGTAACTTATAATTCAATAAATAAATTAGCTAACTATTCAAAATATACATCAAATAACGGACAAATTATAGGAGGTACTGTTGCTTTTGTTGATATGGGAGCTACCTCTATTAATGTGGCAATATTTAAAAATGGTAAATTGGATTTCACAAGAATGATAAAATCTGGTGGAGATAATATAGATTATGCATTAAGCCAAAGTTTAAATATGTCAATAAAATCAACAGAATCTTTAAAGATAAAAGATGGAGATTTATTAAGAAATAGCGAAGAAGATATTTTAAATTTAACTATAAGAAAATCTGTTGATGATATACTAGAAGAATTGGAAAGAATACTTCAGTTCTACAGTAATAAATCAAATACAACTATAGATAAGATTTATATTTACGGAGGAACTTCTAACTTAAAAAATATAGAACTGTATATTAAAAATAAACTTAATATTGCTGTAGATAATATAGAAGATATTCCTAATATAGATTTTACATCTAAGGATTTAATTAATGAAAATCTTGGACAGTATTTAAATGCTATAAGCGCTATTATAAGATTATAGGAGGGACATTATATGATAAGAGATATGAACTTTTTTTCACCTTATCAGGGACAGAAAAAAGAACAAAAAAATAAAAATATTTATGTTTACTCCATGGCAGGTTTTTTATCTGTGGTTATAATTGGGACATTAACTTGGAACAGTACAAATATCCTACTGCTTAATAATAAGATAAAAAATTACAATGAAAAGTTAGAACAACAAGATATAAAAGAAAAAATTTCTAAATGGGATGATATAAGTAAAAAAAATGATATATTAACAAAATATGATACTGAGCTTAGTAAAATAGTCTATGCTTTAAATACAAGAGAAGTAGTAACGACTGATTTACTAGATAAACTAAGTTCAAGTTTACCAACAGAAGTAACTTTCAATAGTATAAACATAACTAATACAGAAGTTTCTATTCAAGCTGTTTCAACAAATAGGGTTGCAATAGGAGAAATAGAACATAACTTAAAAAAATTAAATATTATACAAGATGTATATATTGGCGGAATATCAGGGGATGAGCAATATACCTTTGATATAAAATGTGTATTAAAGGATGTTGAATAATATGAATATAAGTAAGAGGGAAAAATATTTAATAGGAATTCTGTTAGCTGTATTAATATGTTTTGTTTATTATCAATTTATTTATGTTAATCAAGTTGAAAAGTTAAATAATAAAAGAGCAGAAAAAAATCAAGTTGAGCAAAGATATAATGAAGTAATGGCTGCTATAGCTAATTTAGATTCTAAAGAAGAAAGTTTAAAGATATTAAAAGCAACAGTATTAGATAAATCTAAAAGGTTATATCCAACTATTATGCAAGAAAAGATCATAATAGAATTAGACAAGCTATTAACTGATAGTAGACTTAAAGGAAATATTGCATTTAGTCCTATAGAAGTAGCATCAGTAGAAAAAATGGTATCTCCAGAAGTGCAAAAAACAGAAAGCTCTTTAAAGGCTTTAGTAGATGAATATAATGGAAGTACTAGTAATGAAGCAACTGCAAATGGTGTAGAACAACAATCTCAAAGTAATACTTCAGAAAATGGTGCAACATCAGAACAACTTAAAGTTGCAATAAACTTCTCTGGAAATTATGAAGCACTAAAAACCTTTATTGCTTCAGTACAAAATTATGAAAGAAAAGTAGTAATTACTAATATATCAATATCATCAAAATCCCAAGAAGAATTAACTGGAGTTATGAATTTAGAATTTCATGCAGTTCCTAAATTATCTGATGAAGATATGGAATATTTAATATGGACATTAAATAATGTATATGGAAAGGAAGTTCTATTTAGTAGTGGAGCAGCAAGTGGCGCTTATGCCTCTACTATAGAAGAGCAAAGCAATGAAAAAGATGTTAATGACTTTGTAATGATGCTTAGATCATCTACATCAGAATTGCCTACAGTAACAATAGGAAAAGCTAAGGATGACTCAAGAGAAAGTTATATTTATTCAGACAATGATAAAATAGAAGAAGTAGAAATAGCCTTTGATGAGATAGATGGAAAAATATATTATAAATATAAAACATCATCATCATATTATCCTAAAGATAACTCATCACAAGGGAAGGAATTCACTTCAAAATCAAAAGACATAGTTTTTGAAATATTAAGCGAAAAAAGATCAGGAACTTCTGATAATTCAGGGATAAAGTTAAAGGTTATAAATAATACAGATAAAAATGTTGAGATAATAGTTAAAGATGATGATACTTCAAATCCTAGAGTTACAGTAACAAGCGAAGGTTATACTGTAAATGTAACTAAAAAGTAGGTGTCAGTAATGAAAAATAATAAACTTAAAGCAAAAAAAGGGATGACATTAATTGAGGTAATAATTAGTGTTACCCTTTTATCAATATTAATAGTGCCTTTATCAGGTCTTGTAATGTCAAGCTTAAAGAATAATAAGGATTCAGAGTATAGACAAAAGGCAAGTTATGTAGGGCAAAAAGTGCTAGAAGAATTAAAGGCTTACGATAAAATAATTTTAAAAAATGATGCTGGGGAAGGATATTTTCAACTTTTAGATGGTGATAAAATAGTTAAAGACTTAACTGGAAATACTTTTGTAGGAGATTTTGAAAGAACCATATATGGAAGTCCTTTAGAGCCTGAAAGTTCAAATGAAAGAATTTACAAAGTTAATGTAGAAATACAAAAAGATATTAATTTTCAATATGATGATAATAATAATTTAAGTGAATATAATAATGCTGATTTTAGACTTAACTTTTTAAGAGAAAATGGAGTTGATAAAATACAATTAGCTTCCAATATAGCTAATAGTAGTTCAATTGATAATGAAGATATAATGATTGAACTAAGTAATAATCTTAACTTAAAAGTTTATAAAAAAAATAATAAGAGTCCAATTATAGATAATACAAAAGTAGCACCAATTAATAATAAACTTCTTTTATATCTTGATAGTACTTATACTAAGAATACAAATATAGAAATAAAGAATGATACAAGTAATACTATTGAGATATATCTTATTAAAAATAAGGGTACATTAGGGAAGTTAAATTTATATTCAAGTAAAGGAAAGATAATTCTTTATGAAGAAAATGAAGTAGATAAAAATCAAATTGCTAATATGTATAACTATAAGGTTACAGTAAAAGATAATGATGAGAACATATTATTTGAAGGATCTTCAAGTAAAAACTTATATATAGAATAAATTTATGGGTGGTGAATTAGAGGTGAAAAAAAGAAAAAAGAAAAAAGCTTCAACCTTTGTAATAGTGGTTGTAGTAATGGCAGTTATATTTACAACTGGGACAACTATATTAGCAGTTACAGCAAATGATTATAAAATGAGAATAAATGAAAGTAAAAAACTTCAAAATCTTTATGAAGCAGATTCAGGATTAGATGTAGTTGAAAATATAATAATAAAAACCTCACAAGAAGCCATAAAATATGCAGATAAAGAAGTTAAAAAGGAATTTACAAAATTAGATGATAAAGATAGAAGTAAAGATAAGATAAATGAATTATTTAAAGATAAATTTTATGAATTTTTAATCACAAAAAATAAACAAACAATTAATGTTAATAATGTACCTAAAAATGTTGATATTTTAGAATATTTAATTTTAGAAAGGAAGTATATAAAATCAATACTTGAAAGCGGTACATTACAATTTGAATCAGCTATAAGTGATAGAGAAAATAGCTTTATAATTGAAATACCAGAAGGCGGATATATTAAAAACACTAATAATGGAAAAGTAAGTAATATAACTATAGAGTTAAAATCAACCTTTGAAAATAGCGAAGGTGAGCTTAAAAATAAGAAAACTGTTACTACAAAATATGTAGTAACAGCGCCAGATTATAATTCAGAGATAACTTCAATAAACATATATCCTGTTTTTGATGGCAAAGCCATAACTGCAGATGGTAACATGGATTTATCAAATGGAAATTTAACAATAAACGGAGATATATGGGTTAAAGGAAATGAAAATTTAGGTGATAATCCAGAATACACATTTGAAAAGTATAAAGGTGGAATAAAATTAGAAAATACAAAGTTCAATATAAATGGAAATATATATACTTCAAATACATTTCATTTAAACAACGCAGTAAGTGAAGCATCAGTAGATGGAGACATATATGCTAAAAATATTTATGTAGGTAAATCTATAAATTCTAATGTTTCACAATCTAATAATATATCTTTTGAAAAGAATGTTATTGTAAATAATGATTTAGCTTTAAATGCAACAAATAGTAATATAATGATAAAAAATAATTTTTATGGAATTAATGAAAAGACAGCAGAAGTTTTAACAGCAAATAAAGCTTTAAATTCAAGTAGTATAATTGTAAATGATACAAGTAAAACTTCAACAATAACAGTAAATAAAGATTCGTATATTATGGGAGTTGCTTATTTAAATGCAACAGATGAAAGTGGAAATAAATATCAAACAGGCGAGTCAGTAGCTGTAAAGGGAAATTACTTGGCATACACTGACGTTGAAGATATTTTAAATGGAAAAGATAATGTTTCTTTAAAGTATTATTCACCATTGCAATTATTAGAAAGTAAAAATGAACAATCTAATCCATCTATGAAGGCAGATTATTTTGCGGAGTATTATTCTAAAAATACTAATCATTACAAGTTTAATGATGGTGGAGTAAATCTTAAGGGAGCTGTTAAATCTGTTGGAACAAGTGTTAAAGATAGTAGTGGAAATATACAAAAATCTAATATAACAAGCGAAGATTTAAATTTAGTAAATGAGCAAAGAAATGAATTTGCTAGAAATGTATTTGCTATGGGAGATGCTACAGGATTTGAAAATTTATATAATGGTCAAGAAGTTAAAAGAACTGTTAGTAATCAAATAGATTTTGATAAAGTTAAAGATATAAATATCCAAGATATAAAAAGTGAAAATGGAGTAGTTATACTAAGGGGAAATAATGAAAATATAGTAATAGAAAATAACAAAATAGGTGATAAAGAAGTTAAAAAGGGCTTAATTATAACTAATGGAAATATAACTATAAAAGGAAATTTTGAATTTATAGGAAATATAATAACAGCAGGAAACATTAATTTTGAAGGTACTGGTGAAAGCAGTATAACCTATGATCCTCAAGTTGTAAGAGGTGTACTAGCTTTAAATTATGATATTTTAAAGGATGTATTTAATGAATCACAAGGTACAAGAGAAGAAATAAAGGTTACTTCAGCTTCAGAATTGTATAGTGCTGACAAATTCCTAGAAAGATCTTTATGGAGAATTGTTAAATAAAAGAGGTGGAATTATTGAGAAAAAGGACAAAAGGTTTTACTATATTAGAACTTATAATTACATTAAGTTTAACAGTTGTAGTTCTTGGAGTGGTGTATACTTTCTTCTTTAGTAATAGTAAAACATTAACAACTACAGAAATTAATTCTGACCTTCAATTAGAATCAGAGACAATTCAAAAAGAATTATTACTATATGGAACACAAGCAGAGGAAATTAGCAAACTTAATGATACTATGCTTATGGAGGCTAATAAATATAATTATGAAGGATTAATAACAGATAGTAATGGAAAATTAGATGTTACTGAATTAAGATTTAAAATAGGATTAGAATACTTCACATTTATATATAACGAGGGAAGTAGTACATTAACATTAAAAAAGGTTGATGCAAGTGGAGCTGAGATTTCAGATCCAAATTTAAGTCTTCCAAAGGTTTTATCATCTAATATTACTGAATTTAAGATTAGGCCAATAGATTATAGAATGAAGCCAACAGGAAATTTTAAAGAAACTACAGGACTTGAAATTTCATTAATTTTAAATAAGAAAAAAGGATATTCAGATGTAACTATGCCACTAAGTGTTATAGTTAAGTTTAGAAATAAGTGATATGGGGAGGGGATAAAATGATTAGTAAAAAGAAGTTTAAGATAATAAGCATTATGACAGTTTTATTTGTTATAACAACTTTAATATCCCTTAATAATATTAATGCAAAAGCAAGTAATATAGCATCAAAACCCAATTTTACAATTACAAATTTAAGTGCCACGCCAAACCCTGCAAAAGTAGGGGAAGATATATTAGTTTCAGGAAAGATAGTACCTGAAGACTTTGAAACAACTTCACAACCTAAGGAAATAGTTTTAGTCCTAGACACTTCTGGTAGTATGAGTGATAAAATTGTTTTAGAAGAAAAATGTACTGAAGAAAGAGGAACTTATTGGGTATGGGATGGTTTGTTTAGTGGACATTACGAATATGATTATTGTAGAACCCATAAGAAATCAGGGGAGCACAATAAAACAGTATCTAGTACTAAGATGGAAGAACTTAAAAAGGCCGCAAAATCATTTATTGAGGCTATGCAAGGTGTACCAAATTTAAAAATTGGAATAATAAAATATGCGTCAGATGCAACAATAGTATCAGATTTAAAAATTGCTAATGATTCATCATTAATTACTGCTATTAATGGATTGTATGCAAATGGTGGAACTAATATAAGAGAAGGATTAAGAAAAGCAACATATTTATTAGATAAGGGAAATAGTAGTGCAAATAAAACTGTAGTTTTAATGACAGATGGAAATCCAACATATTATTCTAAATATGATAAATTAGATGATACTAATCCAAGTAGATATGGTACTGGTAGTTCAACAAGTAATGAGACAATGACTTATACTAAAAATTTAGCTAAAGATCAAATAGGAGCTAGGCAATATAATGCTTATTCAATTGGTTATGGTCTAGATAGTTCAGGAAGCACATATTTAAAACAGATACATTCATCTATGAAGAATTTAGCAAGTAATATAGATCCAAATGAAAAGGATGGTTTCTTCTCAAAAAGTGATGGTTCAATAACTGAAATATTTAATGAAATAGCAGAAAATATAAAGAATAGCTATGAACTTAAAGAAGTTTCTTTAGATATAGATTTTAATCAATCATTTAACTTAAATATAGGTGGAAATGAAGTTAAAATTGGAAATATAATTTACAATAAGACATCTGAAGATAAAATAACAGGAAAAGTTAAATATCATGCAGAGCCTGTAAGTTTTAGTTTTATAGTAAAGGGAAGCCAAGTTGGGAACTTGCAATCCATATTGGATAGTATAGATATTAATTTTCTATTTGAAAATGAAAAGCTGACTATAAGCTCCAATGTAGATGTAAAAGTAGATATAATATCAAATGAATTACCTAATATTTCAGCTAAGCTTATAAGTGAAAATAAACTGGAAATTAAGAAAGATGAAGAAATAACTCTTAAATATGAGATAAGTCCACAGGATTTTGTATATAACAATTCATCTAATTCAGGAGATATAGATGTTGTTGTAATTGTAGAACTTGGTAGAAAACAAGGAAATTTAGATAGTTTAAAAAATGGTATTAAAAATAAGTTAACAGATCCATTTCAAAATGAAAAGAAGGCCAAGTTTTCTTTAATAACTTTTAATAATAATGAAACTAAAAAAGAGGCATCATTAAAAAGCTTTGAGAACTCAACCAACTATTATCATGATATTAGACTAACTATAGATAATTTAAAAGAGGGTAGTATATTTGAATCTTCAACAAAAGATATTAGTGAATCTTTAAATAATGCATATGAAGAGTTAGAAAGGAATTCTAGACCTACAGCAACAAAAAATATTGTAATAATATCTAATAATGATATTAACTATAATAAACAAGTTGCTAATAATATAAAGAGTAAAGGCTATAATATAGTAAGTTTATCTTTAGAGACCGAAAGTTTAGATAAAAATCTATACAAACTTCATAGTGATTTAGGTGGTAAATCTGATAGTATATTTAACATAAATAATGATTACAATAATATAAATAATTCCAGAATGGATTTAGTAAGAGAAAAAATAGTATCATATGCGGCAGCTAAACCTTATGAATTTAAGCCAGTTATAAACTTAAATATAGGAAGTAATTTTGAACCAGTATCAGGAATTGTAAGATCTACAGAAAGTGGTAAGCAGAATATAGGAATAGTAGAAATTCCAACTATAGTATATAATTTAACTCAAAATAATAATTATCATGCAGAAGGTAAGATACTAGAGATTAAATTAAAAGCCAATAATCTTGCAAGTGGAAGTTATTCTTTTGGTAGACAAGCAGATAATATTATGATATATAAAAGTATTTTAGGAAATCCTATTACAACTAATATAGTTACTCCTACAGTTACAGTAAAGCAAGAATTAAAAGATCTAACTCATGGTTTATATAATGGAATAGAAAATAATTCAATAAACATTCAACAAGGCAATGATAATTCAAGTTTTGAAATGGCTCAAGGATCAACAGTAACTTTTGGTTCTAAGTTTATAGTAGGTGGAAATAGTGTTGAACTTAACTTAAATATAGATAGCAAATTTAATACTGTAAATAGAAATGATATAAAAATTTATACAGTTTCAAAAGATTCATCTGGAAATATTAAGCTTATAGAGATATCTGATATCAATAAAAAAATAGATAGCTTAGGAGGAAATAACTTTAAATTATCTATTAATGACATTAAAGACAATGGATCAAATAATGATATAGAAATACTAGTTATTTATAAGGCAAGAATTAAAGAATCTAGTGAAAGTGAAACTTTAACCAATTCTATAGTAGCATCTAGTTTATCAAAGGATGTTAAAATAGGCACTACAAGTAAATCTGATGAGAAGCCAAATTTACCAGATTTATTTTAATTTAAAATTCAGAGCATAATTAGAGGAATATCTTCTTAATATGCTACCTATGTCAAGGACATTATAAAAAGGGGTTATTTACAAAGAAGATGATTTCTGTATTGGACAGGAGTCATCTTTTTTTATTTGATTTATATCTGTAATTATTATAATAAATTATAATTTATGATTTTAAGTTATTTATAGGAATTATATTTTTTAGTTTGGACAGAGTCTTTCAAAGGATATTGGAAAAAAGATTATTTTAAAATAATCTTTATACAATCTTAAAGTCATCCTGATTAATCCTAATACTATCTTTATATTGATTTTTATATAATTTTAGATAAAGGGGGAAGGAAATAATGATAGTTGTTACTAGTTTAATTGGTTTAGCAGCCTTATCGCTATTTGTTTATTTAACTTATATTTTATTAAGAGGTGATAATGAATGATTAACTTAATAATACAGTATTCATTATATTTGATAATTTTAGTTGTACTAGCTATTCCATTAGGAAAGTATATTGGGAAGGTAATGAATGGAGAAAAAGTTTTCTTAAGTAAAATATTAAATCTAATAGAAAACTTTATATACAAGATATTAAGAATAGATAAAGATGAGGAAATGAATTGGAAAAAGTATTCAGTTTCAATAATTGCCTTTAGTGTTATAGGATTTGTAATTTTATTTTTATTACAAATAGTACAAGGTATATTGCCTTTGAATCCTGAAGGAATTAAAGGAGTTACTTGGGATTTAAGTTTTAATACAACATCAAGTTTTGTAACTAATACAAATTGGCAATCTTATTCAGGAGAAAGTCAGTTAAGTTATCTAACTCAAATGCTCGGATTAACAGTTCAAAACTTTGTATCAGCAGCAGTAGGTATAGCAGTTTTATTTGCACTTATAAGAGGATTTACTAGAGTAAAAGGAAAGACTATAGGAAACTTCTGGGTAGATGCTACAAGAAGTATAGTTCATATTTTAATGCCATTATCAATAGTTGTGTCATTATTAATAGCATCTCAAGGCGTTGTGCAAAATTTTTCAGCATATCAAGAAGTTGATTTACTACAACCTATAACTCTTGAGGATGGAACGGTTATAACAAAACAAGTTGTACCTCAAGGACCAGCAGCAAGCCAAATTGCAATTAAGCAATTAGGAACTAATGGTGGTGGATTCTTTGGAGTTAACTCAGCTCATCCATTAGAAAATCCTACACCTTTTTCAAATGTAGTAGAAATGATATCAATATTATTAATTCCAGCAGCTTTATGCTTTACATTTGGAAGAAATATTAAGGATAAGAGGCAAGGTAGAGCAATATTTATTGCAATGTTTTTAATGTTAGTTATTGCTCTTTCAACAATAGCAGTAAATGAAGCTAATGCAACACCTCAGCTTACTCAAAATGGATTTATAGATGTGTCTACAATAGATCAAGCTGGTGGAAATATGGAAGGTAAAGAGACTAGATTTGGTATAGCTTCATCAGCTACATGGACAGCATTTACAACAGCAGCTTCTAATGGATCAGTAAATTCAATGCATGATAGTTATACTCCTTTAGGTGGAATGGTACCTATGTTACTTATGCAACTAGGTGAAGTTATATTTGGTGGAGTTGGTTGTGGATTATATGGAATGTTAGCCTTTGCAATAATAGCAGTATTTATGGCAGGTTTAATGGTTGGAAGAACTCCAGAATATTTAGGAAAGAAAATAGAACCATTTGAGATGAAGATGGCAATGTTAGTTTGTCTTGCAACACCAATTGCAACTTTAATAGGAAGTGGTATAGCAGCAGTAGTTCCAAGTGTATTAGATAGTCTTAATAACTCAGGTGCACATGGTTTCTCAGAAATGCTTTATGCGTATTCTTCAGCAGGTGGAAATAATGGATCAGCTTTTGCAGGCTTTGCAGCAAATACACCATTTATAAATGTTAGTATTGGATTAGTTATGTTATTTGCAAGATTTGTACCTATGATAGCAACACTTGCCATTGCAGGTTCATTAGTTAAAAAGAAGAAGGTAGCAGTAAGTGCAGGAACATTACCAACACATGATGCATTGTTTATAGGTCTTTTAGTGTTTGTAGTAATTTTAGTTGGAGCATTAAGTTTCTTTCCAGCAATTGCATTAGGACCAATAGCTGAATTCTTCCAAATGATAGGATAGAATGGGGGGGGAATATATGAAAAATAATAATAGTATTTTATCTGATAAGAAAATGGTAAAAAGAGCGATAAGGGATTCTTTTGTAAAGTTAAATCCTAAGATACAAAAAGAGAATCCTGTAATGTTTATAGTATATATAGCTTCTATTATAACAACTATTCTATATTTTGTAGCTTTACTTGGAATTAAAGATAATTCTCCAAGCTTCATATTAGGAATAACAGTTTTACTATGGTTTACAGTTTTATTTGCAAACTTTGCAGAAGCAATTGCAGAAGGACGTGGAAAGGCTCAAGCAGATGCATTACGTTCATCAAAAAAGGATGTTGTAGCAAGTAAAATACCATCAGCAAAAGAAAAAGATAAAGTTATGAAAGTAAATTCAACTGAACTTAAAAAAGGTGATATTGTTATTGTTTTTGCTGGAGAGCAAATTCCAGCAGATGGTGATGTTATTGATGGGGCAGCTTCAGTTGACGAAAGTGCAATAACAGGAGAGTCAGCCCCTGTTATTCGTGAAAGTGGTGGAGATAGAAGTGCAGTAACTGGTGGCACAACAGTAATTTCTGACTGGCTTGTAATTAAAGTAAGTAATGATCCAGGTGAAAGCTTTATGGATAAAATGATAGCTATGGTAGAAGGGGCGGCTAGAAAGAAAACACCAAATGAAAAAGCTCTTGAAATATTACTAGTATCACTTACGATAATTTTCCTTATAGTAACAGTTTCTTTATACACTTACTCAGTATTTATTTCTAATGAAGCAGGCATGGTAAATAATACTTCAATTACTTCATTAATTGCATTATTAGTTTGCTTGGCACCAACAACTATAGGAGCCTTATTATCAGCAATAGGTATAGCTGGGATGAGTAGATTAAACCAAGCAAATGTATTAGCTATGAGTGGTAGAGCAATAGAAGCAGCTGGGGATGTTGATATATTAATGTTAGATAAAACTGGAACAATAACCCTTGGAAATCGTCAGGCTAGTGAATTTATACCAGTTGATGGAGTAGATATAAAAGAATTAGCAGATGCAGCTCAATTAGCGTCTCTTGCAGATGAAACTCCAGAAGGAAGAAGCGTAGTAGTTCTAGCTAAAGAACAGTTTGGCATTAGAGGAAGAGATATGAGTAGTCTTAATGCAACTTTTATCGAATTTACAGCTAAAACTAGAATGAGTGGAGTAGATTTCAATGGAAATGAAATAAGAAAAGGAGCTTCAGATGCAGTTAAAAAATATGTTTTAGAAAAAGGAGGTTTCTTTTCAAAGGAATGTGAAGAAAAGGTTAAGGAAATAGCTAAGGTTGGGGGAACTCCTTTAGTTGTTGCTAAAAATAATAAGGTATTAGGAATAATACACTTAAAAGATATAGTTAAACAAGGAGTAAAAGAAAAATTTGCAGATCTTAGAAAAATGGGCATTAAAACTATAATGATAACTGGTGATAATCCACTTACTGCAGCAGCAATAGCAGCAGAAGCAGGAGTTGATGACTTCTTAGCAGAGGCAACACCAGAAGGAAAGCTAGATATGATAAAAGATTTCCAAAGGAAAGGTCATTTAGTTGCAATGACAGGTGATGGAACAAATGATGCCCCAGCCTTAGCACAAGCAGATGTTGCTGTTGCTATGAATACAGGAACTCAAGCAGCAAAGGAAGCCGGTAATATGGTTGATTTAGATTCATCACCAACTAAGCTTATAGAAATTGTTAGAATTGGTAAGCAACTTTTAATGACAAGAGGATCATTAACAACATTTAGTATTGCAAATGATATAGCAAAATACTTTGCTATAATACCACCATTATTTTTAGGTCTTTATCCTGAGCTACAAAAATTAAATATAATGAAGTTAAGTAGTCCAGAAAGTGCAATACTTTCAGCTGTTATATACAATGCTTTAATAATAATAGCACTTATTCCATTAGCATTAAAAGGTGTAAAATATAGAGAAGTTCCAGCTAGTAAGTTGTTATCAAGAAATCTTTTAGTATATGGTCTTGGAGGAATAATAGCCCCATTTGTAGCAATAAAGATTATTGATGTAATAATAACTGTACTTGGATTAGTATAATAGGAGGTATAAATTATGAAAGTCATAAGTAAAGCATTTAAGTTTATACTATTATTTATGATAATATGTGGATTAATATATCCAGTTTTTATAACAGGTGCTTCACAATTACTATTTAAAGATAAAGCGAATGGTAGTATTATAGAAGTTAATGGAAAAAAATATGGTAGTGTATTACTTGCTCAAGAATTCACTGGAGATGAGTATTTATGGGGTCGTGTAATGAACTTAGATACAAGTACATTTACAGATGAAAATGGAAAAGTATTAATGTATGCAGCTCCTTCAAATTTAAGTCCTGCAAGTGAAGAATATGAAAAGCTAGTAAGTGAGAGAATAGAAAAAATAAAAGCATCAAATCCTGATAAAAAAGATGATCCTATTCCAGTAGATTTAGTTACATCATCAGGAAGTGGACTTGATCCTCATATTTCAGTTGCAGCAGCAGAATATCAAGTGGATAGAATTGCAAAGATCCGTAATATAAGTACAGATGAAGTAGGGCAAATAATTGAAAAATATACGAAGGGAAGAATACTTGGAGTATTTGGAGAAGAAACTGTAAATGTATTACAAGTTAATCTTGCATTAGATGGTGTTTTAAAATGAACAATGTAGAATTGACAATTGTCCATTGTCAATTAGTAATTGAAAACAGAGGTGCTATAAATGAATGAAACTCGTCCTAATCCAGAAGAATTATTAAAAAAAATTAATGAAGAAGAATTAGAAAATAAACGAGGAAAGTTAAAAATATTTTTTGGTTATGCAGCTGGTGTAGGTAAAACCTACGCTATGCTGGATGCTGCTCATGCTGCAAAGAAAGTTGGAGTAGATGTAGTGGTTGGATATATAGAACCACATACAAGACCAGAAACTTTAGCCCTTTTAGATGGATTAGAACTTTTACCAAAACTTGAAGTTGAATATAAAGGAATAACTTTAAAAGAGTTTGATTTAGATGGAGCATTAGAAAGAAAGCCAGAGTTAATATTAGTAGATGAGCTTGCACACACAAATGCACAAGGGCTAAGACATAAGAAAAGATATAGTGATATAGAAGAGTTATTAAGTGCAGGTATTGATGTTTATACCACAGTTAATGTTCAGCATATAGAAAGTCTAAATGATATAGTTGCATCAATTACTCATGTTGTAGTAAAGGAAAGAGTGCCAGATAGATTTTTCAATGATGCCTTCCAAGTTGAGCTTATAGATATAGAGCCTTCAGAGCTTATAGATAGATTAAATGCAGGTAAAATATACAAGAAAAATCAAATTAAAAAGGCACTTAATAACTTTTTTTCTAAAGAAAATTTAGCAGCATTACGTGAAATTGCATTAAGGGAAACTGCTGATAGAGTAAATAAGGAAGTTACTGTTAATAAGAGCTATAGCAAAGGTATATATCATACAAATGAGCATATATTAGTATGTTTAAGTTCTTCACCTTCAAATGCTAAGGTTATAAGAGCAGCAGCTAGAATGGCAGAGGCTTTTCATGCTGAGTTTACAGCGCTTTTTGTGGAAACAATAGTTTCAAAGGAATTAGATGAAAAGAATATTCAAAAGCTTAGGGAAAATTTAAAGCTTGCGGAGGATTTAGGAGCAAATGTAGAAACAGTATACGGAGATGATGTACCATATCAAGTTGCAGAATTTGCAAAATTAAGTGGTGTATCGAAGATAATTCTTGGAAGGACAAAAAGAAGAAAGTTCTTTCTTAAGTCTAAGCTAGGATATGTAGATAGAATTGTAGAACTAGCACCGGAAATAGATCTATATGTTATACCAGATAGTGAAGATGTTGTTGCTAAAAGGAAGTATCAAGTTAAAAATATAAAACTATCAAGTTCTGATGTAATAAAAACAATAGAGACATTAGGTCTATCAGTAATAATAGGTGCAATTTTATATAAGCTTGGATTTAGTGAAGCTAATGTGATAACAGTTTTTATACTTGGGGTTTTATTAATATCAAATAAAACTGATGGAATTATTTATGGAGGAATAGCTTCATTAGCAAGTGTACTATTATTTAATTTTCTTTTTACAGAACCAAGATTTTCACTTAATTTTTATGATCCAGGATATTTAGTTACATTTATTATAATGTTGATATCCGCATTAGTTACAAGTACTTTAACTAATAAAGTTAAATATCAAGCAAATGTATCAGCAGTGATTGCTAATAGAACAAATATATTATTAGAAGCTAGTAGAGATTTAGAAAGAACTGATAATTTAGAGGATATAATATTAACAACTCAAAGGCAATTATATAAGTTTTTAAAAAAGCCAATTATAATATATGAAGTATCTAATGAAAATATAAAAAGCATATATAATTATAAGTTTGAAGATGGCAGTGAAATAGATAAGAAATTTACAAGTGAGGATGAAAAGGCAGTAGTTAGTTGGGTAATAAGGAATAGAAAAAGAGCTGGGGTTAGTACAGATACACTTCCAGGTGCAAAAGCTATGTATATACCACTTATTGGGCAAGATGATGTTATGGTTGTAATAGGAATATTGATGATGGAAAATGAAAATATTGATAGTGGAGAAAAGTCATTACTAGAAGCAATGCTTAATCAAATTTCATTTGCAATAGAAAAGTATATTTTAAATGAATCTAAAAAGAATGCACTAATGCAAGCTGAAAATGAAAGGTTTAGGGCAAATTTATTAAGAGCAGTTTCTCATGATTTAAGAACACCACTTACTAGTATATCTGGAAGTGCTAGTTCAATTTTAAATAATGAGTTTGATAAAGAGACAAAGAAAAAACTAATATTAGATATTTATGATGACTCAGTTTGGTTAATAAATTTAGTTGAAAATTTATTATCAGTATCTAGATTAGATAATGGAAATGTGCAATTAAATACTGAGCCACAATTAATTGAAGAAATAATAAATGAAGCTCTTGAACATGTAAATCGTAAAATTTCAAATTATAAAGTTAAAGTCAACTTAAAAGATGATTTACTAATGGTAGACGTAGATGTAAGACTGATAGTTCAAGTAATGATAAATATAGTAGATAATGCAATTAAATATACTGAACCAGGAAGTGAAATTCAAATAAACGTATTTACTAAAGGTAAAAAGGTGGTAGTAGAAGTAGCAGACAATGGCATAGGGATAAGCAAACAAAATAAAGAGTGTATTTTTGATATGTTCTTTACTGTTAATGGAAATAAAGGTGATAGTAGAAGAGGTTTAGGGTTAGGACTTGCTCTTTGTAAGTCTATAATAAATGCTCACGGTGGAGAAATTTACGTTAGAAATAATAAACCTCATGGAACAGTAATAGGATTTACATTATCACAAGTGGAGGTAAATAATGAAGGTATCAATTTTAGTAGTTGAGGATGACAAGGCAATAAGAAATTTTATATCTGCTACCTTAGATATTCATTCTTATAAGTGTTTTACAGCAGAAAATGGGAGGCAAGCAATAATACTAGCAACATCGAATAAGCCTGATATAATTATATTAGATTTAGGATTACCTGATATAGATGGTGTTGATATAATAAAGAAAATAAGGGCTTGGTCTAATTGTCCAATAATAGTTGTAAGTGCTAGAAGTGAAGATAAAGATAAAATAGAGGCTTTGGATTCTGGTGCAGATGATTATTTAACTAAGCCATTTAGTGTAGATGAGTTACTAGCAAGAATTAGAGTAGCTATCAGAAAAATGAATTATGATAATACAAAAAAAGAAGAAAATACTGAATTTATAAATGGAGATTTAAAGATAGATTATGTATCAGGATGTGTTTTTGTAGGAGGAGAAGAAACACATTTAACTCCGATAGAATATAAGCTTTTGTGTCTTTTAGCTAAAAATGTAGGTAAAGTTCTTACTCATACCTATATTTTAAAAGAGATATGGGGAGTAGCATATGAAAGTGAAGTTCCATCATTAAGAGTTTTTATGGCAACATTAAGAAAAAAGATTGAGAAAAATTGTGAGAAAAATGCTTATATACAGACCCATATAGGGGTTGGGTATAGACTTGTAAGAATACAAGATTAAGTTAAATTAATTATCTTTTATTATATTAGGATATAGTAAAATAAATTACAAAATAAAAGTAAAAAGATTTTTAAATTAATAATTGAATTTATTCAATGGATTTTCTAGAATAATTACCAGCAATTCATGAATTTTACTTGAAATATAAATTGCAAACTTATTGACAATAATAGACCATAGATATATAATATCTTTAACTTAAAAAGAGTCATATATAACAACTCATATATCCCCTGAATACGGCAGGAAGTATCTACCGGAAACCTTAAATTTCCGACTATGAGTGATTTTGATATACTAATACTATATTTTTTATATAGTATTTTAGGCATATTAACTTCACTTGGAAGATTAATATGTCTTTTTTTATACATAAAAATAGATAAGAAAAAGAAATTTTACAATCATAAAATTATAAATATGCAAGAAAAAAATTATTTTAAGGGGGAGAACTAATGGCAACAATAATTAAAACTGCTTATACTTTCGATGATGTATTACTAGTACCTAATAAATCAGAAATCTTACCTAATGAGGTTAGTTTAAAAACTAAGTTAACAAAGAAAATTACTTTAAATATCCCACTAATGAGTGCAAGTATGGATACTGTAACAGAATCTAAAATGGCTATTGCAATTGCAAGAGAAGGTGGAATAGGAATAATTCACAAAAATATGACTATAGAAGAGCAAGCAAAAGAAGTTGATAGAGTAAAAAGACAAGAAAATGGAGTAATAACAGATCCAATATTCTTATCAGAAAACCATACAATAAGACAAGCTCAAGAACTTATGGCTCAATATAGAATATCAGGAGTTCCAATAACAAGAGGAAGTCAATTAGTTGGAATAATAACTAATAGAGACATAGTTTTTGAAACAAATTACGATAGACTAGTTTCAGAAGTTATGACGAAGAGTCCACTAATAACATCTAAAGAAGGAACGACATTAGAAGAAGCCCTTGAAATATTAAAGAAGCACAAGATAGAAAAACTTCCTTTAGTTGATGATGAGAATAATTTAAAAGGATTAATAACTATTAAAGATATAGAAAAAGCAAAAGCTTTTCCAAATGCAGCAAAGGATGAAAAAGGTAGATTATTATGTGGAGCATCAGTAGGGATAACTAAAGATATGATGGATAGAGTAGATGCCTTAGTTAAAGCTAATGTTGATGTTATTACATTAGATACAGCTCATGGACATTCAAAAGGTGTTATGGATGGAGTAAAAAAGATAAAGGCTAAGTATCCAGACCTTCAAATAATAGCTGGTAATGTAGCTACAGCTGAAGCTACAAGAGATTTAATAGAAGCAGGAGCAGATTGTGTTAAGGTTGGTATAGGACCAGGGTCAATATGCACAACAAGAATAGTAGCAGGTGTTGGAGTTCCTCAGTTAACAGCAGTTATGGATTGTGCAGAAGAAGGAAAAAAACATGGAGTTCCAGTAATTGCAGATGGAGGATTAAAATACTCAGGAGATATAGTTAAAGCATTAGCTGGTGGAGCATCTGTTGCAATGATGGGGTCAATGTTTGCAGGATGTGAAGAAGCACCGGGAGAAATGGAAATATATCAAGGAAGAAGTTATAAAGTTTATAGAGGAATGGGATCACTTGGAGCAATGGAAAAAGGATCAAGTGATAGATACTTCCAAAATGGAACTAAGAAGTTTGTGCCAGAGGGCGTTGAAGGAAGAGTTGCCTACAAAGGATATGTGGCAGATACAATATACCAATTAACAGGTGGAATAAGATCTGGAATGGGATATCTGGGAGCACCTACATTAGATAATTTATATGAAAATGCAAAATTTGTAGTTCAAACAGCATCAGGAATAAGAGAAAGCCATCCACATGATGTTAATATAACTAAAGAATCACCAAACTACAGCAAGTAGTAATTGATAATGGACAATTGAGGAAATAGCTCAGGCAAACTGAGTTATAGTGAAAGAGTGAAAAGTGAAGATTTATTTAAAATTGAAATTTTAAATGGCAGTGAAAGAGTTAAGGAAATAACTCAGTTTAGCTGAGTTAAAAAAGAAAATATAATTTTATTATTCAACTACAGTTGAATAATTACCATAATTTTTTCATTTCTTCATTCTTTCATTAATTTTTTGCTCTTTCATTCTCTCACTTTTTCATTTAAACTTATTTATGTAGATAATAAACAAAAAATTAACATGTAGATAATAAACAAAAAACTAAATTGGAGGTAGCCAATGGATAAAGAGTTAGTATTAGTTATTGACTTTGGTGGTCAATATAATCAATTAATAGCAAGAAGAGTTAGGGAATGTGGTGTTTACTGTGAAGTTCATCCACATACTTTAAGCGTTAATGAAATAAAAGAAATGAATCCTAAGGGAATAATATTTACTGGGGGACCAAATAGTGTATATGGTGAGGATTCTCCTTTATGTGAAAAAGCTTTATTTGAAGCAGGAATACCTATACTTGGAATATGCTATGGATCACAATTAATGGCTCATGTACTTGGAGGAAAGGTTGCAACAGCTCCTGTAAGTGAATATGGAAAAACAAAGGTTGACGTAAAAGTAGATTCAAAGATTTTTGATGGAGTATCGCCATCTACTGTTTGTTGGATGAGTCACACAGATTACATAGAAAAAGCTCCAGAAGGATTTAGAATAATAGCTAATACTCCAGTATGTCCAGTTGCTGCTATGGAGTGCCAAGAAAAGAATTTATATGCAGTTCAATTCCACCCAGAAGTTATGCATACACAAGAAGGAACAAAGATGATATCAAACTTCTTATATAATGTTTGTGAATGTTCTGGTGATTGGAAAATGGATTCATTTGTAGAAAAAACAATTAAAGAAATACGTGAAAAGGTCGGAAATGGTAAAGTGTTATGTGCATTATCAGGTGGAGTTGACTCATCTGTAGCTGCTGTATTACTTTCAAAAGCTGTAGGAAGTCAATTAACATGTGTATTTGTAGACCATGGATTACTTCGTAAGAATGAAGGAGATGAAGTTGAAGAAGTATTTGGACCTAATGGACAATATGACTTAAACTTTATTCGTGTAAATGCACAGGAAAGATTTTACGAAAAGTTAGCTGGAGTAGAAGAGCCTGAACAAAAGAGAAAAATAATAGGCGAAGAATTTATAAGAGTATTTGAAGAGGAAGCTAAAAAGATAGGAACAGTAGATTTCTTAGTACAAGGAACTATTTATCCAGATGTAATTGAAAGTGGACTTGGAAAATCAGCAGTTATAAAATCACATCATAATGTTGGAGGACTTCCAGACTATGTAGATTTTAAAGAGATAATAGAACCATTAAGACTACTATTTAAAGATGAAGTACGTAAAGCTGGTTTAGAACTTGGAATACCTGAAAAGCTAGTTTACAGACAGCCATTCCCAGGACCAGGTCTTGGAATACGTATAATTGGTGAAGTAACAGCTGAAAAAGTTAGAATAGTTCAAGATGCAGATGCAATTTACAGAGAAGAAATTGCAAAATCTGGAGTTGATAAAGAGCTAGGTCAATACTTTGCAGCACTTACTAATATGCGTTCAGTAGGTGTAATGGGAGATGAAAGAACTTATGACTATGCAGTAGTTCTTCGTGCAGTAACTACAAGTGATTTCATGACAGCAGAATCAGCAGATCTTCCATGGGAAGTACTTGGAAAAGTAACAACTAGAATTGTAAATGAAGTTAAAGGGGTTAACCGTGTATTATATGATTGCACAGGGAAACCACCAGCAACTATTGAACTTGAATAATATATGAAACATAGAGAAAGCAATGGATATGAGCTTTCTTGGTTATATTTTTATCATGGCTTTGAAAACACCAAAAGCATAAATCCAAAAGATTTATGCTTTTGGTGTTTTTGTATAACGATTAATAAGATATTCCATCAAATTTAAAGAGTTACCAAAAAAATAATTTAAATTCTGATTTTCATGATCTATACCAGTAGATCCACTTTCTACTATAAAGGAAAGATCACTTTTAGCCGTATAGCTACTGTTTTCTGTAGCTGTCAAGGCAATAACTTTTCCGCCATAATTCTTACACTCTTTTATTTTGAGTAAACCATTTTTGTTTTCACCTGATTGAGAAAATGTAATTAATGTATAAGGTGTTTGATCAGACACTAAGCTAATTTCTACACCTTCTAAGTCAATAGCATAAATTTTTTTTAAGAGTAATTTACGATAAGTATAATTAACTAAGACTTGACAAAACCCTTCACCAAATAAGTAAATTTTTTTATTTGAAAAAGCATTATTAAAATAACTATCTATTTGATTCCAGTCTTGGCTTGCTACCACAAATGGCAATATTTCCAATTGACCTGTGGATTTATGTGAAAATTCATTTGAAAGGAAAAAAATAAATTCTTTAAAATTATTAAAGCCAGCTCTTTTAGCCAAGCGACTAATTGAAGATTGAGATGTATAATTCATTTGTGCAATATTACGAATGTCGAGGATAGATTTGCTTTTAATTGCATCTATAATATTCTCGATTATTTTTTCATCTTCATCGCGAAAGTTGCTATTTGGAAATAAACGATTTAAATAGTATATTTTGGCCATAATCTCACGCTCCTGTGAAAGTATATTCATAAAATGAAAGCGTAACCATGCTGCGGTATAAGCATTGTGGACACTCTTTCTATATACTATACTATTGCTATAAAGAAAGCAAATACAATTGTATGAAAGTAGTTTCTTTAATAAATTTGTTAAGTTGTTATAAAAAATAGCTTAATAAATTTTAGGTTTCTCGTTTTTTGGAATTTATATAAGTTTGATTATTTTTATTCACATGTGAAATAGATCTGTAAAGATAATTAAATTATATAATTTATTGTAGTGACAGCGAGGATATCTAATATTTGTTTTGTTCATTGATCTCTTCTACTTTAATGAATGATAATTAGTTCTAATCAAACGTATTATATTTCCTAGAGTTGAAAAGAAAGATGTTCATATAAATTAATAGAGTGTCTTTAATGAAAGAAGGAAGTTATGAAAAGAGTAATTATTAATGCCGATGATTTTGGTTATTCTTCGGCAGTAAATCAAGGAATCATCAAATCCCACAAAGATGGGATTCTGACCTCAACAACTTTAATGGCTAACATGCCAGGATGTGATGAAGCTATTCTACTTGCTAAAGAAAATGTAAATCTTGGAGTAGGTGCTCACCTTGTTTTAACTTGTGGAAAACCTTTAACTAAAGTGACTTCGCTCATAGATGAAAAAGGAGATTTTTATAATTTAGTTGAATATAAAAAACATCGTAAACAAATGTGTGATGAGGAAATTTTCCAAGAGTGGTCTTATCAAATTGATTATTTGATAGATCAAGGATTGAATTTGACCCATTTAGATAGTCATCATCATGTACATTCTTTTCCTGAAAATTTGGAGATAACGAAAAGAATTGCTAATAAATATAATTTATGTTTTAGAAATATCTTTAACTTAGAGGAAAATATAGAGCTACCTGCTCAAAAGGGAATTAAGGGGTTTTTTGATTTAATGAATCATACAGCTATTCGTGATTTAACAATACCGTTCTATAAAAACCCAGTAAAATGTTTTGAAGAAATTCAAATAGTGCTTGACAAAGTTAAAGATAATGAGATAACAGAGCTGATGGTTCATCCAGCTTATGTAGATGAAATTTTATATTTTAATTCTTCATTCAATATTCAACGAATGAAGGAAGTATCAATTTTATGTGACTCACAAATGAAGAAACTCTTAGAAAAAAATAAGATTGTGACATGTAGCTATAAAAATTTATAAGTATTTGTTGGGTAATAACTTTTTCAAAAAGTTGGAATAATTAAATTAAAAATAATAAAGGGGAAAGATATATGAAAGAGAAGTTTATTAAATCAGCTAGTATTTTTTCAAAAGCAATTATTCAGCCAGTAATGTTTATGGCGGTGACTGGAATTATTTTATCAGTTTGCGCAATTTTGAAACTTGAAATGATGCCAAACTTCACCAAGAATATTGGAGGCTTTATTTTTAATATTTTATCTGGGGGTATGATTGGTCAGCTAAGTGCGATATTTTGTGTAGGGATTGCAGCGGCATTAGCAAAACCAAAATATAAAACGGATGCAGCAATTTTAGGGATTATTACATATTTAATATTTTTATATGCAAATAATTCTTGGTTAACAATTACGAATAGATTAGCTATTGCTGGCGAACAGGGACTTTATGGTACTGGACAAGGGATGGTTTTTGGTATTCAAGTAACTGATATGGGAGTTTTTCTAGGAATTTCTTTAGGTGTATTTGTAGGTTGGATGGTAAATAAGTTTGGTGATATTAAGCTACATAGATATTTATCACCATATTCTGGTACAAAGTCCGTTTATATCTTGATAGTATTTGCGACAATTTTATTTGCAATGGGTATTACTTATGTTTGGCCAATTGTTAATTCAATAGTTGAAGCGGTGGTAAAAACAACTACAACTGCAGGAGCAGTGGGATTCTTCTTCTATGGTTTCTTAAATCGTCTTCTTTTACCGTTAGGGCTACATCACTTTCTATGGATGCCACTTTTTTATACTCCTCTTGGTGGTACTGCAGAAATTGCAGGTCAATTATATAATGGTGCATTCAACATTTGGTTGGCAGAACTAGGAAACGTAAGTCAAATAACAACTATGCATCCATCTATAGGTTATTTATCAAACTTTGGTTCAATTTCTTTACCAATAGGTATTGCCTTTGCGCTTTGGAAAACTGCACGTCCAGAAAATAGAAAGAAGGTTGCTACGATTTTAATTCCAACTGTAATTACAGCTTTCCTAGCTGGTGTTACTGAACCACTAGAATTTTTATTCTTGTTTTTATCACCAGTTTTATGGTTAGCACATTCTGTAGTATATGGATTGAGTTTGCTCATTACAAACCTAGTAGGAATTAATATCCAATTTGATACAGGAATCAATATGATTATCAATAGTTTCGCATTTCCAACACGTTTGGGTCATCAATATTTAATTCCAGTAATCTTTATTGCAACTGCTGTTCTAGAGTATTTTGTGTTCAAAAAATTGATTGTGAAATTAAATATTCCAACATTAGGTCGCGAAGCAGCTGAGATGGTAAGTGAGCCAGCGGTTGATTCTATTGGAGTTCATTCTGATTCAGAATTTGAACCACAAATTCTAAATATTGTTGCTGGTTTAGGTGGTGCAGACAATATTGAAAACATCATTAATTGCTACACAAGATTGCGTGTTGATGTAAAAGATGAAAATAAAGTTAACATTAAAATGTTAAAAGAAAAAGTTAAAGCTTCCGGAATTGTTGATAAAGGTAAACATATCCAAGTAGTTATTGGTATGGGTGTCGAACAAGAACGTGAAAAAATTGAAGCTTATATAGAATATGTTAAAAAAGAACATGAATAAGTGAGAAATAGTTTTTGAAAAATTGGAGGAAGACAGAAAATGGGCAATAAGTTTGTAATGGTTGGTGGAGGTTCTACTCAGTCACCTGGTATTTTAGAAGTTTTAAGAAAACGTGCAGAAGAATTAAATTTAAAGGATTTAGTTTTATATGATATTGATGAGGAAAGAGTTTCTTTACTTGGGAAATATACAAAAATGTATTATAAAGAATTGGGTTCCAAGGTAAACGTTACCTACACAACAAATATAGATGAAGCTTTAAAAGGTGCAGATTTCTTATTTATGCAAATTCGTCCAGGTTTGAATAAACAGAGAGCTATTGATGAAAAAATATGTTTAAACAATGGTGTTGTTGGACAAGAAACTTGTGGCTTAGGTGGGTTTTCATTTGCCATGAGGGTAATCCCAGCTGTTTTAGAAATCGTTAAAAAGGTGAAGGAAATTTGCCCGAAGGCTTGGATTTTAAACTATACAAATCCAGAGGCTATTTTATCTGAAGCAATTTATCGTGAGTTTCCAGATGCCAATGTTTTATGTATTTGTGATATGCCGATTTCAATTGAAGGCGCGATTGCAAAGTACTTTAATAAGGAGCATCGCAATTTAACCTTTAAATACTTTGGAATAAATCATTTTGGATGGTGGACTAATATCTATGACGAAAGAGGTTTTGATTTGTTACCACAATTACGTGAAGATGTTCTTTCTGGTAAAATCGATACACTTTTGATGTCAAATGATGAGACCGTTGGAGATCAGTACTGGATAGATACCTATAAGCAAATGATTAGTCTATTTAAACGCTTTCCAGATTATTTTCCTAATTGTTACTTACAGTATTATTTAACTCCAGATGAAATGGTGGCACACGATGACGTTTCCTTTACTCGTGGAGATTATGTAATGCAAGGTAGGGAAAAGCGTATCTATGATGAATGTCGTCGAGTTATTGCAGCAGGGTCAGCTAAAGATTCTTCACTACATGCAGGTGTTCATGGTAATTATATTGTTGACATTGCTTATGCGATTATTCATAATACTAGGGAAAGATTTATAGTTAATAAAAAGAATCACGGTGCAATCTTCAATTTCGATCCAGAGGCAGTTGTTGAAACACCAGCCTATGTTGGTTCAATGGGAGCTGAAACCATCAATATTGGTGAAATACCAACCTTCCAAAAAGGTTTGATGGAAATGCAAAAGGCCTATGAAAAAATGACAGTTGATGCAGCATTATCTGGATCTTACCAAATAGCCTTAGAAGCTGTGATGCTGAACAAAACAATACCTAATTATACTGTAGGGAAAAAGGTATTAGATGAGCTATACCAAGCTAATATAGGGTTATGGCCTGAATTAAAGTAAGTAATTAATAATAAATCAAATGTAAGCAAAAAAATAGGGATGGATTCTTTTGGGAACCTTAATCCCTGTTTTTGCATTTACATTTAATAAATTGGATTAATATATTTTTTAATAAATTCAATTCTATCCTTAGCACGAGGTATGAAGAGAGAAGCAATGGAAATTACCATTTTTTTATCCTTATTAACAAAGATAGTATTTCCTCCATCACCCATAGCTGAATATCCAAGATCATTATCCTCACTAATCCACCATAAGTATCCATATGGAATATTAAGTTTGTCCCATCTACTATGTTCCTTTGTACTTTCCTCTATCCAAGTTTTTGATACAATTTGTTTTCCATTGCATATTCCATCATTTAAGTATAATTGACCTATTTTTGCCATATCAGTAGCAGATAAAGTAAGTCCCCATCCCCCTGTGTTTATGCCCTTAGAATCAGAAACCCAACCACTAATATTTGTAGATTTATTAAAGGCTAGTTGCTCTTCTTTACTATTAAAAGTTATGTTATCAGCAACTGTAATTCCTAGTGGTTCAAATAAATTTTCTTTTGCAAAATCAAGAAGAGGTTTACCAGTTGCTTTTACAAGAATGCCAGAGAAAATATCTGGACCTATAAGTGGAGCATATCTAAACTTACCAATATCATCTTTTCCACCTAATAAATCAAGGCTGAATTTTACAAAATCATCACTGGTAAAATACTTAATATAAGGATTAAACCTATATTTATATGGAGCTGTCATTGTAAGTAAATCCTTAAGAGTAATCTTTTGTATTACTTTTTCTCTTTTTTTAACTATATAATCTGGGAAAAAATCTAATACCTTGGTATCTACGCTTTTTATGTGACCTTTATCTATCGCAATTCCAATCAATATAGAAATAATGCTCTTTGTTACTGAATAAATATGAAGTTTGCTATTAGCAGTACAACCATTGAAGTAATTTTCATATAGAGTCTTACCATCCTTTAATACAATCAGCCCTGCAATGTTCTTATAGTCCTTATTTATTATTTTTTCTAACTCTAATATTTTTTCTTCATTCATATAACTCTCTCCTTTAAAATTGAATCTTCTTTTTAATAGGATAATAAACTTCAGTTATTAATTCGCTTTCATTTTTAACTTCAGTAGGATCATTTACATATACTTCAAAAAGTGCACTTACGCATTCATAGCCTTCTTTTTCTGCCCATTGAATTTGCTTAGCATAAACAGAGGATAGATCAGAATAAGGACCATATACAACTGTTTTTATGCATAAACCTGGGTTAAAATCTCTTGTGCCCTTAAAATACTCTTTTATTGGGATAGCAAATTCAGTGTCTAAGCCAAATGGGCTATATTCAGAGCTGTGAAAGAGTACCATTGGCGGATTTACTATGGTTAATTTATCCTCTTGAATTTTATTTAATAATTTACAAAAACAATTATTATATTCCTCAGGAAATTCAGGCTCCTGAACCATTTTTCTAATATATAAAAGATTCATTTTTGGTACTTCTACAAGATTAATATCAATATCTTTTAGATATGACATAATTGATTTTCCCTCTTTTAAATTTGAGATATCAGTATTTAATTGATTTAATGTATTTTTAAATTCTTTAACTTGCTTTTCAATTTCTTTTTTCTTACTAACAAGGGACATATAAAGCTTTTCTTCCTTTAAGTCTTCAGAGTGAAGAATTGTTTTGATTTCTTCTAAAGAAAAATTATATGTCTTTAGACGCTTGATTAATAGCATAGTTTGTAATTGATTAATAGAATAATACCTATAACCATTTTCAGGATTAATTTCTTCAGGAAGTATTAATCCTATTTCAGCATAATAGCGAAGAGTTTTTGTTGATACCTTACATATATTCGAAAAGTCTCCAATGGATAACATATAGTATTCTCCTTTCAGTTCGTTAAATCTTTATATCTTTATCTTACACCTTATCCTAAGGGAAAAGTCAATGATATAAAGGACATGGATTATATGAATAATATTGAATAAAACTAAGTTGGTTATTATGGTTATTTATGGAATTATATACTAAATGGGTATATAATAAAAATATATATTATTGCACAATTGTATTTTAATACGCAAATGTATTAAATTATTTAGTAAGAATTAATAAGGGGTGGCACTATGAGATTTTTAGAATATAAAACAGAAAAAATAATTAATGGTATGTTTTTAGGTGGAATAGTTTATTTTGTTGGTTACATTTTAATCTACCTTGCATCTAGTTCAACTGCATCATCATTAACAGGACACTATATTGCAGTAGGAATGCTTTACTTAGGAACTTTTTGTAAACCAATAGGAATTATAGTTATATTTAAATTTCTATGTGATGTATTATATAAAATATTAAAAACACTTGATAAATATAATAACGAACAATAGTAATATATATTCATAATTAAAAACTATATACAGGGGTAAGAATTTATGAAAAATCAAATTAAATATTATTTAACTGGAGTAATTATACTAATATTAAGCTCACCTTTAGCCTATACAACGCTTAATATTATTTATGCAAATAAAAATTTAACTGGGGAATTTGAGCCATTATTAAATGGATTTAACATTCATATATGCTAATTGGAGTATTAGTATTTAGTATTGGCTTAATAAATTTATTTGTAGAACATAAACAAAAGTAATATCTTTTGATGAGCAATTTTAAACTATTACGAATTAAAAGTTAATAATTAGATTTATATACTTTTATAGCTGCCATTATCAACATAACTTTAAAATAGAGCCATAAAAAAATCCCTAATTATTAGGGATTTTTTATACTAATTATTTTGTTTTAACGTATTCATTCATTGATTTAACAAGGTAATGATTTACAGGAAGTTTTTCAGTAGTGATATATCCAGCTTCAGCATCAATTAACATAGGAATTCTATTAACAAGAGTAGCACATGTTAATTCTACTGTTGCAGGTCTATCAACTTTAATTGATGTTTCAGGTTCGCCTTCAAATGTCCAATCATTTTTATCAAAATCATCAGGACCATAAACATAACCTTGACATTGAGTTTCTAAAGTTACTCCTTCTTCAGTTTCGGTTGTAACAATAGCTGACATTCCGGTTGCATCTCCAGCTTTAACAGTCATATCTAACGTTGAAGAATACAAGTCTTCTTTATGTGTCATAGGAATACATTTTTGAGTTTGTGATTTTATAGTTAAGCCTAACTGACTACATAACCATCCATTTTGGTTCCACATATAAGAAGGAACAACTTTACCATCCTTAATTGCTTGTGCAGTTTCTTCATGATTCAATCCATTATAGTTACCAATTTCTTTTTCAAACTTTTCAATAGAAAGACCAGCTCCATGACCTTCTGCAAGAGCAATTCCATAATCTTCTACATTATAGCTACTAACACCTCTTATTTTAGTAATTTTATGCATTGATCCTGCTAAAGTTGTAATTAAGCTTCCCCAATACATATCAGGATATCCACTTCCACATAATGTACAACCGTTTTTCTTTGCAAGTTCATCTAATTCTTTTGTAATATCATAAGATGAGTTCCAAGGATATAAGGCTTCTTCGCAGGTACTTATGGCATTTATACCATTTTCAGCACAAACTGTAAATGCAGGTTTTAAATCTTCCATAGTTGATCTTGTAGCGATAACGCAAACATCAGGTTGTGTTTCCTTTAACAATTTATCAGCTTCTTCAACACTGCTTATCTTTACACCAAGTGGCTTCATACCCAACAGTTCACCAACATCTTTTCCAATTACTTTTGGATTTAAATCTAAGGCACCAACAAGCTCTCCACCATGTTCTAATACGTACCTCATAAGATATAAGCTCATTTTTCCACAGCCATATTGTACTACTTTAACTTTATTTTCCATTAAAGTTACCTCCTAATATTAAAAAATTGAATTTTCTGATTTCATTATAAAGCTTATAGTAAGTATAAAGTCAAATAAATTGTTAAATTTTTTACATTCTAGGGATTAACATATGTATAAGAGTTAATAGCTTGATGATTTAATTCTTTATGTTTTATAATATAAGTATATTAAAGTGGAAAGACTATACTATAGTATAAGGTAGGGGTACATATATGAGTGAGAATTATTTAACAATAGGACAAATGGCAGAATTAAACCATGTATCAACTCAAACACTACGACTTTATGATAGAAAAGGATTGCTAAAGCCAGAATATCAAGACCCACAGAATGGTTATCGCTATTATCATATAGCCCAAAGTGATGAATTAGACTTAATTCATACTATGAAAATATGTGGAATGACATTAGAACAAATTCACAAACAGCTAACTCAAGCATCTCAAGAAGATCTTCACAAATCTCTTATTGAGCAAGAGAAAAAATTAAGCAAGGAAATTAAACAGCTTACAAGAAGTTTATATACAATAAGGAGATTCACATCAAATCTAAGTCGCCTAAATTCTATTCCTCCTATAGGAAAGATAATATATGAGTATTTACCTGAAAGAAGGATAGACACTTTTACTTCAGATATTGATTTTTTTGAAAAGGGATATTCAGGATATGAGGAAATGCTAAGAGAATTTAAAAGCTATATGATTAAAAATGGATTACCACTTTCATATTTCTTTAATGCAGGAACACTTATTGAAAAGGATGATTTTACAAAACAAATACTAAAATCAAATAAAGTGTTTATATTTATAGATGATGATTATCCTGTAAGTAAATCTCAACGTATTTTACCAGAAAATATGTATATGACAATTTATGCAGATGATACTTCACAAGAATATGAATATGCAAAGAAAATATACTCCGAAATTAAGAAAGAAGGCTATGAGATAGCAGGAGAATATCTTTGTGAAGTTATTCTATTTACACCGTACAATAAAAAACAAAATAAATACATGAAATATAAAATGCAAGTTCCAATAATGAAAACTTATAATTCTATTAATTAAGAAAAAACAATTCAAAAGTTATTGGAAAATATTATATATTTAATTTTAAATCTATTAAAGTATGGTAAAATAATCTTTATACAAAAGGAAAGGAGTTTTAAGATGCTACAAATTAAAAATATTAAAAAACAATATATAACTGGCGATTTGGTACAAAATGCTTTAAATGATGTTAGTTTGAATTTAAGAAATAATGAATTTGTTGCTATTTTAGGACCTAGTGGTTCTGGAAAGACAACATTATTAAATATTATTGGTGGGTTAGATCATTATGATTCTGGAGATTTAATTATCAATGATATTTCTACGAAGAAGTATACTGATAGAGATTGGGATTCATATAGAAATCATACAATAGGATTTGTATTTCAAAGCTATAACCTAATTCCTCATCAAACAATATTATCAAATGTAGAATTAGCTCTAACAATTTCAGGTATATCTAAGAGTGAAAGAAGAAAAAAAGCAATTAAGGCATTAGAAGAAGTAGGTTTAGGTGATCAAATTCACAAAAAACCAAATCAAATGTCAGGTGGCCAAATGCAACGTGTTGCCATTGCTCGTGCCTTAGTTAATAACCCTGATATTCTACTTGCTGATGAGCCAACAGGAGCCTTAGATAGTGATACTAGTATGCAG
The DNA here is from genome assembly GCF_039521405.1 of Clostridium sartagoforme. NCBI lineage: Bacteria > Bacillati > Bacillota > Clostridia > Eubacteriales > Clostridiaceae > Clostridium > Clostridium sartagoforme. Next base: position 167,595 of record NZ_BAAACH010000011.1, read on the forward strand.
GTTATGGAATTATTAAAAGAAGTAGCTAAAGAGAGACTGGTTGTTATGGTTACTCATAATCCAGAATTAGCTCAAGAATATGCAACTAGAATTGTAAGGGTAAAGGATGGGGTTATATTAGAGGATACTGATCCTTTTATTATCGAAGAAGAGAAAGAAGTAATAGAACATAAGAATATGGGTAAATCTTCCATGTCATTTCTTACAGCCTTATCATTAAGCTTCAATAATCTTCGTACTAAAAAAGCCAGAACATTTTTAACTGCATTTGCAGGATCTATAGGGATTATTGGTATAGCATTAATCTTATCTTTATCCACAGGTGTAAATACCTATATAGAAGATATTCAAAAAGATACAATGACTTCTTATCCAATTGCCATTGAATCACAAGCTTTTGATTTAAGTGGAATAATTGAAAGTGGTAGAGAAAATTCTGGTAATAAAGATCAAGATGTTAATCATGAATTAGATGCAATTTATTCTAATAATACTGAATTGGAAATGACATCAAGTATGACAACAAGTATTAGTGAAAACAATCTAACACAATTTAAGAAATATTTAGATGATGAAAATAGTGAAATTCATCAATTTATTGGTGAAAATGGTATTGTCTATTCTTATGATGTGAAATTTGATGCATTTACTTATGATAGTGAAAATAAATTTATTAATACAGATGGAAGTTCTTTTGAAGATTCTAATTCTATGGCAATGCCACCAGCTATGGGAGGTAACTCTAGCGGAATGCCATCAGTTATGGGAGGAAATAGATCAAATTCTAATTTTTCTGAATTGATGCCTGGTACTGGTGATAAGGTTATTAGCGATGCTTTAAAAGATAGTTATGATATTTTATATGGTGAATGGCCAACAAAATATAATGAAGTTGTATTGGCCCTTAATAAAAATAATGAAATTTCTTCAAAAACTTTATATGAATTAGGAATATTGCCTGCTTCTGAATATAAAAAGGTAATGAAAGATATGGAGGAGGGTAAAGAGGTTAGTTTAGAAACAAGACAATGGACTTATGAGGATATAGCAAAACAAGAATTTTACTTAATTCCTGCTAGTGATAAATATGTAAAGAATCATTATGGCACATTTGATTTGATTGAGGATGAGGCACAACTTGAAGAACTATTAGATAGTGCAGTTAAACTTCAAATTAGCGGAGTTATTCGTCAAAAGGAAGATGCTAATTTATCCATTAATTCTACATTAGGATACACAAGGTTACTTACTGATTATCTTATTAATTACGCAAATGAAAGTGTTGTTGTGAAATCACAATTAGATAATAAAGAAGTTAATGTATTAAATGGAATGACATTTACACCAGCTGATGATTCAACAAAAGTTAAAGATGCTAAAACTTATGTTGAACAATTAGGTATATCTGATAAAGCAAGCTTAGCTATGTCCATTATGAAATCTGAAAATATGATGTTAGGACAAATGATGGCTATGGGGGAAAATGAATTAGCTAGTATGTTTGATCAATATTTAGCTAGCGCTGGTGATGAAACATTAATTAAGATATATGATGAATATATATCTACAGGTAATTATGATGATAATTTAAGTGCATTTGGAGTTGTTAGTTTAGATGCACCTACTTCAATTAATATTTATGCGGATAGTTTTGAGGCAAAGGAAGAAATTTCAAGATGTATAGAAGAATACAATGCTAGTGCTTCAGAAGAAAATAAAATTACTTATACTGATTATGTTGCTTTATTAATGTCTTCAATCACAACAATAATAGATGTTATTTCTTATGTATTGATTGCATTTGTTGGAGTATCATTAGTTGTTTCTTCAATAATGATTGGGATTATTACTTATATTTCAGTACTTGAAAGAACAAAAGAAATTGGTATATTACGTGCAATAGGTGCTTCAAAAGGTAATATTAGTCAAGTGTTTAATGCAGAAACATTTATTATCGGGTTATTTTCTGGTTTGATAGGTATTGCTGTTACATTATTGCTTTTAATACCTACAAATATAGTGATTCACTCATTAACTGATACTACAACAATAAATGCCAGATTACCGGTAAGTAGTGCTTTCATATTAATTGGTTTAAGTGTGATTTTAACATTAATTGGAGGCTTGATTCCTGCGAAAAAAGCAGCTAAAAAAGATCCGGTAACTGCATTAAGAACAGAGTAAATTTAAAGGGGAAAATATTTAGAAAAAATATTAAAAATATAGATTTTCAAATATTGACAGCAAATATTTGGTGTGATATCATTAGAACATTAAAAAAAGAGAGAGCAAAGACGTTCTATTAAGAAAGTCTTTGCTCTCTTTTTTTATTTTATAAAGGGGGTATTTATTATGAATTCTACAATGATAATTGACACCGTTTGGGTATTTCTTGCAGCTATTTTAGTTTTCTTTATGAATCTTGGTTTTGCATCAGTTGAGGCAGGTTTTGCAAGATCAAAAAATACTGTTAATATTCTATCAAAAAACTTTATTGTATTTGCAGTTTCATCCTTAGGATTTATGCTGCTTGGTTGGGGGATAATGTTTGGGGGAGATAATCCATTTATAGGAACAGAAAATTTGTTTATTTTAGGAAATGCGGACTTATCTTTCTATAATGACACATTAACATCAAATGTTCCCTTTTGGGGCAAATTTTTCTTTCAATTAGTTTTCTGTGGAACTGCAGCAACTATAGTTTCTGGTGCTGTAGCAGAACGTGTAAAATATTTATCATTTATTATCTTCTCGTTTGTATTAACTCTAATAATTTATCCAATAGTAGGTCACTGGATATGGGGCGGCGGTTGGCTTGCAAATATTGGATTTATGGATTTTGCAGGTGATACTGTAGTTCATTCAGTTGGAGGTTGGGCGGCACTTGCTGGTGCATTAATCCTTGGACCACGTATTGGAAAATACAGCAAAGATGGCAAGATAAAAGCAATTCCAGGTCATAATATGTCTTTAGCAGTTATAGGTTTATTTATACTTTGGCTTGGTTGGTTTGGATTTAATCCAGGATCTACTATGAGCTTTCAAAATCCAGATGATGTAATGCATATATTAATGACAACTAATACTGCGGCTATTGCAGCTATATTAACATCTACTGCCACTGCTTGGATTATAATAGGAAAACCTGATTTAGGAATGACTATAAATGGATGTCTTGCAGGTTTAGTAGCAATTACAGGAAGTTGTGCCTATGTTAGTATTGAAGCTTCTTTATTAATTGGTGCTATTGCAGGAATATTAGTTGTATATGCAGTAATGTTCTTTGATAAAGTAAAGGTTGATGATCCTGTTGGGGCAACAGCAGTCCATCTAGCTTGTGGTGTTTTTGGGACAATCTGTGTTGGTCTATTTGCAAAGGAAGGAATTACAAGCCTATCTACTCAAAATGGTTTATTTTATGGTGGTGGATTCCAGTTGTTATGGGCTCAAATTATAGGAATAGTTGCTGTAGGTGCCTTCGTATTTGCTTCATCTCTACTTGTTTGGTATTTAATTAAAAAGACAATAGGAATTCGTGTATCTGCTGAAGAAGAAATAGCAGGTCTTGATATTGGTGAACATGGAAATATAGCTTATCCAGATTTTGCTTTAGTTGCAAGTGGAAATGGATATATAAATAGTATTGAAGATATAAATATAGAGGTTACAGATAATTCTAAAGATACTGTTCCAGCAAATGTCGCAGTTCCTGTAGTTCATAAAGAACATTCAGGTGATAAGATGACAAAGGTTACTATAATAACAAACCAAAACAAATTATCTGCATTACAAGATGCTCTTGGAAATCTTGGAGTAACTGGTCTTACAGTTACAAATGTTCTTGGACATGGTATGCAAAAAGGAAATCCAACCTTCTTTAGAGGAGTTCCTATGGATACAAGATTACTTCCTAAAGTTAAAGTAGATGTTGTAATATGTAAGATTCCAATTGAAACTTTAGTTGACACAGTTAAAAAGGTACTTTATACAGGTAATATTGGTGATGGGAAGATATTTATATATGATGTAGAAGACGTAATTAAAATTCGTACTAATGAACATGGATATGATGCATTACAAGATGAAGAATAGTGACATCTTAAAAAAATTATATAATTTAAATAAAAATATATAGATAATATAAGAGTAAAAAGACTGTATCTAAATTATTTTATAATAAAGTAATTTAAATACAGTCTATAAATTTTTAATTACATAGTTATAAAATAACTAATTTATTTGCATTCCCTAGAGTTTTCGTGATTGTATTTACACCAATTAAAGTAATCTTCATAGTCATACTTATTAGATTTCTTGTCGCACTTATCATCATGAACTTTTTTACAACATATACAGCATATATAACAAGAAGCAGGCTTCTTGCCATTACATTTACTTTCGTGATTATTTTCTTGTTTTTTGCAACATTTATCATGGTGTTTGCAATCGTGTTTATCATAGTCATCATTATTTTTGCAGCATCTATCATGCTTATTACTTTCTTGTTCTTTATAAAATCTATCAAAATAATCATTTTCATGATTATTTTTCTTATTATAATTATTATCATCATAATATTCATTATCATAATCAGTGTAATCATTATAGAATCTATTATTTGAATTACATGTCATAGCAAATTCATCTCCACTAAGATTTATTTTTATAATACACATAGTCTATAATATGTTAATTATATCAAAAGTGTTACAGAGTTGAATAAATTACATAATAGAAATGAGTAATTTTTATTGAAAAGTAATTTATTTTAATTTATAATATGATGTACTATATTTAATTCTATCTTTTTTATATTAGTTAAGAGATAGTATGTAATGGAACCTTATACCAATTTGGGATGTTTTAGCATCTCTTTTTTATTTTATATTATTTTTTTATACGATTTCATTTCATTAAATATAGTTTAACTTAAGAAAAACAAATATATAAGACTTATATATTAGAGAGGTGAGTGAATACATGGAATTTAAACTAGATATATTTCAAACAATGGCATTAGCAACAGTTGTATTTTACTTTGGAGGATACTTGCGAAAAAAAATAAGATTTCTAGAAAAATATTGTATACCGTCTGCAGTAATTGGAGGTATGATTTTTTCGATAATTGCTCTTATTTTAAGGTTAACAAATGTAGCATCAATAAGTTTAGACACTACATTACAAAATGTTTTTATGACTGCGTTTTTTACAAGCATAGGATATACAGCTAGTCTTAGAGTATTAAAAAATGGAGGAGTAAAAGTAGCAATTTTTCTGACACTGTCAGTAATACTTGTAATTTTGCAAGATATAGTTGGTGTTTCATTAGCATCAATATTTAATATTAATCCATTATTAGGTCTAGCTACAGGATCAATTCCTTTAGTTGGAGGGCATGGAACATCAGGTTCTTTTGGACCACTTTTAGAGAATCTTGGTGTTAGTGGGGCTACTACAGTATCTTTTGCATCAGCAACATTTGGATTAGTGATGGGAAGTATTTTAGGTGGCTTTATTGCGAAAACCTTAATAGAGAAAAATAATATTAAAACATCTAAAGAATATCATGATAAAGATATTCCTTTAAGTGACTTTCATCATGATGAAACTGCAGTTCTATCATATAATAGACTTATGAAGGCATCATCATGGATATTTATAGCCATGGGGTTAGGTTCAATTATAACCAAATATATTCAAAGTCTAGGATTAACGTTTCCATCATATATAGGAGCAATGCTTGTAGCAGCAGTTATAAAAAACATACTAGATTTTAAGAAATTTGAACTTGAAGACAAGGAAATAGAAACTATAGGAGGAATTAGTCTTTCTTTCTATCTTTCATTAGCATTAATGGGATTAAAGCTATGGGAGTTATTTGATCTAGCAATTCCGATGATAGTTATGCTTGTTTCTCAAACAATCCTTATGGGGATTTTTGCTTATATAGTTATGTTTAGAGTTATGGGAAGAAATTATGATGCAGCAGTTTTTGCATCAGCTGCTTGTGGATTTGGAATGGGATCAACAGCCAATGCAATAGCTAATATGGATGCATTAACTGATAAATATGGATTTAGTGAAACCCCATATTTTGTAGTACCAATTGTAGGTGGTTTATTCATTGATTTCATAAATTCGGCTGTAATTACTTTATTTATAAATATATTTGGATAATAAATAAAAATTATATTCGCTAAAAAGTTCCAATACAAAAGTAGTTTTGTATTGGAACTTTTTTATATTATTCTATTAATCCTTTATTTTTCATTCTTTCCATATCAATAAACAATCCCATACCTGTTTTTAAATGCCCGAATCCCAATTTTTCATAGAAAGGCTCCTTCCCTTTTGCAGCATATAAAATGAAGTTACAGTTAGGAAGTCTTTTAGTTATATTATTTAAAATTAATCTTCCAATTCCCTTACCTTGATATTCTGGAGCTATTGCTAAGTCATAAATAGCTGCTTGTCTAATACCATCTGAAATAGCTCTTCCAAATCCCATTAGAGTATCATTATCAAAAACAAATATAACAGTATGGCTGTTTTCAAAAGAAATTTTATGAGTTTCATTATCAGAATAAGACATACCAACAGTTTTTAATATTTTAACTACATCATTCCAATTAACATTTAAACAATTATCTTGAACTCTCAAGCTCATAAATAAACACCTCATTTTAATCTATAAAATTAATTTATATTATAGCATAAAGTCTATATCTATTAAGTTAAAAAATACTTACAAAATAATTTAAGGAAATTTTTAAAAAATTTTTTAAAGTGCATATGTAATAGATGTAGGAAGCTAGCTTCAAAAATAAAAATTAAATTAAAAAGGAGAGGATTTAAAATGGCTTTAGTACAAAGACTTATATCATCAGACAAATACAGTATAAAGTGTCCATATTCTATGACACCAAAGGGGATATGCATTCATAACACTGCAAATGATGCAACTGCATCAAATGAAATATCTTATATGCAATCAAATACTAACAGTGTATCTTTTCACATTGCAATAGATGATGTGGAAGCTATTCAAGGAATACCTTTTAATCGTAATGCTTGGCATGCAGGAGATGGCTCAACTGGAGATGGAAACAGAAATTATATATCTGTTGAAATTTGTTATTCAAAATCAGGTGGAACTAAATTTATAAATGCTGAAAAAAGAGCAGCAAAGGAAGTTGCAGCACTATTAAAACAATATGGATGGGGTATAGCTCAAATTAGAAAACATCAAGACTTCAGTGGGAAATATTGCCCTCATAGAACATTAGATATGGGATGGCAAAGGTTCTTAAATATGATTCAAGATGAACTAGATATATTAAACCCACCAACAACTGAATTATATAGGGTTAGAAAAACATGGGAAGATGCAGCATCACAAATAGGAGCATTTAGTAACTTGCAAAATGCAAAAGATTGTGCAGATGCAAATCCTGGGTATAGTGTATTTAATAGTAGTGGAGTTAAAATATATCCAGTTTCAAATATAGTAGTAGGATCTAAAGTAAAAGTTATAGGAAATAATTATGCAACAGGGGAAGTAATTCCAGATTGGGTTAAGCAAGGAACATACACAGTTAGCCAAATAGTAGATAATAAAGCATTATTAAAAGAAATAACAAGTTGGGTGTATTTAAAAGATTTAGTACTTGCGTAGAACAATTAAAGAATGAAGAGATGAAAGAAGTGAAATAAAATTACTTCAAAATTTAGAAATTTAAAAAAGAGTAGATGAATCTAAGAGAGATTTATCTACTCTTTTTTACATCGAAATATAAAAGTTTCAAATTTTCAATATATCATATATAGATCTTTTAGTACGTTAATTCTTAATTAATAATTTTTTATACTTGCGAGGATTAATTCCTATAATATTTTTAAATAGCTTGGAAAAATGCTGTACATCTCCAAGACCAACATTTAAAGATATATCAGTTAAGGAATTATCTGTAGTAATCATCAAATTTATAGCCTGATTAATTCTATAAATATTCAAGTATTGAAGAACCGTTAAATTAGTTGCTTCATTAAATAGCTTACTTAAATAACGAGAAGATATGTTAAGATGATTTGCAATATCAGATATTAATATTTTTTCAGCATAATTTTTTTGAATATATTTAAAAGCAAATAGAACGTAACGAGGAGTAATTTCTGATTTAGGGCTAAGAAAAAATGATGTTATATTTTCTCTCTTTACAATATAAAGTAGAACTTCGATTAAATGTAAATTACAGAATATTTCAGAAAATAAGTCTGTGCTGTTTTTTTCATTAAGAATTGAATACAATAATGAAATTATATCTTCATTTGGAATTAATTTATAATAGTTTGTTATTGAACATATAAGTGTGAGAATATCAATTTGAATTTCATTTTCTTTTATAAAAAGAGAATTTAATTCAGAAGGTTCAAAATGTATATGAATAAACTTACATGATACATCTGAATCTAGATAAAAAGAGTGAACAGTATTTGGTAGTATCATAACAAGACTACCAGCTTCAGCTACTATAGTTTCTTTAGCAATATCCATTTTGCAAAATCCTTCTATAAAATAATAGACTTCAATATTTTGATGTATATGCTTTGGAAAGCAGTAAAAGTTATCTCTTTTCTGAATAGTAGCACTTTGAATAATACTCTTGTTTATATATGTTGAACTATAACATGCTGTATTTGTATTAATTTGAATCATATGTATCTCCTTTCTTTATTCCGAATTATACAAGTTTTATCATAAAACAGACTTTATCGTACAAGAAGTGTTTTCCTATTATTGGTATGATTATAGTATAAGTTATTAACTAATATATTACAAATAGCTAATACGAGAGGAGAGAGAAATGAAGAAAAAAATAACTTTTTTTATGATATGTATAGTACTACTAATACTAGTGTCAGGTTCATTTTTGTTTTTTAAAAATAATAGTAGTCTAAAGTTAGAAATATCTAGCGTTAAAATTCATGACGATGAATACATAAACGCAATGAATAGTAAAAAGTATGATGTAACTCAATATTTCATAGAAAAGTATGGAGCTAAAATAACTAATGAGTTTTGGGAAAAGGATTTCAATGGAGAATATCCTTATAAAGTTCTAGCAGATAAAACTTTAGAAGAGTTATTAAGGATACATAGTATCTATGAAATAGCAAAAGAAGAAGGATATGTAGATTCTGTAGAATATAAGGATTTTATAATACGATTTGATGATGAAAATAAGAAAAGAGAAGAAAGTAGAAAGAAGGGAGAAACAATTTACGGATTGTCTAAATTTACAGAAGCTCTCTTTTTAGAATATGAAACAGATAAGCTTCAAAAGTCTTATTGTAATGATTTAAATAATGAAGGCATGAAAATTTCATCAGATGATGGAAGAAGATATTATGATGAAAATAAAGATACGTTGTTTATAAAAAATGATGACTTCGAATTATCTTTTGTAAAGGTATACTATGAGTCCTTAGGGTTAAATGAAGAAGAGGTTAAGGATATAAAAAGTCATATGGTGGAGGTAAGTAAAAAGGTAGATGATATTAATTCTTTATTATATTTAGCTTCAAAAGATGAAAAATTAAAAGATTATTTGTCTCACGAGACTATTTTATCGGCAGAGCTATCTGCAAAAGCTAAAGTAATGGGAGATGTATTAGATATTGCTATAGAGCTTGAAAAGGGGGAGATAACTCAAGTATTAGATCAAAACGGATGTTTATATTTAATTCAATGTATTAATCGAGTAAGTTACGACTACATACCTTATGAGGAGGTGAAAGATAATATTAATAAAGTATTGAGGGAAAATCTTTATGATGAAATTGTTGAAGAACGTGCTAGGAATTTAGCCATTAGTAATGATATTGATAATATTTATAAGTTTACAAAGAAAAATATAAAGTAAAAGACAATTAAATTATGTATTTTAAATTTTATAATAATATATTTATTTTTCTACTAAATGTAATAACAACATTATATAAGGGGGAGGAAGTATGAGAAAAAAGTTAGCACTGGTTATTTGTTTAACTCTATTTATTGAAATATTTAATAATATAGGAATATCAATTGCTTTTGCAGAGGAAAATTCTACTCGTGCTGTTGGAAGAGATTATTATATAAGTAGTCTTAATGGTAATAACAGTAATGATGCTACAACAGAAGATAAGGCATGGGAAACATTAGATAAACTCGATGATGTTAAATTACAACCAGGTGATAGAGTGTTATTAGAATCAGGTTCAGTGTTTAATGGATTTATACATTTAAAAGATGTTAGTGGAACAAAAGAAAATCCAATAGAAATTACAAAGTATGGTGGAGATATAAAGCCTGTTATCAATGGAAATGGTGAAGGGGTTTGGTATCAAGATTATGTACAACCTATGGATAACTCAGGTCATAGAAGCAAAGGTTATGTATCATCTACAATTCTGCTTTATGATACAGATTTTATAAAAATAAATAATTTAGAGATAACAAATAAATCTAATGATTTTGATTATTTAAGTGAAAGTGACAAAGTAGCTCAAAGAATGGATAGAACAGGTGTAGCTGGAATTGCTAAAAATGGTGGTACGATGGAGTATATTCATCTAGAAAATTTATCTATCCATGATGTTGATGGAAATATTCAAGATAAACACATGAATAATGGTGGAATACAAATGAATGTTCTGAAGCCTGATAATGAAGATAAAACAGGAATAGCAAGATACCAAGATATTTTAATTAAAGGATGTCATGTAAAAGATGTATCTCGTGCAGGAATAGTTGTAGGATATACTTATAATCATGCTAAATTTAATGGTACAGCAATTAGTGATGATGTTATTGAAAAATATGGTCATACAAATGTTTTAATAGAAGAAAATTATGTTCAGAATTCTGGAAATGATGCATTAGTAGTAATGTATGCATATCGCCCAATAGTACAAGGAAATGTTTCAGATAAAGCAGGAGTCGATATGCTTGAATATAGCTATTGGCAAAATTTCTGCGCAGCCATATGGCCATGGAAAACTAAGGATGCTATATTCCAATATAATGAAGCCTTTGATACAATTGGCCAAAACAATGGAGATGGTCAAGCGTGGGATATCGATTGGTCTGATGGAACAATATATCAATATAACTACAGCCATAACAATGGTGGAGGTGCTATGCTTATATGTTTAAATGAAGCATATAATGGGATATTCAGATATAACATTAGTCAAAATGACTTAAAGTGTTTAATTACGTTCCAAGGAAATCCATTAGCTAAAGTATATAACAATGTATTTTATGTTGGTGGTGATCTTGCAACAAGAATACATCACCCAGCTACTGGTAATAAAGACAGTGGATCTGGATATTTGGCAAATAATATTTTCTATAATATAAGTACAGAAAATCCGAATGATCCTTGGGAACCGTCAAACAATAAGACTTTTACAAATAATTTGTATTATGGATACAATTCAACTCCAAGAACAGATAAATTTGCAATTACTGAAGATCCAAAGTTTATAAATCCAGGTTCAGCGCCTACAGAAACTATTAGTAAAGCTCATGATTTAAGTGCATTTTCTGGATATAAGGTTTCAGAAGATTCACCTGTAGTTAATGCAGGCGTTTATATATCAGGAGCACCGGATAAAGATTTCTTTGGAAATCCATCTGGATTAATTCCTGATATAGGAATTCATGAAGTAAATATAAAAGATGAAGGATCAATTAATGAAATCTACTCAAATGTATATAAGATAAATGAAAATGGTATAGGGGAAGTAATAAGTGGAACAAAAGTAGAAGATTTTAAGAATAATTTTAAATATTCTAGTGGAACTAAATTACAAGTATTAAGAGGAACTGAGGAGTTAGGTAATGATGGCATCGTAAAAGATAAAGATATATTAAAGGTAACTTTCTCAGATAATTCAACTGAAGAATATGTGATAAATATACTTAAAGTACTTAAGTCAACTAAGTATTATATAAGAGAAAGTACTGTTGAAGGTGTAATTATAGGAACTAATGTAGATGACTTTCTAAAAAGCTTTACTTATTTAGGGGTAAGTGATTTAGTTGTAATAAGAAATAATGAAGAATTAGCTGGTGGAGAAGTTATAAAGAATGATGATAAATTAAGGGTAACTTTTGATGATAATTCAGTCAAGGAATATACAATTATTATTAAAAAAGAATTTGTAGAATATTCTGTAGTAGGTATGACTGCAACTGATGGAAGCCATCAAGAAGGTAATTCAACAGAAGGTCCAGGAAGTTTTGCACTAGATGATAATTTATCTACTATATGGCACACAAATTGGAATGGATGCAGAAGGGAAGAAGCATGGATAAGTATTGATATGGGAAAAGTTCAACCTATTTCAATGTTAAAATATGTTCCAAGGACTAGTGTTGCAAATGGAATAATAACAAAGTATGCAATTTATATTAAAGAAAATGCAGGTGATGAATGGACTAAGATCACAACAGAAAATAATATTTGGGAAAGAAGTACATCAATAAAATATGCATATTTTAATACTGTTAATGCAAGGTACGTAAAACTGCATGCAGAAGAAAGTTATACAACTACAAGTAGTATTTATGCATCAGCTGCAGAAGTAAGACTAGGGTTTGAAAAGAATTATGAGGAGGTAAGATAATATGAAAAAGAAAATTCTTTCTATGGCCTTATCCTGCTCAATACTGTTTAATATATTTACTTTACCATTAAGTGCTAAGGCAGAAACATTAGGAAATGAAGTAAAAGGTACTACTTATTATGTAAGTACATTAGATGGTAGTGATAATAATGATGGATTATCAGAAAATAAAGCTTTTTATAGTTTGCAAAAAATCAATGAAATAGAATTAAATCCTGGTGATAGAGTTTTGTTAGAAGCAGGTTCTGTCTTTACAAATGGATTTTTACACATTAAAGGCAGTGGTTCTGAGGAAGCGCCTATTGAAATAGATAAATATGGAGAAGGAAGTAACCCTATAATAAATACAAATGGTCAAGGAATCTGGTATCAGGATTATGGAAAACCATTAGATAGTTCTAGCCATAAATTAAAAGGTTATGTATCCTCATCAATTTTATTGTACGATGTAGAGTATATTAATATTAGAAATTTGGAGATAACTAATGAGTCCCTAGAAATAGATGCAAAGTATAACTATCTTCATACTATGAATCGTACAGGAGTTGCAGCTGTTGCACAAAATAAAGGAACTATAGACCATATTTATTTAGATGGCTTAAATATTCATGATGTTATTGGAAATGTTTATGATAAGCATATGAATAATGGAGGAATTTATTTTACCGTATTTAAGCCGAAGAACGAAGTAGAAACAGGAATATCTAGATATAATGACATAAAGATTGAAAACTGTATTGTAGATAATGTTAACCGTTGGGGAATAGCTGTTGGATATACAGCTTATTGGGATAAATTCACAGCTGCTGTAATTCCAGATGAAACAATAGCTAAATATGGATCAACAAAAGTTGAAATCAGAAATAATTATATAAAGGATGCAGGCGGAGATGCTATTACAACGATGTATTGCGATAGACCTATTATTGAATATAATGTTTCTGATGGAATTGCAAGACAAATTAATACAACTGACTATTCAGAAACTGGTTCTGGAAGAGTTGCAGCAGCTATTTGGCCGTGGAAATGTAAAGATGCAATATTCCAATATAATGAAGCATTTGATACTTGTTTAAATCAAGATGGTCAAGCTTGGGATGCAGATTATGGAGATGGAACAATATATCAATATAACTATAGCCATAATAATGGTGGCGGCGCAGTTATGATTTGTGGAATAGATGCAATTAATACAATATTCCGTTACAACATAAGTGAAAATGATTTAGGTGGAGTTTTAAATATACCAGGTAATCCTAGAGCGGATATATATAATAATACATTTTATATGAAAGAGGGCATTCCATTTATACGTCCTGGTATGGCAGGTGGAGTTGCAGTTATAGAAAATAATATTATTTATAATGCAGGTGCAGAAAAAACAGAGGACTGGACAAGAGGCAATAGTAAAGTAACTTATAGCCATAACTTATATTATAATTATAGTAATTTACCAATAGATAATGCTGCTATTACATCAGATCCTAAGTTTGTTAATGCGGGGAATGGGCCTACGCAATATACAGGTATTACTCCAAGTAGTGATAAAAGAATTACACATGACTTAAGCAAATTTGAAGGATATGAATTACAGAATGATTCCCCAGCAATAAATACAGGTAAATTCATTACAAATAATGGAGGCTTTGATTTCTTTGGAAATAAGGTAGCTGGAACTCCAGATATTGGAGCATATGAATCAAATGTTGCTTCTTTAGAGGTGTATTCATCTATATATCAAGTAAATAATGAAAATTTTAGTATTTCAGGTACAGAAAGAAATATATTAGTTAAAGATTTCTTAAAAAATTTATCTTATGATGATGATGTAACTTTAGTTATCAAAAATGTGTCTGGAAAAACACTAGGAGAAAATGATATCGTAACTGGTGGAAGTAAAATCACTTTATCTGCAAACGGTAAAACAAAGGTATATACTATTTCAGCTAATGAAGATAATTCTATTAAAGATAGTATATATATGATAAAAGAAAGCGGAAAGATTTTATATATACCAAGTGTTGAAAATAATCCAACAAAAGTACAAGAAGTTATACAAGGAATAACTGTTCATAGCACAGCAACCATTAAGATTTTTGATGGAACAAGTGAAGTAAAAGATGGAAGTATTTCAGATGGAATGACATTAAAAGTTATTGCCGAAAATGGTGCTGAAAATGTATATACTATCAATGTTAAAAATAGTTATCAATGGGCATTAGATTATACAGGAAAACAAGGTAATGTGTGGTTTGCTCAAAAGAAAGTAAATGGAATATATAGCAATTTGACGAGTTATGATACTACTTATCCTCAATGGAATGGTAATAATTATGGAGGTGTAGGAATTGATTCTCCTAATCACTCAACAATACCAAGCGAAATAACCCATGGATTATTAGTTGATACTCTTGGAACATCAGGACGTGAACAAGGACATTCTATGGTTTATAGGGTTCCTAAATCTGGAACAATAATTTTATCAGTTAAGGATAATGAGCCATATTTACGTCAAGCCGGGAATAGTGGCGGAAAAGTTAAATTAAGCTTTACTCATAATGGAGAAGAAATTAGTTCCTATGAATTAACACAAAGCTTAACAAAGATTAATGTAGAGTCTATTACTATTAATGTTCAAAAGGGTGATTTTATTCGTGTAGAAGCACAAAACATTGATAATCCAACAAGGCCATCTATTCATATTACACCAAAGGTTGAATATCAAAATATTGCAATAACTGATACAGAGGCACCAACAATACCAATGGAAATAAAAACAGATAATATTACACAAAATAGTGTGGATATTAGCTGGAAAGCTTCAACTGACAATATAGGTGTTGTAAGATATGAGATATATAATGGTGATATATTAATATCAACAGTTAGTGATGAAACTTCAGTAAAGCTAACTGGACTTACAGCTGAAACAGAATATACTTTAAGTATAAAGGCATTTGATGAAGCAGGAAATAAATCGGAAGCAGGAAGAATAACATTTATAACACCTAAGATTCCAGAAGAGCCAGTAGAAGCTGATAAAACATTATTAGAATTAGTTATAGGCTATGCTGAGGATGTAAAAGCAGAGGGAGCACTTGAAAATGTTGTTCCAGCAGTAGTTCAAGAATTCGAAGCTGCGTTACAAGAGGCTAAAGCTATTTTAGCGGATAAAAATGCTACAGAAGTTGCAGTAGATTTATCTACAAATAGACTAGTTAATGTAATTCATATGTTAGACTTTAAGAAGGCTGATAAGGCAGAACTTATAAAACTAGTTGAAATAATTAATGCTTTAGATGAAAGTAAATATACATCTTCAACTTGGGAAGAACTACAAGTTGAACTTTTAAAAGCTAATGAAGTAATAGCAAATGAAAATGCAATGGAAGAAGAAGTAGCAAAAGCTTACGAAGATTTAAACAAGGCATTCTCTAATTTAGAATTAGAAGTATCTGCTGATAAATCTAAGCTTCAACAACTAGTATCAGAAATAAAATTAAAAGTTGTAGATATGTCTAAATTTACACCAGGAACATCAGCTAAATTTAATTTAGTATTAAAAAATGCTATGGCAGTTCTAAATAATCAGGAAGCTACTCAAGAAGAAATAAATGAAGTCTATAATAGCTTAATGAGAGCTTATCTTGATTTAAGATTAATACCAGATAAATCAAAGCTTGAAGAATTAGTAAATAAAGCTAAAGCTGTGGATATATCTAAGTTTACTGTAGAAAGTGCTAATGTACTTGTTGCAAGATTAAGCAATGCAAGAACTGTTTTAAATAATGAAGAGACAACTCAAAAAGAAGTAGATGAGGCAGTAAAAGAATTAGAATTAGCTTTAAATAGTTTAGAAGTAAAACCAAATAATAATGACAACGGAAGTGGCGATAGAGATAAAACTGAAGAGGAGAGTAAAAATGGTACTATTGGTAATAGTGATTTACCAAATACAGGAGGAAGCTCACCTATAGCTACGGGATTATTAGCAACACTAATATCAATTGCTGGAGTAGTTATATTAAAAAGGAAAAAATAATAACAAATGAATTAATTTATATAAAATTTAGAAGTTTAAAAAAGAGTAGATGATCTTGAAATAAATTCATCTACTCTTTTTATAAATTTAAATAATTAAATATTTATAATTATATGAATACTCTATTTTTTTATATAGAAATATGGTATAATGAAGACAAATATAAAAGAATTTAATAATAGAAGTTCGAAGCAACTTGTTTTAGTTTATATAAGCTTATAGCTAAAATAGTTTGTTTTCAAAATAAAGTGCGATTAGAGAATAAGAGTCAAGCACAAAATAAGGGTAATACCTTTATTTTGTCTTGGCTTTTTTTATTCTTTATGAAATTATGGGAGGTAAAAAATATGTATGATGTAGTAATAATTGGTGCTGGGGTAATTGGAACATCTATTTTCAGGGAATTAACAAAATATAATGTAAAGGTAACTATCATCGAAAAGGAAAATGATGTTTCTATGGGAACATCAAAAGCCAATTCTGCAATAGTCCATGCTGGATACGATCCAAAGGAAGGAACTTTAATGGCAAAACTTAATGTTAAAGGGAATGAAATGTTTGAAGACATTTGTAAAGAACTAGATGTTCCTTTTAAAAGAAATGGATCTTTAGTGCTTGCTTTTAATGAAGAAGAAGTTAAATCTATAAATAATTTATATGAAAATGGAACAAAAATTGGAGTTAAAAATTTAAGAATACTTGAAAAAGAAGAAATTTTAGATAAGGAGCCAAATATATCAGATAAGGTTCTTAAGGCATTATATGCACCAACAGGCGGAATAGTTGGTGTTATGGAATATACAATCGCCTTAGCTGAAAATGGAGTTTCAAATGGGGGAGAGATAATATTAGATTCAGAAGTAATAAAAATAGAGAAGGATAAGAATTTTAAGATTACAACTAGTAAAAATGAAATAATAGAAGCAAAATTTATAATTAATGCAGCAGGTGTTTATGCTGATAAGGTTCACAATTTAATTTGTAATGAAAGCTTTAAAATAACTCCTAGAAGAGGACAATATTTTGTTATGGATAAGTCTCAAGGTAATTTATTTAGCCATACAATTTTTCAATGCCCATCAACTCTTGGTAAAGGAATTTTAGTAACACCTACAGTTCATGGAAATCTTATTGTAGGTCCAGATGCAGAAAATCTTGAAGATAAAGATGATGTTGGAACAACTAATACAGGACTTGAATATGTGAGAGAAACTACTAAAAAAACAACAGAAAATATTAACTTTAGAGAAAGTATTAGAAATTTTGCAGGGCTTAGAGCAATACCTGATACAAATGATTTTATAATAGAAGAAGCAAAGGATGTAAAAGGATTTATTGATGTAGCGGGTATGAAATCTCCGGGTTTATCTTCAGCTCCAGCAATTGCACTAGAGACAATAGAAATTCTTCAATCTATAGGATTGACTAAAGAAAAAAATAAAACTTTTAATGGAAATAGGAAGCAACTTTATTTTATGGATTTATCTAAGGATGAAAAACAAGAACTTATAAAGAAAAATCCTTCTTATGGGAATGTAATTTGTAGATGTGAAGTGATAACTGAAGGAGAAATAGTTGATGCCATATCTAGGTCTTTTGGAGATATAACATTAGATGGAGTAAAAAGAAGATGTAGACCAGGAATGGGAAGATGCCAAGGTGGATTTTGTGGTCCAAAGGTCTTAGAAATTATAGCACGAGAAAAGAAGAAAGACTTTAAGGAAGTTTATCAAGAAAAAGAAAATTCTTATATTTTAGTGGAAAAAACAAAGTAGGGGGATTAATTATGAGATATGATTTAGTAGTAGTTGGAGGAGGCCCAGCAGGTTTAGCTGCAGCTTATGAAGCCTATAATAATGGAATTAGTAGTATTTTGATTATAGAAAGAGATATGGAACTTGGAGGAATATTGAATCAATGTATTCATAATGGGTTTGGTCTTCATACATTTAAAGAAGAGCTAACAGGCCCAGAATACGCTCAAAGATTCATTAATTTAATTAAAGAAACTAAAATTGAAGTGATGTTAAATACTATGGTACTAGATATTGAAAAAGATAAAACAATACATGCAATAAATTCAGATAATGGATATATGGAGATAAACGCAAAATCAATAATTCTAGCTATGGGATGTAGGGAAAGAACAAGAGGAGCAATTAATATCCCTGGAGATAGGCCATCAGGAATATTTAATGCTGGGACAGCACAAAGATATATGAATATTGAAGGATATATGCCAGGAAAGGAAGTTGTTATTTTAGGATCTGGTGATATAGGTCTTATAATGGCAAGAAGAATGACTTTAGAAGGAGCTAAGGTTAAAGCTGTAGTTGAGCTTATGCCATATTCAAATGGACTTAATAGAAATATAGTGCAATGTTTAAATGATTATGATATACCACTTTATCTTTCTCATACAGTTGTAAATATAGTTGGAGATAAAAGATTAGAAAAGGTTGTTATATGTAAGGTTGATGAAAATAGAAAACCTATAAAAGGAACAGAAATTGAATTTGAATGTGATACTTTATTGTTATCAGTAGGGTTAATACCAGAAAATGAATTATCAAATAAAGTTGGATTAAATGGAGACAAGAGAACTAATGGACTTATAGTTAATGAAAGTATGGAAACTTCAATAGAAGGAATTTTTGCTTGTGGAAACGTTGTTCATGTTCATGATTTAGTTGATTTTGTAACAGGAGAAGCCAAACATGCTGGATTATCAGCAGCTAAATATGTAAAAGATAATTTAGTTAGAAGCGAAGATATTGATATTCTAAATGGGAAAAATATTAATTATACCGTTCCTCAGAAGGTATCAGTTGAAGCTGTAGAGGATAAATTAACAATATTTATGAGGGTTAATAATATTTACAAAGATAAGGTTATTACAGTAAAAAATAAAGATAAGGTAATAGCTAGTTTTAAAAGAAAGCATTTAGCACCTTCTGAAATGGAAAAAATAATTTTAAATAAGAAACTGTTAGAAGGAATCGAAGGAAATATAGTTATATCTTTAGAGGATGGTGAATAATTGTGGTTAAAGAATTAATATGCATAAGTTGTCCTATGGGATGTCATTTGAAAGTAGATACAGAAAAACAAACTGTAACAGGAAATAGCTGTAAAAGAGGCGAGATATATGGAATAAATGAAGTAACAAATCCTGTAAGAGTAGTAACTACAACAGTAAAAATTCAGGGTGGAAGCCATGCAGTTTTACCTGTGAAAACAAAAAGTGCAATACCAAAAAATTTAAACTTTAAATGTGTTGAAGTATTAAATGAAATAACAGTAAAGGCTCCAGTAAAAATGGGAGATATTATTGTTAAAAATATACTTGGAACTGGAGTAGATGTTATTGCTAGTAGAAACATGGAAGAGAGGTGAAGAAGTTAAGAGTTAAAAGTGAAAGAGTTGAGGGGATAATTCATCTTTGATGAGCTATGAAGGATAAATTTAGATATAATGAGTTGATGATAATATGGATTAAGGAATGAAATAGTAAAAGAGTGAAAGGTAAAAATTTATAATTGAAAAATATTGTAAATAACAGCTATGTAGTATATAATAAATTTAATTATAACAAAAGGAGGGTAGATCATGGCTAATATAGTTAGTAATTCTAAGTTTGTTTTAAATAAACAATGGAAATATAGCAGCTCAGTACAAAAAAGTGCAATTTTAGGCTTTGACGGGAGAAGTGCGTCCATTTTTAGAATAAATGCTGACTATTGTATAAATCCATGATTCTATATCTTACAGTTAATAAATTTATTATATTTAAGCTTGATTATATTTAAGACAAATTTTAGCTATATATAAATTTATAATTCTATTAAGTAAAGATTTTTAGGACTCAAGGTTTTATGCTTTGAGTCATTTTTATACGCAATTTCTCTCATAAGCCTTCTAAATAACTTATTTTAAATTAGGAATAAGTTATTAAATGAGGCTTATTTTATTTATCTAAGAATTTTAATAAAAATTTAAAATAAAGCAGAGAAAAATTTTGGAGGAATTAAAAATGATAGAATTATCTTTAAATAAATTACAAAAATATTATGGTGCAACTATGGTCTTAGAGGATATAACCTTTGATGTTCAAACTTCTGAGAAAGTAGGCATCGTAGGTGGAAATGGTAGCGGTAAAAGTACTCTTTTAAAAATAATTATGGGCATTGAAGAATACGAAAAAGGAAATTTATCTATAAAAAAAGGAGCCACATTAGGATATCTTGAACAAATGCCAGTTTATCCAAAAGAGTTTAAAGTAATTGATGTATTAAATTCAGCATTTAAGGATATTGATAAAATGGCTCAAGAATTAAGAAATATGGAAAAGCAACTTTCAAAGTCTAGTGAATGTGATATTGGAAAAATTTTAAATAAATATTCAAATCTTCAATCTGCTTATGAAAGTTTAGGTGGCTATGAAAAAGAGGAAAAGTTAAGCAAGGTATGCACTGGGCTTAAGATAAATAATAAATTTAAGGAAAAGCTATTTTGCAACTTAAGTGGAGGAGAAAAAACTACAATTATATTAGGAAAAATACTACTTCAAAATCCGGATATATTATTGCTAGATGAACCATCGAATCATTTGGATTTAGATTCGATGGAATGGCTTGAAGATTATCTTAAGCAGTATAAAGGTATAGTAATAATAGTATCTCATGACAGGTATTTCTTAGATAATGTAGTAACTAAAATAATTGAAATAGAAGATATGAAGTCAAAAACTTATTTTGGTAATTATACTGAGTTTGTAAAGGAAAAAGAAATACAGCTACAACTTCAAATGAATGAATTTTTAGAACAACAAAAAAAGATTAAGGCTATTGAAAAGTCTATATCTCAGTTAAGAGATTGGGGAGCTAGAGGAGATAATGAAAAGTTCTTTAAAAGAGCAGCCAGTATGCAAAAGTTGCTTAATAAAATTCAAAGAATAGAGAAACCTATTTTAGAAAAAGAAAGAATTAATATTAATGTAAAAAATGCAGATAGGTCAGGAAATGAAGTCATAGTAATAAAGGATCTATGTAAGAGATACGAAGAAAAGGTTCTTTTAAATAAAGCACAACTACTTATAAGAAATAAAGAAGCTGTAGCTTTAATAGGTCAAAATGGTTGTGGAAAATCAACAATGATTAAAATTTTACTTGGAACAGATAATGCAGACAGTGGCATAGCAGCTTTAGGAAGTTCTATAAAATTAGGTTATCTTCCACAAAATATAATATTTGATGATGAAGAGCAAACTATATTAGAAGCCTTTAGGAATGACATAGTTATAAGTGAAGGAAAAGCAAGAGAGTATTTAGCAAAATATATGTTCTTTGGCGAAGATGTTTTTAAAAGGGTTGGAAGCCTTTCTGGAGGAGAAAGAAGTAAGCTTAAATTAGCTATGTTAATGCACAATGAATTAAATTTATTGATTTTAGATGAGCCAACAAATCATTTAGATATTGATTCAAGAGAAGAATTAGAAGAGTTCTTAAAAGAGTTTAACGGGACACTTTTATTTATATCTCATGATAGATATTTCATAAATAGTATAGCTAGTAGAGTAGTTGAATTATCAAGAGGTTCTCTTATTTCTTATAATGGTAACTATGAATACTATAAAGAAAAAGTAGTGCAGGCAAAAGCTATAAATGTTACTATAGATACTAAAGCAAGTAAAGTTAAAGAAGAAAAATCTTTTATATTTGAAAAGAAATCTAATAATAAGTGGAAAGTAGATAAATTAGAAAAGGATATAGAACAATTAGAAGAAGATTTAAAAAACATAGAAGATGAAATAAATAAGTTTTGTGATGACTATGAGAAGTTAAATGAATTATACAATAAAAAAATAAATTTTGAAAAAGAACTTGAAATATTAATGGAAGAGTATTTTAATAACAATTAAAAAATATTATTTACTTCATTATATTATGTTTTTTCAAAATCAAAAATAAACAAAAAACTCTAGTATAAAAGATTATTAAGAATTAATAATAATACTAGAGTTTTTTTTAGATATATTTACGAAAAAAGTTTAAGTAGAAGAAAAAAATAAAGCATAGATTTATAAATATGATATAATATAAAAGAAATAAAAGGAAAAATACACAATGAAAAATTCGGAGGTATAGTTATGAATAAAGGTTTAAGATTAGATTTATCTAAAGTAGAACCATATGCGAAATTACAAGAATTAGACCATATGGAAGCAATGGTAAAAGCAGCACATGATACTCTTCACAACAAAACAGGTGCAGGAAATGACTTTTTGGGATGGCTTGATTTACCTGTCAATTATGACAAAGAAGAATTTTCAAGAATAAAAAATGCAGCAGAAAAAATTAAGAAAAACTCACAAGCTTTGATAGTTATAGGAATTGGTGGTTCATACCTAGGACCTAGAGCAGCTATAGAAATGTTAAATAGCAATTTTCATAATGTATTAGGAAATGATAAAAGAAATGACCCAAAGGTATTCTTTGTTGGAAATAATATAAGTTCAACATATTTAGCAGATCTTTTAGATGCAATAGAAGGCATTGATATAAGTGTAAATGTTATTTCGAAATCAGGTACAACAACAGAACCTGCAATAGCATTTAGAGTGTTTAAAGATTATATGGAAAAGAAATATGGAGTGGATGGAGCTAAGGAAAGAATTTATGCAACTACTGACAAAAGTAAAGGGGCATTAAAATCATTAGCTAATGAAATGGGGTATGAAACATTTGTAATTCCAGATGATGTTGGTGGAAGATTTTCAGTTTTAACTGCAGTTGGTTTACTACCAATAGCAGTTGCAGGAATTAATATAGATGAAATGATGCAAGGAGCTGCAGATGCAAGAGAGGCATATGCTACAGCAGATTTAAAAAATAATGATTGTTATAAATATGCTGCAATGAGAAATGCATTATACAACAAAGGTAAAGATATAGAAATCTTAGTTAACTATGAGCCAGGTTTACACTACTTTAATGAATGGTGGAAACAATTATTTGGAGAATCAGAAGGAAAAGATCAAAAAGGAATATTCCCAGCAGCTGTTGACTTTTCAACTGACCTACACTCAATGGGACAATTTATCCAAGAGGGTAATAGAATAATGTTCGAGACTGTTCTTAATGTAGAAAAGGCAAAGAGAGAGCTTACTATAGAAAAAGCTGAAGGAGATTTAGATGGATTAAATTTCTTAGCTGGAAAAACTATAGATTTTGTTAATAAACAAGCATTTAATGGAACTTTATTGGCACATAATGATGGCGGAGTTCCAAACATGGTAGTAAATATCCCAGAACTTAGCCCATATTACTTTGGATACATGGTTTACTTCTTTGAAAAAGCTTGTGGAATAAGTGGATACTTACTAGGAGTAAATCCATTTGATCAACCAGGAGTTGAAGCATATAAGAAAAATATGTTTGCTTTACTAGGAAAACCTGGATATGAAGAATTAAAAGCTGAATTGGAAGCAAAATTAAAATAATGAGAATTATAGTAGATGGAGATGCCTGTCCGGGTATCTCCATAATTCAAGATGTAGCAAGAAAATATGAATTAGAATTAATAGTTTTTTGTGATATACATCATTTTATAACTTTAGATTACGGAGAAGTTAAAGTTGTAGATAGTGGATTTCAAAGTGTGGATATGTATGTAGTTAATCATTGTAAGTCAAATGATGTAGTAATTAGTCAAGATTACGGTGTTGCAGCAATTTGCTTAGGAAAAAAAGCTTATATATTAAACCCAAAGGGATATTTATATACAGAAGAGAATATAGATAGAATGCTAGAAGAAAGGCATATTTCTCAGAAAATTAGAAGAGCAGGTGGAAGAACCTCAAATCCAAAGAAAAGAACAATAGAAGATGATATAAGGCTAAAGAAAAACTTAATAAGAATAATAGAATGTAATTTAAAAGGATAAACTGTAGAAATATAAAGGACGGTTTATCCTTATTTTTTTTTATTGATGACAAATTTCGTTTTATATTTTGTTATGTAAACTGTATAATAATATTAGGGAAAATTGAGAAAAATAGGGTGGGTAGATATGAGTGAATTATTAATAACTTTTGATAAAGAAAGTCCATCATTAGTAGATGAAAAAATAAATATAAAAGTGATGCCAGAAGAAAGTGAAGTAGAGTGCAAGTTTTTAGAAGGTGCTCCAGGAGAAAGAAATTTAACTTGGAAGCCAATTCAAGATTTTTCAGATAAAAAGGAATGTCAATGGAGACCAAGAAAATCAGGAGATTATATGATAATGGTCCAATATAAAGATAAAATTTCGAAAAAGATTAAAAATACAAAGATAAGTTATCAAATAAAGGGGATAGAAGAAAAAGATGTTTTAGAAAACAACAATAAAAATAATAAGTTGATAAAAGATATAATAATAGATAAGACATCTTTAGTTATAGGAGATAAAATAAACTTAGAAGTTCTTGCATCAGAAGATGAAGAAATATTATTATATAGATTTTGGGTTAAAGGAAAGCAAGGATGGGAACCTCTTAAAGACTACAGTATAGAAAATAAGTTAACTTATACAACAACAAAGGCAGAAGATGGTGAAATATTAATTGAATGCAAAAGACCATCATCAAAGGAAAATGTAGATGATTTTACAACTGTGATATTTAAAGTAAAAGAGCAGCCAATTATAGAAATAAATGCTTTTGAATGCTTAAGTGAAAATTTATTAATAAATGAAGAATTGATATTTAAGGTAGGCGTAAACTGTGATAATAGTAGAACAATTTTATATAAGTTTTTAAGAATGGATAGTAATGGAAGAATAAATTGTGTACAGGATTATTCCACTAAAAATATAATATCAATTTCAGAAAAGCAAAAGGGAGAATATAAGTTATTATGTTATGTGAGAGATATTTTTTCTAATAAGCAATATGATGATAGAGCTTGCATGATATATTCTGTAAAAGCCTATGATGAAATAAAAATAAGAAAATTTTCTTCTGATTCAAATTCACCTCAAGTTGAAGGAAGCAATATACTATTTAAATCTTCGGTAATAGGGGGAAAGGAAATACTGTATAGATATATAGTTGAAGGACCAGTTGCTGAAGATACAGGATATATAAGATCAAGAAACTTTAATTGGGAGACTAAAATTGAAGGAGATTATAAAATAATATTAAAAGTTAAAGATATTTCCTTCGATGGTGATTATGAAGATATAAGAGAGTTGAATTTTAAAATAGATAAGAAGGGTGAAAAACCTGTAAAAATAACAGATATAACAGCAAGCAAAACAAGAGGATGTATAAAAAATGAACCTATAAATATTAAGGTTAAAGCAGAGGGTGGAACAGAGCTTAAATATTCTTTTGTTGTTTATAAGAATGGCAAAGAAAAAGAAAGAAGTAATTATGGAATAACAAATTGGGTTAACTTTACTCCAGAGGAAAGTGGAGAATATGAAGTTGAAATTAGAGTAATAGATAAATATTCATCTAAAGAATATGATTGTCATGATTTTATATTCTTTAAAGTGAGAGATTATGAAGAAGCTGAAATAGATTATGTATTACTTTCACCAAAAGAAATATATTTAGTTGGAGATATTATTGAACTTGAAACAATAGTACAAAATACTAAGAATATTTTATTAAGGTATGTAACGAAAATAAATGGACATGAAGTTGAAGACACAGGATTTATTGAAAGTAAAAGATTGAGATTAAAGCCAAAATGTTCAGGGAAATATACCTTTGAAATTTATGCGAAAAATATATTATGTAATGAAGAGTATGATATAAAAAAAGAATTATCACTTTATGTTCATGAAGCTATTCCAGTTAGTAACACAAAAATAATAATAAGAAATAATAATATTATTGCTAATAATGAAGTAACATTTGATGTAAGTAGCGAAGGCGGAAAAGAAGTATGTTATGAATTTTATATTATGGAAAAGGGAAATTGGGTAAGAGTACAAAGTTATAGTAGAAAAAATTATTATACTTTTTTACCATTTTCAACAGGAAATTATAGAATTTTAGTACTTAGCAAGAGTTACTATAAAAAGATTAATTATGAAGATTATACATTATTAGAATTTGAAGTTAAGGCTTAAGAATAGTATAATTAATACGATATTTATAGCAAAAGTAAAATTCGGGGGGAACAAATGTGAATATTTCTAAAGTAGAAGAGTTTATGGGAAGCGTTGTTAGTAAAGAAGCTTTAAAAAAAGCAATAGGCGATGGACCAGAATTTGATATTGTCTATGAAGCATTATTAAACAGTAATGAAGAAAATATTTTTAATAGCAATAATGAAGAAAGTTCAGAAAGTTATATTCCCGCAGCTGTAGGACAAAAACTTGAAAATATTCCTCTTAGAATAAGAACTGAACCTATAAAAACAGGGGAATTATATTTAAATAGAACAAATAGTGATACAAGTTTAAACATAAGTTTTGATAACTTATACACAGATTTAAGTCAAGATACTACAGTTGATGTGGAAAAAATATATTCTACTGTTGATAAATACTCACAAAAATATGGAGTAGATAAAAATTTAGTACTAGCTATAATAAAGCAAGAATCAAATTTTAATCCTAATGCTGTTTCATCAGCAGGTGCAAAGGGTCTTATGCAATTAATGGACTTTAATTCAGAAGCATATGGATTAACCAATCCATATGACATCGATCAAAATATAGAAGCTGGAGTTAAACATATTAAATCATATTTAGATATGTATAATGGAAATTTAGAAATGGCACTAATGGCTTATAACGGTGGGCCTGGAACAATGGAGAGAAGAGGGGTTAAATCTGCTAGTGATTTATATAAAATGCCACAAGAAACTCAAAATTATGTTCCGAAAATACTAAGTAACTATAGAAACTATAGTAATAATGCGTAAGAGAAATGAAAGAGTGAAAAAGGTAAAGAGTGAAAAGTTAGGGAAATAATTCGTCTATGCAGAATTATAAAAAATAAAATAATGAGTTATGAATAATTAGTAATGGATATAATTTTTGAGGATTATGTCCATTATTTTTTTGATTTAGCCAATTTATTTAAAGCATAAAAGGATTTTATTATTAACTTTTTCACCTTTAATTTCAAAGATTATGTAAAAACATTAACTTTAATTGTTAATTGTCAATTGTTAATTCTCTCCTTGTGTCTTTTGATTTTAAGTAATAAAATAAGTGATAAAGGCTCAATATAATAATTAAGAAAGAAGGTGCTTTAATGGAAAGACTAGATAAGGTTTTATCTAATTTAGGATATGGAACTAGAAAAGAAATTAAGCAGGTTGCAAAGAAGGGACTTATTAAGGTAAATGGTGAAATTGTAAAGGATAATGGTATGCAGGTTGATCCTGAAGTAGACAGGATTTCTATAAATGGAGAAGAAATATTTTATAGAAAGTACATATACTTAATGATGAATAAGCCTGATGGGGTTATTTCTGCAACTTTTGATAATAGGGATGAAACTGTTATTGATTTATTAGAAATAGAGCATCAAGTGTTTAAGCCGTTTCCTATAGGAAGGTTGGATAAGGATACAGTTGGGTTATTATTACTTACAAATGATGGTGAGTTAAACCACAGGCTTATATCCCCAAAGTGGAAGGTGGATAAAATTTATTATGCAAAAATAGATAAATTGGTGACAGATAGTGATATAAAGAAATTTGAAAGTGGAATAACGTTAGATGATGGATATATTTGCAAAGAGGCTAAGCTTGAAATTATTAAAGCTTCTGAAGAGGGGTCAGAGGTTATGCTTACTATTCAAGAAGGCAAGTTCCACCAAGTAAAGAGGATGTTCGAAGCAGTTGATAAAAAAGTAACTTATTTAAAAAGAGTAGAGTTTGGAACATTAAAATTAGATGAGGATTTAGAAGAGGGCGAATATAGAGAATTAACAGATGAGGAAGTAGCTACTTTAAAAGGATTTTAACGAACGTTTAAATATAGTGAATGTTTAACATTCACAAAGAACAAACTTTACAATAATATTATCAAAATATCTTGCATTTTATAATGAGATGCACTATAATGTTTTTGCAAGGATAAATAAAAGGAATAAATAGCCCCCTTTTTATTTATTGCTTATTGCTAAAGCGCAACCTGGCCCCAAGGGTTGCGTTTTTTGTTGTTCATTTTTATATATAAACGTTTACCTTATATAAAATTATAACATTTAAGGAAGGTAAACATTTTCAGAAAGGTCTGTTGAATTACTTGACTATATATTAAAATAAAACTAAACATTATTTTAATATGTAATTTTATGAATATTAAATTCTTAAAAATTGCATTTTTAAGAATTGTGTATAATTTATTTGAAACAAAAAAATCATTAATATTAAATAATGAAAGTATTATTGCAAAAAGATAAATTAATTATGTTGATTGACTGAAATAAGGTAAGAGTATAAAATTACAATAAGGAAAATATATACAAATAACTGTAATCTAATTAATGCTTTTAGGCAACAATATAAAAGATATGTATGTTATAATATGTTAGTAATAGGAAAGGAGTCTGTACAAATGGATTTAAAGTCATTACTTAACAAAGAACAATATGAAGGGGCTACTACTATAGAAGGTCAAGTATTAATATTAGCAGGAGCTGGTTCAGGTAAGACCAGAGTTTTGACACATAGAATGGCTCATATGATAGATGATTTAGGAATTTTACCATATAAAATATTGGCTATTACCTTTACTAATAAAGCTGCAAAAGAAATGAAGGATAGAGTTAAAGCTTTAATAGGTGAAAGAGCTGAGGATATGTGGATATCTACTTTTCACTCAACTTGTGTAAGAATCCTTAGAAGAGAAATAGAAAAGTTAGGATATAAAAGAAGTTTTACAATATATGATAC
The DNA here is from genome assembly GCF_039521405.1 of Clostridium sartagoforme. NCBI lineage: Bacteria > Bacillati > Bacillota > Clostridia > Eubacteriales > Clostridiaceae > Clostridium > Clostridium sartagoforme. The sequence goes on from NZ_BAAACH010000011.1 coordinate 197,217, forward strand.
TTCAGATCAAAAGACACTTATAAAAGAGTGTATGAAAGCTTTAAATATAAATGATAAAGATATAACAGAACAAGAGATAATGAGTAAAATTAGTAAGGCTAAGGATAATATGCAAAGCCCTGCAAGTTTCATGAGAGAGCATGAAAGTAATTTTAGAGAAAAGAAAATAGCCGATGTATATCAAATGTATCAAAAGAGGCTTAAGGAAAATAATGCTTTAGACTTTGATGATTTAATTGCCAAAACTGTAGAATTATTTAAAACCGATAAAGAAACATTGGAGTTTTATCAAAGAAAATTTCAATATATTATGGTGGATGAATATCAGGATACTAATAAGGTCCAATATGAATTAGTTAGACTTTTAGCGGAAAAATACAAAAATGTATGTGTGGTGGGTGATGATGACCAATGCCTAGTTGAAGGAACATTAATTCAAGGTGAAGATAAAATTTATAAAATAGAGGAATTAAAGGCTTCAGATAAAATTAGAGTGGCAGCAGGAAATGGAGAAAGTACTTTATTAAAAATAAAAGATATATCTAAAAGAGAATATAATGGAACAGTGGTAAGGATAACTACAAATACTGGAAAGATAATAAAGGGAACACCAAATCACATAAGTTTTGCAAGAGTTACTGTGAGAGAAGATAAATACTATGTTTATTTGATGTATAAAAAAGGTTTTGGATATAGAATAGGTCAAACTTCAGCAGTACGAAGCAGAAAAGGTATTGATGTAAGTGGATTGGCTGTAAGACTAAATGGAGAGCAAGCAGATAAAATGTGGATAATAAAGGTTTGTAATTCAAGAGGTGAAGCCACTTATTATGAAGAATACTATTCTGTAAAATATGGCATTCCAAAGGTTGTGTTTAATTCAAGAGGAAGACATATTTCGTTAACTCAAGAACAAATAAATAAATTGTTTAAAGAAATAAACACATATGATAGTGCACAAAAGCTAATGGATGAAGAATATCTTTATTTAGATTATCCTCACCATATAAGTTCAGCTGTAATAAGGGGAGAAAGTGTAAGAAAGATAGTAAATGTAAGCTTCTTTGGTGGACGTAAATGTGAAGAAAGAGGTTTATATTCACATAGAATAGGTTTAAACTCATCAGGAGAAGAAAGTAAAAATAAACTTATTGAAGCCGGATTTAATGTCAGAAATGGGCAAAGAGATACCTTTAGAGTAGAAACGGAACGTGCCTTGTATGATGATGCTGAAGAATTTTCAAGCAAGCTTGCATCTGTAGAAGATGCTTATGAGGTTTTCAGAAAAGCAAAATTAACATCAGATAATACCTTTAAATTCATGCCTTTGGGAAGCATGAAGGAAGGAATGGCAATTGCAGTTTTAGAGGGAAAAAAGGTAATTGAAGATATTATAACTTCAGTAGAAATCGAAGATTATGAAGGTTATGTATATGATTTAAATATAGATAATGCAAGAAATTATATAGCTAATGATGTAGTTGTTCATAATTGTATATATCAATGGAGAGGTGCAGATATAAGAAATATATTAGACTTTGAAAAAGATTATCCAGAGGCAAAAGTTATAAAGCTTGAGCAAAATTATCGTTCAAAAGGAAATATATTAGATGCTGCCAATGTTGTAATTGTAAATAATGCAAATAGAAAAAGTAAAGTTCTAAGAACAGAACAAGAATCAGGAAATAAAATAAAGGTTTATAGAGCTTATTCAGATAGTGATGAAGGTGATTTTGTTGCAACTCAAATAAATAAAATAAAGCAAGAAGAAGAGAAAAAGTATAAAGATTTTGCAATTCTTTATAGAACAAATGCTCAATCACGTATATTTGAAGAAAGTCTAAGAAGAAAGGCTATACCTTATAGGATTTTAGGCGGAACAAGGTTTTATGATAGAAAAGAAATTAAGGATATGATTTCATATCTGAAGGTACTTGTTAATCCTACAGACAGTGTAAGCTTAAGAAGAATTATAAATGTACCTAAGAGAGGTATTGGAGATGCAACGGTAAATAAAGTTATTGACTTTGCAGATGATTATGAATTACCTTTATGGGATGCCTTAAGTACAGTAAGAAATATTCCAACTCTTACAGCAAGAAATTGTGGTGGAATAGAAATTTTTATGGAAATGATGGATAAGTTCATGGAATTAAGTGAAATACTACCTGTATCTAACTTAATTGAAACTATATTAAAGGAAACTGGATATATATCAGAATTAGAAAAATCAAAAGAAATAGAAGATAAAAGCAGAATAGAAAACTTAAAGGAGTTAGTTTCTGATGCAGTTGATTTTGAAAGAAGCAGTGAAGATAAAACTCTTTTAGCATATTTAGAAAAAGTTTCCTTAGTTCAAGATACAGATAAACTAAAAGAAGAAGATGATGCTATAGTTTTAATGACTGTGCATAGTGCTAAGGGATTAGAATTTCCAGTTGTATTTATGGTTGGAATGGAAAATGGAATATTCCCAGGAACAGCATCCTTTGATAGTGAATCTGAAATGGAGGAATCAAGAAGACTTTGTTATGTTGGTATAACAAGAGCAAAAGAGCAATTATTCATGACATCAGCAGAAGTTAGAAGACAATTTGGTAGAACTGTTGCATATGCTCAATCAGATTTTATAGCAGAAATAAAATCTGATTTAAAGGAATATGTGTCAGGAAATAATTCAGCACAAAGTGCTAGGACTTCAATGTTTCCAAGAGATAATAGAAACAATAATCCACATAGTTTAAGAAACAATTCAATAAATATGCCTAAACCTAAGGAACAAAATATACAATCATCTCTTTCAAAGGATGATGTTACTATAGGAAGAAAAGTAAAGCATAGTAAATTTGGTGTTGGAACAATAGTATCAATAGCAAATTCAGGGGATGATAAAAAACTTACAATAGCTTTTGATAATCAAGGAGTAAAAATATTAATGCTTTCATTAGCAAACCTAGAACTTATGTAAAAAGGGAACAGTATAATTAGTTTACAGTGCACAACGCACAGTTCACAGTTTATTTTGCATTGTGAGTGATTAAATAAGAGGCATTAGGTAACAGGTAACAAGTGTCAGGTAAAAGGAATTAGTTTACAATGCACGGTTCACAGTTGATTTTGGGTTGTGAGCGATTAAAGAATATGTAATAGGTAACAAGGAACAGCGCACAATTCATAGCCAGTTTAAGCTTTAGAAAGAATAATTACCATAAGGAATGAAAGAAGTTTTAGTAAACAGATTCAGGAAGACTTTAAACTGAAATAAGCTATTAACTTAGAAACAAAAAACTGTGAATTGTGAACTGATAACTCTCAACTGAATAAAACTGTGCGCTGTGAACTGATAACTGTGCACTGGAAAAGAGGTGTGTTTTATTTGGATAAAAAGCAAAGAATAGAAGAATTAGTAGAAGAATTAAATAGATATGCTTATGAATATTATTCATTAGATAATCCATCTGTTACAGATAAGGAGTATGATGAAAAGTATTATGAACTAAAATCTTTAGAAGACGAAACAGGATACGTATTATCATATTCTCCTACACTAAGGGTTGGAGATAGAATATTAGAAGGATTTACTAAATATACTCATAAGGCTAGACTATGGAGCTTAGACAAAGCTCAAAGTGTAGGAGAACTACAGGATTGGCATAATAGAAATTTAAAATTTATAAAAGAGATGAATTCAAGGGGAGAAAATTTACCAGCTCCTAGATATGTATTAACAAAGAAATTTGATGGATTAACTATAAATTTAACTTATGATGAAAATGGAATACTATCATCTGCAGCTACAAGAGGAAATGGAGAAGTGGGTGAAGAGGTTTCTGCACAAGTAAAAACAATAAAATCAATACCATTAAAAATAAATTGTAAAGATGTATTTGAGGTTCACGGTGAAGCTATAATGACTACAGAAGCTTTTGAAAGTTATAATAAGGATGCTGTTATCCCTCTTAAAAATCTAAGAAATGGTGCAGCGGGAGCTTTAAGAAATCTTAATTTAAAAGAAACGGCTAAAAGAAATTTATCAGCATTTTTCTATGATGTAGGATATAAAGAAGGCGGAGATTTTAAAACATATGAAGAAATGTTGGACTTCATAAAGGAAAAAGGTCTTCCAATAGATAATTATGTTAAGTTTTGTACTACTCTTGAAGAAATAGAAAGAGAAATAGACTATATAAGAGAAATAAGGTTTGAATTAAATTATGATATTGATGGAGTAGTTATTGCTATTGATGATATAAGAACAAGAGAGCTAATGGGATATACAGTGAAATTTCCAAAGTGGGCAATAGCATATAAATTTGAAGCACAAGAAGCTACAACAAAGCTTTTAGATGTAGAATGGAATGTTGGTAGAAGTGGAAGAGTAGGCCCTACTGCCATACTAGAACCTATAGAGCTAGCTGGAGTAACTGTAAAAAGAGCAACTTTAAATAATATAGATGATATAAGAAGAAAAGGTGTGAAAATAGGCTCAGAAGTTTTTGTAAGAAGATCTAATGATGTTATTCCTGAAATAATGGGAGTAGTTACAGAATCATTAGAAGAGACACAAGAAATAAATGTTCCAAATGCTTGCCCAGCATGTGGAGCACATCTTGTTCAAAATGGAGTTCATTATTTCTGTGAAAATACTCTTTCATGCAAACCTCAAATGGTAAAAACTATTGTTCACTTTGCATCAAGAGATGCTATGAATATTGAAGGCTTTTCAGAAAAAACAGCAGAACAGTTATTTGAAAAGCTAGATATAAAATCTATAGCAGACTTATATAAGCTTAAAAAAGATGAATTATTACAGTTAGAGAAGTTTGGACCAAAGAAAGCACAAAACTTATTAGATGCAGTTGAAAGAAGTAAAGATTGTGAATTATATAGATTTATATATTCTTTAGGGATTCCTAATGTTGGAGTTAAGACTGCTAAAGATTTAGTTAATAAGTTTAAGTCATTAGATGGATTAAAAAGAGCAACTTTTGATGAGTTAGTTTCAGTACAGGATGTTGGTGGAATTGTAGCTAAATGCGTTTTAGAGTTCTTTAAAGAAGAAAAGACATTAAATACAATAAGTGAGCTTTTAGAACTTGGTGTTAATCCTAGGTTTGAAGAAAAAGAAATAATAGCAAGTCCTTTTGAAGGAAAAACTGTAGTTGTAACAGGTACTTTAAAAAATTATTCAAGAACAGATATTAAGTCAAAGCTTGAATTACTTGGAGCTAAGGTTTCAGGAAGTGTAAGTAAAAAAACTGATTTTGTAATAGCTGGAGATGAAGCTGGTTCAAAATTGGATAAAGCTATCGAACTTGGAGTAAATGTATTAAATGAAGAGGAGTTTGAAGCTATAATAAAGGAGTAAGTAGAAATGGGTAAATTTAGAGCTAAGGATTTTTTTACATTAATATGTACTTTAGCTGCAATAGCAACTAGTGTAATTATAGTTCTTACCTTTTTAACCACATATCATTTCATAAATATCATGCCTATATTTAATTCTTATCTATTATTACAAATAGGAATATGCTTAACTATGGCATTATGGGCAATAAGATTTTTTATATACAGATCAGGTAGAGAAAAATATATATATTCATCAATATGTATAATTATATCTGTTGTAAGTTTATTTTTTATAATAAACTTAGTAAAATAAATTAGCTAATAAATAAAATAGAAGTAGGTTTAAAATCTACTTCTATTTTATTATTTTAGTTGTGATTTTAAAGAGGAACATATTTCTCAAATTTTTGAATTACATCTTCATAAATATTATCTAATATCTTAAAATCTATAGAGTTTATATAATAAGATTCTAAATCATCATGAAGTCTATGAGCTTCAGAAATTAAAAAAATAGCTTTATTAATTAAGTCATAAAAAACTTTTTTATTGTAATTTATATCTTCCTTATTTCTTGAAAGTATAGAGGTATTACAGAAATCTTCAATATTATATAATTTTCCATTAAAGGAAGTTTGACTGATTTCATTTTCTGTTAAGACACAGGTAGAAATTTCAGGAATTAAAATATGCTCTATTCTTTCAGGAATGAACGGATCATGCATATATTCCACGAAGTAGCCTTTCTTTTGAGCAAGTTTACCTATTTCTAATAAAATAGTTGTTTTACTAAATCCAGGACCGCCTTTTAATACAAATTTATGCTTAAATTCATTAGTAATGTCATTAGCAAAAGTGATTATTCCATTTGGAGTAAATGCCGTTGCAAATAAATGTCTTTCATCACCAAATCCAGGTTTTTGCTTATTAAAGATTTCTTCTTTTAGGCTTTCAGATATAGTTATTATTTTACTATATTCCAAAGCACTAGAATTTAATCTACTCCAGTCATCATGGATAGACTTTGCAGAAGATAGAAATGTATAAGCTCTTTGAAAATTATTGCTAATATCCTTACAAATATTCATAATGTTCCCCTTATTTGAAGAAAGAGCATCAGTGTCAAGTGCAATCCCCATATTAAGGATTTCATCTACTGCGCCTGGATGAATTGGATCAACCATATGAGGTGATGTACCATCTAAAATGGCTAATCCTAGTTCCTTTATAACAATTCCATCTAAAGAATTATTATCAGAAGAACAATGATGATATTCTATAGAATATCCTTTATTCTTAAAGTGGGCAGCAACTTTTTTCATTAAAGAGGACTTGCCTGTTCCAGGGCCACCTTTCATGCAGATAATTCTATTCGCATCTTTTTGTGTTAATATATACTTATAAAATGAGAAAAATCCCTTATAAGTATTTCCTCCTGGAAAAAGATGCCTTTCTTTTGGATAAGTCAAGTATATCACTCCTAATAATTGTTTTATTCATTTAATTTTCAATAATAATATATGTGTATATTTAGAAAGTGAAACAATATTAGTAAATTTAATATTATGTATAATATTAACTAACAACTTTTAAATATACAGAAAGTTTCAATTAATAAAAAGACAAAAAAATGCATATACTTTTAATATTACAAATTAAAAATATGGTTTTTTATAATATTTTCATTAAAATATTATAAAAAATAAAAATATATAAAAAAAATCAAAAAAAGTATTGAATAAAAATAAAAAATAGGTGTATAATTATGCTATCGCAATTTTGAGAGATTGTATATTTAATCATAATAAGTAATTAATTATAAAGAGGGGGAATTTGAAATGAAAAAAGGAATGATAAAGAAAATTTTAGCTGTAACTATAGTTGGGGTTATGGGATTAGGTTTAGTAAGCTGTGGTGGAAAGAAAGATGCTAAAGATAAACTTTCAGAAATAAAAGAAAAAGGCAAATTAGTAGTTGGTTTAAGTGCAGACTATGCTCCATACGAGTTTCATATATTAGATGAGAATGGACAAGATAAAATAGTTGGATTTGATGTTGATATAGCAAATGAAATAGCAAAGGATCTTGGAGTAGAATTAGAATTACAAGATATGAATTTTGAAAATTTAGTAGCTGGAGTTTCTTCAGGTAAAATAGATTTAGCTATATCAGGAATGACTCCAGATGAGGAAAGAAAAAAATCAATAGATTTCTCAGATATATATTACACTGCTGAACATGGTATGTTAGTAAGAGTAGCTGATAAAGATAAATATAAAACATTTGAAGATTTAAAGGGACAAAAGGTTGGAGCACAAATGGGTGCTATTCAAGCAGAAATAGCAGAAGAGAAAGTGCCAGAAGCAAATCTTCAATTACTTTCAAATGTTAATGATTTAGTTCTTGCTTTAAAGGGTGGAAAAATTGAAGCTTTAGTAGTAGAATTACCAGTTGCTCAAATGATAGTTAAAAATAATCCAGAACTTACAATCGGAGAAGAAAAAGTAAAAGATACTGAAGGTGGTTCTGCAGTAGGAATTCAAAAGAATCAAGAAGCTTTATTAGAGAAGGTAAATGCTACAATCAATAGAATTAAAGAAGAAAAGTTATTAGATAGATTTATTATAGAAGCAAATGAATTGGCAGAAAAGCAAAAATAATTATTAAGGAGGGTATAAGCCTTGTCATTAGATTTTAGTGTATTAGCTGGAAATATGGATTATTTCTATAAGGGTGTTCAGTGGACAATATTAATATCACTTTTAAGTGTTCTATTTGGAGTTATATTTGGTGCATTATTAACTCTTATGAAAAGATCAAAATTTAAAATTGGAAAAGTAAAACCTCTAAGTATGTTGGCAACAGCATATATAGAAATAATTAGAGGAACGCCAATGTTATTACAAATTATGTTAGTTTATTATGGATTTGATCAGTTATTAAATATAAATATGGATCCTCTACCAGCTGGTATTATAGCAGTTTCTTTAAATTCAGCAGCCTATGTTTCTGAGATTATAAGAGCAGGTATAGATGCTGTAGATAAGGGACAATTAGAAGCTGCAAGAAGTCTAGGAATGAGCCAATTTATGGCTATGAGGCTTATAATAATGCCACAAGCAACTAAGAACATTTTACCTGCTATAGGTAATGAATTTGTTACAGTAATAAAGGAATCTTCAATGGCATCTGTAATAGGGGTTGGAGAAATTATGTATAGTGCAAAAGTCATTACAGGAAAAACTTTTAGAGCATTTGAACCTTTAATTGTTGCAGCTATATTCTATTTTGTTATTACATTTACGCTTGGAAGAATTATGAATTATATAGAAAGGAGAATGAAGGCTAGTGATTCACGTTAATAACTTGCATAAGTATTTTGGAGAAAACGAAGTTTTAAAAGGCATTAATGAAAACATAAAAAAAGGTGAAGTTGTGGTTGTAATTGGTCCTTCAGGCTCTGGGAAAAGCACTTTTCTAAGATGTTTAAATTTATTAGAAGCACCAACAGATGGTGAGATAATATTTGAAGGTCAAAATATAACAGATAAAAATATAGATATAAATAAAATAAGAGAAAAAATGGGAATGGTATTTCAACAATTTAATTTATTCCCACATAAGACAGTTTTAGAAAATATAACTATATCGCCTATAAATGTAAAAAATAAATCAAAAGCAGAAGCTGAAAAAATAGCAAAAGATTTATTAGCAAAAGTTGGATTGCTAGAAAAATCTGATGCTTATCCATCATCTTTATCAGGTGGACAAAAGCAAAGAATTGCAATAGCAAGAGCTTTGGCTATGGAACCAGATGTTATGCTATTTGATGAACCAACATCTGCTTTAGATCCAGAAATGGTTGGGGAAGTTTTAAATGTTATGAAAAGCCTAGCTAAAGAAGGAATGACTATGGTTGTTGTAACTCATGAAATGGGATTTGCAAAGGAAGTTGGAGATAGAATAATATTTATGGATGGCGGTAATATAGTAGAACAAGGAGTACCAGAAGAAATATTTACAAATCCTAAGAATCCAAGAACTATAGATTTCTTATCAAAAGTACTTTAGAGATTTAAAAATCAGTTTTGTATTTATACGAAGCTGATTTTTTTCTTTAATAAATTATAAAAAGTTTATCATGAGAATAAGTATTTATAATTTCTTCCTTTAGTGGCGAAGGTTCATATATAGGTTCATGTTGACTTAGAGTGAAAGGTTGGAATAATGAAACTTATATGACTTTTTCTAATTTTTTGTTATAAAATTAGATTATAATAATATATATAATAATGAAATAGTGAAAGATAAAAGTATAAGAAAGTTAAGATATGAAAAGATATGGAGTATTTATATTTGCCAGATAAAAAAATGATAATGACTAATTACTAATTATTATTAATATATAGTGTTTTATTTCTAAATTATTAATTTTATATTGAGAAAAATATGAAATATTAACTGGAAAGGATATGAATTGAAAAAAATGTAAATTAATATAAATATATTGTAATTTAAACTTATTTTGTATTATAATAATTGTATAGATTATTAATTTTATATATAGTAAAATATAGATATTAATTATAGAATTAGAATATAAAGATAAAATTATTATATAAGTGCAAGAGAATGTAGAGTTAAGCACAAGAGTCTAGGATGTAATATCCTCTTTTTGCTAAGCTCTTTTTTAGTTTTAAAAAATATAAAGCTAAGTATCAAATGAATTTATAATAAGATAAACTTTTAGTATTTACTATTTTATCTAATATGTATTTAGACTAATATTGAAGTCATTAAGGTATACTTAAGTATTTTAATAGCACTTCTGTAAATGATTACAAAGAAGGAGTTAAAGGGAGATGAATAATTTTAAAAGTCTTTTAGAGGACAACCCTATAGTAGCAGCTGTAAAGGATGAAAAGGAACTAGATCTAGCATTACAAAGTGATATTCAAGTTATTTTTATTTTGTTTGGTGATATATTAAATATTAAGACCATAAGTGAAAAGATATATAAAAGTAATAAAACTGGAATATTACATGTTGATTTAGTTGAAGGAATTTCTAGCAAGGAAGTAGCGTTAAGATTTATTAAGGAAAACACAAGATTTGAGGGCATAATAAGTACCAAATCTCAAGTTATAAGGGCAGGTAAAAAACTTGGATTTATAGCGATACAGAGAGTATTTATGATAGATAGTTTGTCAAAGGAAAATATGAAGAATCATTTGGTAGAAGAATGTGATGCAGTAGAAATTTTACCAGGATTGCTATTTAAGATAATTAAAGAACTTTCATTAACTCTTAATAAGCCTTTAATAGCAGGAGGATTAATCTCTGATAAGGAAGATGTAATGGAGACACTAAAAAGTGGAGCAACATGTATATCTACAACTAAAAAGGAAATTTGGTATATGTAGAAATGGAGATCTGGAGAGAAATCTACATAGGAGTGTTTTTTATGCATTTCTATGTAGTTTTTTTATAAAAAATTATAAAAGGGGAGAGCAAAATGCAAGCTTATTTTTCAGAATTCTTAGGTACTCTTATTTTAATTCTACTTGGTAACGGAGTTGTTGCAAATGTGGTATTAAGAAAAACAAAGGGAAATTCTTCAGGTTGGATCGTAATTACAGCAGGATGGGGGTTCGCTGTAGCAATAGCAGCCTATATTACAGGATGGATGGGTGGAGCTCATTTAAATCCAGCAGTAACTATTGGACTTGCAGCATCAGGATTATTTCCATGGGATAAAGTTTTAATGTATATTGTTGCTCAAATGCTTGGAGCTATGGTAGGAATGCTTCTAGTATATGCTAACTACAAATTACATTATGATGAAACAACAGTTGGAGAAGACGTAAGAGGAACCTTCTGTACAGCCCCAGCTATAAGAAGTAACTTATACAATTTTATCTGTGAATTTACTGGGACTTTTATATTATTAATAGGCATAAGAGGAATAACTTATAGTGAAGTATTTAAAACTACTTTCCAAAGCTCTGGTGGAGAAATCGTTGGTACAGTAGGAATTATGGCATCATTTTTAGTAGGTATATTAGTATGGGCAATTGGTTTATCATTAGGAGGAACAACTGGTTATGCAATAAATCCAGCTAGAGATTTAGGACCTAGAATAGTACATGCTTTCTTACCAATGAAAAACAAAATAGATTCAGATTGGGGATATGCATGGATACCAGTAATAGCACCAATACTTGGGGGAGTTGTTGGTAGCTTAGTTTTTGATTTTGTATTAAAATTATAATAAATAGGATTGTAGATGAGGGAGTGAGAGATTATGAAAAAATACATTATAGCTTTAGACCAAGGTACGACTAGTTCAAGATCAATTGTATTTGATAAGGAACAAAATATTTTAGGTATTAGCCAAAAGGAATTTACACAAATATATCCTAAAGAAGGATGGGTAGAACATGATCCATTAGAAATTTGGGCTACTCAATATGGTGTTCTTCAAGAAGTTATTGCTAAGACAAATATTAGCCAAGATGAAGTAGCAGCAATAGGTATAACAAATCAAAGAGAAACTACAATAGTATGGGACAAGAATACAGGAAACCCTGTATATAATGCAATAGTTTGGCAATGTAGAAGAACTGCAGATATTTGTGATGCTTTAAAAGCTAAAGGGTTAGAGGGATATATAAAAGAAAATACTGGATTAGTTGTTGATGCATATTTTTCAGGAACTAAGATTAAGTGGATATTAGATAATGTAGAGGGTGCAAGAGAAAAGGCAGAAAGAGGAGAATTATTATTTGGTACTGTAGATACATGGCTTGTATGGAAGCTAACTAACGGAAAAGTTCACGTTACAGACTATACAAATGCTTCTAGAACAATGCTTTATAATATAAAAGAATTAAGATGGGACGATAAGATTTTAGAAGAATTAAATATTCCAAAATCAATGTTACCAGAAGTAAGAAATTCATCAGAAGTTTATGGATATACTAACCTTGGTGGTAAGAGTGATATAATGGTTCCTATAGCTGGAATAGCTGGAGATCAGCAATCAGCATTATTTGGACAAACATGCTTTGAAAAGGGAGAAGCTAAAAATACTTATGGAACTGGATGTTTCTTATTAATGAATACAGGAGAAGAAATGGTTGAAAGTAAAAATGGACTTTTAACTACTATTGCAATTGGACTAGGTGGAAAGGTTCAATATGCTTTAGAAGGTTCCGTTTTCGTTGGTGGAGCAGTAGTTCAATGGCTTAGAGATGAATTAAAACTAGTTAATGATTCAGCTGATACTGAATATTTTGCTACTAAGGTTGACGACAATGGAGGAGTTTATATAGTACCGGCTTTTGTTGGACTAGGAGCACCACATTGGGATATGTATGCAAGAGGAGCTATATTTGGTTTAACTAGAGGAGCAAATAGAAACCATTTAATTAGAGCTGCTTTAGAATCTATTGCATATCAAACTAAGGATCTTATAGATGCTATGAGAGAAGATGTAGGAACTGAACTTAAGGGAATAAAGGTAGATGGAGGAGCAAGTAGAAATAAATTCTTAATGCAATTCCAAGCAGATATAGTAGGTACAAATGTAATTAGACCTATAATATCAGAAACTACTGCTTTAGGAGCTGCATGCTTAGCAGGTCTTGCTGTAGGATTCTGGAAGGATAAAGAAGAAATTAAGAAGTTCTGGCATATGTCAGATGAATTTGAGCCACAGTTAGATGCTGATAAAGTTAATAAGTATTATCATGGATGGCAAAAAGCTGTTAAGAGATCATTAAAGTGGGAAGAAGAATAAGATAAAAATAGGGTTGCGAAAGCAACCCTTTTTTTATGAAGAATGTAGAATGAAGAATGTAGAATGAAGGAAAAAACTCCTTTCGGAGTTTATAAAATATTGATAATGGAGAAATTTGTTTTTGAATTTATATTTTAAATGGTCTTCTCAGAAATGGTCAATAGATTTATAATTAGAGCATATTAACCGATCTGGTCAATGGAGGCTGTTATGAATATTAAATTCTTTAATTTACCAATAGATAAACAGCAAAAGATATTAAATGCTGCCTATAAAGTTTTTTCAGAAAACAATTATAAAAAGGCTTCAATGTCTGAAATTGCAAATGAGGGTGGAATATCAAAGTCATTACTGTTTCATTATTTTACCAATAAAAAAGAATTATATATGTATTTATGGAATCACTCTATAGAAATAACAAGGGAAGCTACTTCAAAATATAGTGTCTTAGATACGGAGGATTTTTTTGAAATGTTATATAGGGCATTATCGGCTAAGTGTTCACTTATGAAAAAATATCCTCACATATATGCATTTTCCCTTAATGCCTATTATGAGCAGTTAGCAGATATTGCGGACTCCATTCAGAAAAGTTTTGCAGATGCAACTTTGGATAGTGAAATTAAAGTATTTGAAAAAATAGACACTTCTGTTTTTCGTTCAGATATAGACTTAAAACTTATGTATAAAGAGATAATGTACTCTGTTGATGGATTTATGCTTAATAAGTATCGTTCTCAAAATATAGTTGTTGATGAAATTGAAAAGGAAATGAAATTACTAATAGAATTTTGGAAAAAAGTATATATGCACAATGAACAAGAGAAATAAAAGATAAAAAGTATTTTACCAATAGTGATAATCCCAATAAGGTTAATTTTGAAATTACAAGGTTTATTTATGAAAGGATAGGCTGATTAATATGATAATAAAAGAATATGGAAATGAAAACAAAGAAACTATAATGCTACTTTATGGTGGTGGATTGTCATGGTGGAATTATAAATATGAAATTGAATATTTAAAAAACAATTTTCATATTATTATTCCAATTTTAGATGGACATTCAGGAAGTGATGCAGAATTTATATCTATTGAAGAAAATGCAAGTCGGATCATTGAATATATTGATGAACATTGTAGTGGACATATTCTAATGATGGGAGGGCTTTCTTTGGGTGGACAAATACTTATTGAAATATTATCTCAGAAAAGTGATATTTGTGACTATGCCATTATAGAAAGTGCTTTAACAATACCAATGAAAGTTACTAATAAAATGGTGGATTTTTCTTTTTCTATGTTCTATGGTCTAATTTCAAAAAAGTGGTTTTCAAAGTTGCAATTCAATTCTTTAAAAATTAGAAAAGATTTGTTTAATGAATACTATTATGATAGTTGTAATATTAATAAGGAAAGTCTAATTGCTTTTATGAAAGCTAATACTAAGTATGAGATTAAAAGTACTCTTAAAAATACTTCTGCCAAAGTACTAATATTAGTTGGTGGAAAAGAAAGAGCAATAATGAAAGCTTCAGCTAGAAAAACACAAGAGATAATTAAAGGAAGTAAATTAGAAATATTAGATGGGTATTATCATGGGGAACTAAGCATCAATCACCCAGAGCAATATGTAGAGAAATTAGAAAATCTTATTTTCACCACATCCATCTTAGGCGAATAGAAATATATTAGTCTCATAATTAATATATTATTGGGGTTTCATTTTTTATATTAATAGTTATTTTAAACCAGTACTTAAATTGCCCCCTAACAACTAGTTGTTGTTAGGGGTTAATTATTAAAGGAAATTAGAATTTATCTAAACAGTTATTTCAATTTGATTATCTTCAATACCAATAATGCAGCTTTCATAATAGCCATCTCCAGTAGTTCTTGGACCACTTATAACTTCATAACCATCACTTTTTAATTTAGAAGTTAATTCATTAACCTTTTCCATACTACCTACACTAAAAGCAATGTGAATATATCCAGTACGAGTTAAAGTTTTTTCTCCATTTTCCATTTGTGGTTTATTCATTATCTCTAATCTAGCACCATCATCAAAGGTTAAAAAATAAGACCTAAAATTAGTGTTTTTATTATGATAACAATCATTTGAAGTTGCCCCAAAATACTTAATAAAAAAGTCCTTTGCTTTTTCTAAGTCCTCTACATACATTGCAATATGTTCTATCTTCATAAATACCTCCATAAATTCAATTTATTTGTTATTTAATTATAGCATCCTTTTTAAAGACTTAAATAAGAATTTAGAATTTAGAATTTAGGAGTAACCTCCAAAATCTATGAATAATTTTCATAATTCCGAATCTAATGAGGAATTATTACATTTAGTATATAAGGGGATAGATATTATATTCTGGCGACTTGGAGCTTGCGACGGAGCAAAGAATATAATATCTATCCCTTTTTTTGTTCTATAAAAGAAATAAGAAAATAAATATAGTAGTAAGAAATTAAATATAGTTTATGGGGGAATAATGAAACTTAAGTTTGACTTTAATTTTTTATTACTTGAATTTAGGGATTTATATTATATTTTAGAAAAAATAAGAAAAGAGACTGATTTAAAGGTAATATGCTCAAGGCTAATTAAGGTATTTAAGGAAATAATTATAACAATCCACTTAAATAATAAATTATTTTATAATAGTGAAAATTCACTTGTAGAAAATATCGAATATTTATCTAGAAAAGATATAATTCCATATGAGCTTATGAAATATATAATAAATTATTTAGAAAATTTATATTATATAAGAGATATATTGAATGATGACAATGTGGATATATCAAAAAAATTAGAGTATAAGGATTTATTAAAGGATGAAAAAGTAATTTATAGAGTATGCGTATGGCTTGTAATAAACTGCGGTGAGGAGGATTATTCTCTTTTCTATGATAAGCTAAGTGAAGCTGAAAAAAATGTTTTTAATGAATATTTAAATTATGATGAAAGAGATGAAAATAATTATTCCACAGATTTGTTAAATTCTATAAATGGAATTGAGTACCAAAAGGAAATTGAAGAAGATGAAGAAGATGATGAAATAAATTCAGCAGAAGAATATTTACTAGCAGGAGAATTATATTATTTAGGTAAGAATGTTGAGAAAGACTATTGCAAAGCTAAGGAATACTTTGAAAAAGCAGCAGAAGAAGGTAGCGAATATGCAGAAAGTTATTTAGGACTTTTTTATGAAAAAGGGTATGGCGGAGAAAAGGATATAGAACAGGCTTTATATTGGTATAAGAAGGCTGCCTTAAAAGGAAATTCATTCTCACAATATTCTCTGGGATATATGTATTTTGCAGGAGAAGAAGTAGAAAGGAATTTAGAATATTCTTTTAAGTGGTACAAAGAAGCAGCAGAAAGCGGTTTTGCTCCAGCACAATATGCACTGTCTTATCTTTATAAGAATGGGGAAGGCTGTGAGCAAAGTAATTTCAAAGCATATTATTGGTTAGAGGAATCAGCGGAAAACGATTTTGAAGATGCTTATTATATTTTAGGACAATCCTATCTAGAAGGTAATAATATAGAAACTAATTATAAAAAAGCATTTTTTTATTTGTCTAAGGGAGCAGAAAAAAATGATATTAGTTGCTTAGAAAGTCTAGGGGACATGTATTATTGGGGATTATATGTAGATGAAGATAAGGAAAAAGCATTTTCATTATATGATAAAAGTATAGAAGAAGGCAATACAAGTCTTTACTATAAAGTTGGAAAATTATATGAAGAAGAAAATAAATTTGAAATGGCATTATTAAATTATTTAAAAGGACATAATAATGGAGATTTGAAGTCTACTCAAAGACTTGGAATAATGTATTACAATGGAGAAATAGTTGAAATAGATAAAAGAAAAGCATTAACTTATATGAAGTTAGCTACAGAAAGTGAAGATCCACACTCACTTTATGTTATAGGTATAGCATATCTAAAGGATGACAGAAAAAAAGGAATAAAATATTTAAAATTGGCTTATGATAAAGGTTCTTATAATGCAGCAGAGGCTCTTGCAAGCGAATACTTACTAGATTTAGTAAATGAAAAGAAAATAAATGAAGATGAATTGTTAGAATATATAACTACAGCTAAAGAACATGAAATGGTAGAAGCAATATATTACTATGGATTACTTCATGTTTATGGAGCATGTGTAGAAAAAAACAATGAAAAAGCCTTTAAATACTTTTTAGAAGCAGCTGAAAAGGGATCTGAAAAGGCAATGATAAAGCTTGGGCATTGGTACAAACATGGAATATTCGTTAAAGCAAATTCAAGAGAAGCAATAGAATGGTATAAAAATGCAGCAGAAAATTATAATACAGAAGCTTTATTAAATATAATAGAGATTCATGAAAAAGGAATAGGAATAGATAAAAATTATAAAAAAGCTTTAGAGGGAGCATATCTTTTAAAGGAAATTAATATTGTTGAAGGAAACTTGAAATTAGCATATTATTATTTAAAGGGAATAGGTGTACAGGCATCTAAAGAAGAGGCCGGTAAATATATAGAAGAATTATTGATATTAGATGAAGGAAAAGCTTTCAATTTTTTAGGAGAGCTAGCAGAAGAAAATTTGTTTGATAAAAAAGAAGAGGATGCAGTAGAGTATTATTTAAAGGCTATTTCCCTAGGTGAAACTAAAGCATATTCAAATTTAGAATATTATTTATATAAAAGAGGAAGAAGCATAGATGAGTTTGAAAATTTAGAGAAAACTATAGAAAAAATAAATTATAAACTTGATAGAGGAAAGAGTATTTTCATAGAGGGAAAAAATAAAATAGAGCAAGGTAAAAGAGATAATAACTACAGTTTAATAAAAGAAGGAATTAAGCAGTTAAAGAAAAGTGTACATTTAGGGTTCTATGATGCTATAAAAGATATAATAGATTATTATGAAAATGAGGAAAAAACTAAAAGTAACTTAATTGAATTGTTTAAATATAAGCAAAAGTCAGTTTATTATGGAATAAGCAATTAAAGAGAATGAAGAGACTTTATCAGAATTTTAATATAAATTCTGATAAAGTCTCTTATATATCTTATAAAAAGGAATTCCATGAAGTTTTTATAAGATACTTCGAAATTTTAATAAAATATTGATTATTAATTTATTATGTTAAGCATATGTAGCATTAATGCCAATATATAATTATATGATTCTAAAAAATATATAATGATAAAAAATATAATAATTATGTATTTAAAAAATATTTATTGAAGAAATTTAAAAATTAACAATATAATTATCTTAATAAAATAAAATTTCAAAAAATTAAAAAAATATTGAAATAAAAAAATATTAGTGTATAATAGAATTATAGTTAAGGTAAAATAATACAACTTAAATGTAAAACGATATCAGGAGGTAATAATTATGGCAGAAGATATGGAAGTAATAATATTTGAAATTATTAGTCAAGGTGGTACAGCAAAAGGATTAGCTTATGAAGCTTTAGCAGCGGCAGAAGATGGAGACTTTGATAAGGCAGAAGAGTTATTAAAAGAAGCAGATGTATGCTTAGGAGAAGCACATAAGATACAAACTAGTATAATCCAAGCAGAAGCAAGAGGCGAAAAAACAGAAGTATCAGTATTATTTGTACATGCTCAAGATCATTTAATGACAGCAATTGAAGCCAAAACTTTAATTGAACACATTATAAAGTTACACAAAAAAATTGCAGATAAATAATAATTTGAAATTTATAGTTAAAGGAGGTATTTAAACTTATGGGAAGAAAATCTGTTGTTAGTGATTTAAAAGCCAAAAGAACAGATTATAATATACCAACCTTTGGATATAAAAGTGCTTTAGTAATATTATTAGGAGCTATAACTGGAACCATAATATTACCAATGCTTTTAAGTACTTTAGGTGTAAGTACAAATTTTAGTATATTGCTAGGAAATACATTTATAACAAGTTTTGCTATTACTTATTCAAGATATTTTATAGAAACTAAAAAGGGATATTGTAAAGCTTTTTGGATGAATTATGCATTTTTTGCATTTTCTTTTGGAATTATATCATATTTATGGAAATACTTAAATTTCTTCATATAACTTAAGGGTTATGAAACATAATTTCATAAAATTTAAAAAAACATGAAAGAAAATATTGAATAATTTTTGAAAACGATTTATAATAAAGACAAAGAATTCATATTATAAAAATTATTCTAATAATTAGAAAAATTAAAAAATTGGAGGTATTATTTATGAAAGTTTTATTTGTATGCTCACAAGGAATGTCAAGTGCCATAGCAGTAAATGCGCTAAAGAAAGAAGCAGAAAAAAATGGTGTATCAATGGAAGTAAAAGCTGTAAGTACACAAGAATTTGAAGAAGAAGTTAAAGAAGGTTATGACGTAGCAATGGTGGCACCACAAGTTAGACATCGTTTTGATTATTTAAAAGAATATGCAGATGCAGCTAATGTTCCATGTGCATTAATACAGCCTCAAGCTTATAGCCCATTAGGTGGACCAAAGCTATTAAAACAAGTTAAAGATCTTGTAGAAGCTAAATAGTTTTATACAAGCTTTAAATAAATTTACTTTTCATTTTATTTTATTTATTATAAGGGGGAATCAGTTTATGAACAATTTTGCTGAATTTTTAGATAAGAAATTATCTACGCCAATGGCAAAATTAGCAGAGCAACGTCATTTGCGTGCTGTGCGTGATGGTATTATAGCTACATTACCATTAATCATTGTTGGATCATTTTTCTTAATAATCGCAAACCCACCACTTCCAGAAGCATGGGGAATTACTAAAACATTAAAGGCTAATGCCGCAACAATAGTACTTCCTTTTAGAATGACAATGTATATTATGACAATTTATGCTTGTTGGGGAATAGGATATAGTTTAGCTAGATCTTATAAACTTGACGGAGTTACTGGAGGTACATTATCAGCAGCAGCATTTTTCTTAACACTTGTACCAAAGAGTGCAGCAGCATTAGCTCCAGAGTTAATGGAAATAGTTAAGGGAAATCCAGATCTTTTAAAATGGTATCAAGGAGTACCTCAAGGATTCCAAATGCCTATGGCAAACATGGGTGGAGGCGGAATGTTCGTTGGTATTATAGTATCAATACTTGCAGTTGAAATATTTAGATTTACAAATAAAAGTGGATTTAAAATTTCAATGCCAGAACAAGTTCCACCATCAGTTGCAAGAAGTTTTGAAGCGCTAACACCAGCAGCAATTATAGTTTTATTAATAGGCTCAATAACTTACTATGCAAAATTTGATTGGCATGGATTTGTTGGAAAGCTAGTTGCACCATTAGTATCAGCTTCTGATACATTACCAAGTGTTTGGATATTAGTACTATTAGTTACATTCTTCTGGTCATTTGGTATCCACGGTGTGTCAATAGTTGGATCTATTGCAAGACCATTATGGTTAGTTTTATTAGAACAAAATTCAACTGCAGCAGCTGCTGGACAAACTTTACCAGCAATAGCAGCAGAACCTTTCTTCCAATGGTTTATATGGATTGGAGGATCAGGATGTACAATAGGATTAGTTATATGTTTAGCGATATTTGCTAAATCAAGTTATGCTAAACAACTAGGAAGAGTTGCTTTAGTTCCAGGTATATTTAATATTAATGAGCCAATTATATTTGGTGCACCAGTAGTTTTAAACCCAACATTAATAATACCATTTATAATTACTCCATTAGTAACAGGAACATTAGCATGGATTGCTACATCTGTAGGATTAGTATCTAGAGTTATAGTAACAGCACCTTGGACATTACCAGGACCAATTGGAGCATTTATAGCAACAAATGACTGGAGAGCGGCAGTACTAAATGTAGTTTGTATAATAATTTCAGTAGTAATTTATTATCCATTTGTTAAAATGTATGATAAGAAGTTATTACAAGAAGAACAAGGCGAAGCTATAGCTGAATAAAATAAGAATCATTAGAGTGGTGAAGAAATTCACCACTTTATTTTAAAAAAATTTAGAGGTGAACAATATGGGAAAGTTAGGAATATCAATTTACTCAGAAAAAACAACAGAGGAAGCAATATATAAATATATAGATACAGCTAGTGAATATGGATTTAGTAGAATATTTTCCTGTTTACTTTCAGTAAATGATACTAAAGAAAATATAAAAAATAAATTTAAAAAAATAAATGAATATGCAAAATTGAAGGGCTTTGAAATTATAGTAGATGTAAGTCCAAGAGTTTTTGACGAATTAGGAATAAGCTATAAAGATTTAAGCTTCTTTAAAGAAATTGGAGCAGATGGACTTAGGTTAGATATGGGATTCACTGGTTCAGAAGAATCATTAATGACTTTTAATGATGAAAATCTTAAAATTGAAATCAATATGAGTAATAATACTAATTATATAGATACAATAATTGATTATATGCCTAATAAAGATAATTTAATTGCTTGTCATAACTTCTATCCACATAGATATAGCGGTTTAAATTTTGAACATTTCATGAAATGTACAGAAAGATTTAATAAGCATGGATTAAGAACAGCTGCGTTTATAACAAGTCAAAATGAAGGAACATTTGGTCCTTGGCCAGTTACAGATGGGCTTCCTACATTAGAACTTCATCGTAACTTACCAATAGAAGTTCAAGCAAAGCATTTAATAGCTTTAGGTAATATAAATGACATAATAATATCAAATTGTTATCCTACAGAAGAAGAAATGAAAAAGCTAGGTACTATGAGAAAAGATATGGTAACCTTCGATGTTTATCTTGAAGAGTCTACCCCAGAAATAGAAAGAAAAATATTATTTGAAGAAAAGCACTTTAATCGTGGAGACTTTTCAGATAATTTAATTAGATCAACACAAAGCAGAGTTAAGTATAAAGGACATAAGTTTGAACTATTTAATGCACCAGAAATAATAAAAAGAGGTGATATAGTAATAGAGAGCAGTGAATATGGTCATTATGCTGGCGAACTTCAAATTGCATTAAGTGATATGAAGAATAGTGGAAAATCTAATGTTGTAGGACATATTAAAGAAGATGAAATATTTATTTTAGATTATATAAAACCATGGCAAAAATTCAACTTCAACTTAATCAAGTAATTGGAGGTTAATTTATGTATTTTTTAGGGATAGATGGTGGCGGTACTAAAACATGCTTCACATTAATAAATGAAAATGGAAAAGTTATTAATAGAGTTATAAAGGGAACTTGTCATCCAGCTCAAATAGGATTTACTAATCTAGAGATATTATTAACAGAAGGATTAGAAGAAATAATAAAGTCTAGTAATATTTCTAAAGAAGAAATTACAAAAAGTTATTTAGGATTAGCTGGCTATGGAATAGTAAAAGAAATTGCAGAAGGAATAGCACAGGTTGTTTCTAGAGTATTTAGTAAAATGGATTATATCTTAAATAATGATGTAAGAGTTGCAATAGCAGGTGCATTAGCAGGCGAGGATGGTATTAATGTTGTCGCTGGTACAGGTTCAATAGCATTAGCATTAAAAGATGAAAAAGTCTTAAGATGTGGTGGATGGGGCTACTCTATAGGTGATGAAGCTTCAGCATATTGGATAGGTAAAAAAGCATTAGCTTTATTTAGTAAACAAAGTGATGGAAGATTAGAAAAAGCACCATTATATGAAATATTTAAAAAGGAACTTGGATTAAAGACAGATTTTGAAATAGTTTCTTATGTAAATGAAAAATTAAAAGGTGATAGAGGTGAAATAGCAAAGCTTGCTAAATTATGCTCTGATGCTGCAAAATCAGGAGATGAGGGTGCAATAGCAATATTTAATGAAGCTGCTATAGAACTTTCACAAATGATAAGAACATTAGCAAAAAATTATGATGAAAATGTAGTAAAAGTATCATATACAGGTGGAGTATTCAAAAGTGGAGATTTAATTCTAAAACCATTAAGAGAAAACTTAAAAGGATGCAATATTGAGTTAGTAGAGCCACAGTTAGATCCAGATTTGGGTGCATGTTTGCTTGCATATATTAATTCAGGAAATAAGATTACTAAAGAAATGATAATAAAAATGAAAGAATGAGAAATTCAAAAAAATAATTTAGGTAATCTGAATTATAGGAAAAAATGAAGAAGTTATGTAAATAAAAAGAGAAATTCTTCCGAATTTCTCTTTTTATTTTTTAAAATTTCAAGGCATTTATTTCTTAATTCTTTCACTGAAATTTCAAATATTTATTTAAAATGAATTTTCATTTTCCATTATTAATTACATAAAATCATAATCAACAGTGATTACACAATTGTATTGTGGATGTTCTTTTTTTATAGATGTCTTTATATCAGCTATCATTTTTTCTTGTTTTTTCTTATTTCCTGATTCTGAAGCTTCTAAGACTATATCAAATATCAAGTTTTTAATATCGCCTTCGCCAACTATTCTAAAATCATGCATTGATTTTATTTCAGGATATTTTCTAAGAATTTTTTCAACGTAATCCCAAGTTTCTTTTATTTCATCTGTAAGAACACAAATTGGATCCATATGAATTACTAAATGTAAATTTAAATCTGTTGATATTTCTCTTTCAGCTTTATCTATTACGTTATGAATTTCCATTATATCTACATCCGCTGGAATTTCAGCATGTAATGAGGCTATAATTCTTCCAGGACCGTAGTTATGGACTATTAAATCATGAACTCCTGATATAAGTGGATAAGCTAATACTTTTTCATATAGTTCATTTACAAGTTCTGGATCTGGTGCTTCTCCAAGTAAGGGATTTAAAGTTTCTCTAACTAATCCAAAGCCAGCATATAAAATTGCTAGTGCAACAAATATACCAATATATCCATCTATAGGAAGACTTGTGAATTTAGCAAGTAAAAATGAGATTACAACTGTACTGGAAGTAAAAACATCACCTAAAGCATCTGTAGCAGCTGCTTTTAATGCAGAAGAATTAATTTTGTTTCCTATAAATCTATTAAAGGTTGAAAGCCATACTTTAAATCCAATTGAAATTAAAAGCAAGATAAATGGTATCAATTCAAAAGTTATAACTTCGGGATTCATAATTCTTTCAATAGAGGATTTAACAAATTGTACACCAACAAGCATTACCATGAAAGCAACTAAAAGCGCTGATAAATATTCTATTCTACCATGTCCAAATGGATGCTCCGCATCAGCAGGCTTGTTTGACATTTTGAAACCAATAATAGTAATTATAGATGAAGCAGCATCAGATAAATTATTAAAGGCATCTGCAGAAATCGCAATTGATCCAACTAGCATACCAACTGAAAATTTTATTACAAACAAAATAAAATTAATTATAATTCCAATAACTCCACCTAAAGTACCATAAGAATTACGTACCTTTGGATTTTTTGTATCTTCATTATTTTTAACAAATGACTTAACTAAAAAATTAGAAATCACAGTATCACTCCTATCTATATAATATTTTCCCAAGTAGTTATTTATATATTCAAACTTTTTCAATATGAAATAGATTCATGTTATTATTCTATTTAAAATTTATTATATTATTAATTAAATTAAAAGATATAAGAATTATTATATACTAAAATTTACTAATTTCAATTACAATAAAATTGAAAAAAATTACATTGGTGAAATATTATGCAAAGTAATTACGTTATTATATATGAGAGTAATTTGATATATAGGGGGAGGACTATAATTGATACATATTCAAAGAAAATTTTCAAGAAGTTAGAATTAAATAGATTTAAGATATAAAAAAGGTATGTTAAAATTTACTAAGTTCAATTATAATAAAAGTTATAAATAGATTTATTTTGCTTCGCAAAATACAACAAACGGGAGGTAAACAAATGGAAAGAGAATTAGCATTAGATTTAGTAGACTTTTTATATAAGAGTCCAACAGCATATCACTCAGTTGAAACTATAAAAGAAAGATTAGATTTAAATGGTTTTAGTGAAGTAAAAGAAAGTGAAAAATGGAACTTACAAAAAGAAGGTAAGTATTATGTTATAAAAAATGATTCAGCACTTATTGCATTCATTATTGGGAATGGAGATGTTGAAGAAGATGGATTTAAATTAATAGGAGCACATACTGATTCACCAGGATTTAGAGTAAAAGCAAATCCAGAAATGGTTTCAGAAGGAAAGTATTTAAAGTTAAATACTGAAGTTTATGGTGGCCCTATACTTTATACTTGGTTTGATAGACCTTTAGGTTTAGCAGGAAAAGTAACATTAAAAGGACAATCATCTTTAAAGCCAGAAGTAAAGCTTGTTAATATTAATAAGCCGCTTCTTATAATACCAAGTGTTGCTATTCATATGAATAGAACAGTAAATGAAGGGTTTAATATAAATAAACAAAAAGATACATTACCTTTATTAAGCCTTATAAATGATAAATTTGAGAAAGATGGATTCTTAGTTAATGTCTTAGCCGATGAATTAAAAGTTGATGCAAATGAAATATTAGGATTTGATTTAGGATTATATGAAGTAGAAAAGGGCGCTTTAATAGGATTAAATGAAGAGTTTATATCAGCTGGTAGATTAGATGATATGTGGATGGTTTATACAGGAATTCAAGCTTTAATAGATAGTAAAGTAAACAAATCAACTAAGGTTATGGTTTGTATGGATAATGAAGAAATAGGAAGTCTTACAGCTCAAGGAGCAAACTCAGCATTATTATTAAATATTTTAGAAAGAATAACTTTATCATTAGGAAAAGATAGAGAAGGAATGCATAGAGCATTAGCAAATTCAATAATGATTTCAGCTGATTTAGCTCATGCAGTACATCCAAATGCCGAAGAAAAACATGACCCAACAAATAGACCAGTTTTAGGCGAAGGACCAGTATTAAAGACTGCTGCTTCAGGAAGCTATAGTACAGATAGTTATAATGCAGCTATTTTTGAAGGACTTTGCAAAAAAGCAGAAGTTCCATATCAAAAATTCTTTAACAGATCAGATGTTAGAGGAGGAACAACTATAGGCCCTATAACATCATCATTATTAACAATTCCTGTTATGGATATGGGTGCACCTTTACTTTCAATGCACTCAATAAGAGAATTAGCATCAGTAAAAGATAATTCCTATACTATAAAGTTATTTACTGAATTCTATAATTCTTAATATATATGACTTAGATTTAAATATTAGTAATTAAATACAAACAATTACTCAAGAAACTCAGTTAAAACTGAGTTTCTTTTTTACTATAAGGAAATTATAAAAAGTTTATCAGTGTATGGCTATTTATAATTTCTTTCTTTTAGTTTTCCAGTAGGCATATGTAAGTTTGTGTTGAGCTGGAGTAAAGCTATGGAATAAGCCAATTTACATATATCTACTTTTTATTACAAATAATTAATTATAAACATAATAATTTGCTTTGTCAATGTCATGAAATGAAATAAAGTTTCATAACAAAACTATTGAAATATCATTTCAGATATGATAATATAATGTTGTAATGAAAACGTAGTCAAAATATTTTGAAAGTTATACTTAGTTTGGAGGTATTATATGAAAAAAATAGATTTAGAAAAATTAACAACTGAAAGTAGAAATCAAAATACCTTAGATATAGATAAGGTTTCAACCTTAGAAATGGTAAAGAAGATTAATGCTGAAGATAAGAAAGTTGCAGAAGCAGTAGAAGTAGAACTTCCAAAAATTGCAGAAGCTATAGATGGAATAGTTAAAGGTATGCACAAAGGAGGTAGACTAATTTATATAGGTGCAGGAACATCAGGAAGACTTGGAATATTAGATGCATCAGAATGTCCACCAACATATGGAGTTTCAGAAGAATTAGTTCAAGGAATTATAGCAGGAGGACAGGAAGCAATCTTCAGAGCAAAAGAAGGGGCAGAAGATTCGAGAGAATTGGCTGTTGAAGACTTAAAAGCTAAGAGTTTAAATGAAAATGATACAGTAGTTGGATTAGCTGCATCAGGTAGAACACCTTATGTAATAGGCGGACTTGAGTATGCTAATGAAGTTGGAGCATTAACAGTAGCAGTTACTTGTAATGCAGGTTCAGAAGTTTCAAAAGCAGCTAAAATTTCAATAGCACCAGTAGTAGGGGCAGAGGTAGTTACAGGTTCAACAAGATTAAAATCTGGAACAGCTCAAAAATTAGTTTTAAATATGCTATCAACAGGAGTAATGATAAAGCTTGGAAAAGTTTATGGAAACTTAATGGTAGATGTAAGAGCAACAAATGCTAAATTAGTTGAAAGAGCTAAAAAGATAGTTTGTGAAGCTACTGGCGTAGATAGAGAAGAAGCAGAACAATTCTTAATAGAAACAAATTTTGATGTTAAGCTTTCAATATTTATGATATTATCAAAGCTAAATAAAGATGAAGCTAAAAATATCCTAGATAATAATAATGGATATATAGCAGAAGCTTTAAAAAGCATAAATTAATAAAAAATTACAAAATATAAGTAAAAAATAATACAATAAGATGGAGGGACTTAAAATGACAAATGCTGAAATTGCTAAAAATTTAGTTGAATTACTAGGCGGGAAAGAAAATATAAAATCAGTTGCTAATTGTATGACTCGTTGCAGATTAGAACTTAGAGATTACTCAAAAGCTGACATGGAAAAAATAAAGAAGTCAGAAGGAGCTTTAGGAGTTGTTAATGCAGAAGGTCAATTACAAGTAATATACGGACCAGGTAAGGTTAATAAAGTTACAGCTGAGGTTAGCAAAATAGTTGGTAAACCTGTTCTTTTAGGAGAAGATGCTGTTAAGGCAACAAAAGAAAAATTAAAAGAAAAAAATGATACAAAGTTTAAAAATTTACTTAAGAAATTAGGAAATGTATTTATACCATTAATACCTTTATTTGTGGCATGTGGACTTGTACTTGCTGTAAATAATATTTGTAATGTGCAATTTGGAGATGCTTATAAGACAACTACAGCAGCTCAAATTATAGGACTTGTTGGTAATGGTGTATTCTCAATATTATCAATTTTAGTAGGTGTAAATGCAGCCAAAGAATTTGGTTCAGATATGCCAATGATGGGTGGAGTATTAGGTGGAATACTTTCATCAGCAGCACTAGCTAATATTACACTTTTTGGAAAGCCTTTAACACCAGGTAGAGGTGGAATTATATCAGTTATATTAGTTGTTGTTCTATCAGTTTATATAGAAAAAGCTTGTAGAAAAGTTGTACCAGATGTATTAGATTTATTTGTAACACCATTAGTTACATTAACTGTATCAGTACTTGCAGCATTATTTATTCTTCAACCAGTAGGTGGAGCTATATCAGATTCAATAGGTACTTTAGTTGCTCAAACAATTGCATCAGACAATATGGTTATATCAGTAATTTCAGGAGCAGTTTCAGGTGCTTTATTCTTACCACTAGTTATGACTGGAATGCACCAAGCATTAACACCAATACATGCAGATTTAATAGCTAATGCAGGATTTACAGTATTACTTCCAATATTAGCAACAGCAGGTATGGCACAAGTAGGAGCTACTATAGCAGTACTTAGAAGAACTAAAAATGAAAGATTAAAGAAGACAGCTAAAAATGGATTAGTACCAGGATTCTTAGGAATCGGAGAACCTTTAATATACGGTATAACATTACCACTTGGAAAACCATTCTTAGGAGCTTGTTTAGGAGCTGGAGTTGGTGGAGCTGTAATGGCAATCTTCAAGGTTGGAGCAGTAGCAATGGGAGTATCAGGATTACCACTAGCATTATTAATAGCTAATGGAAAGATGTTTGTATTCTTAATTGGAGTAGTTGTATCATATATAGCAGGATATATATTCACAGAAATGCTTGGATTTGAAGACCCTGTTGAATAATTTACAATTTACAATTGACAATTGACAATTAATGAAATAATTCAGACGAGCTGAATTATGAAAATTTAATAGTAAAGAAAAACTAATGTAGATAGAGAAATTTGCAAGAATTTCTCTATCTAATTTTTATAATTAAGCATACGCTTAATTATTTCATCTTTAATTTTTTTCATTTTTTAATTAAAAACTGGAGGTTTTTTTATGTATTATGGATTTTCTGTTTATTTCGGACTTGATAACACAAAAGAAGAAAATATTCAATTATTAAAGGATGCGCATAGTTTAGGTTTTGGCAGAATATTTACGTCTCTTCATATACCGGAAGCTAATTATGAAGTTTTAAAGGTAGAAGTTAGAGAGTTTTTTAATTTAGCTAAAGAATATGACATGGATATAATTAGTGACATATCTCCCAATACTTTTAAATTTCTTGATTTAGAAGATATGGATTTAAAAGGATTAAGGGATATGGGAGTAAAAACCATTAGAATTGATTTTGGTTATAGTGAAGAAAATATAGCTAAAATGAGTAGAAATGAATATGGTATAAAAATTCAATTAAATGCTTCAACTATTACTGAAAGATTTTTTGAAGAACTTGATAAATACTCTCCAAATTATAGTAATATAGATGCTTTGCATAACTTTTATCCTAGAATTGGAACTGGGATATCTGAAGAATGCATGATAGATAAAAATAGAATTCTTAAAAAGAGAGGAATAAAGCCTTGCGCATTTGTTCAATCAAACAACAGGAAAAGAAGTCCATTAAAAGATGGACTGCCAACTCTTGAAGATCATAGAGGATTAAGTGTAAAAGAAGCTGCAAATCACTTATTTGCCTTAGAAAATGAATCTGTTTTTATAGGGGATTCTCTTCCTACTTATGAGGAATTAAAAGATTTATCATCATTAAAGCAGGATGTTGTAGAGCTAGATATAGAAATAAAAACTAATGATGAATTAATTCTTAGAATTTTAAATAATATTTATTCATCAAGAACAGATGAAGCAAGAGATGCTATAAGAGCAAGTGAAAGTAGACTTATTTTAGAAGGTGGTATTATAGAGCCTTTTAATACAGTAAGTAAGAAATATGGAGATATATCTATAGATAATAAAGACTATATGAGGTATATGGGAGAGCTTGAAATATTAAAAAGAAATCAAGATGCAGATCCTAGAACAAATATTGTAGCTTCTGTTTTACAAAAGGACTTTTATTTATTAAAATATATATGTAACGGAAAAAAATTTCATTTCAATATAATTAATAAATAAGTCAAAAAGATGGTAGGGTGTGAAAATGAACGTATTGCAGTATATAAAACAAAACTTCGAGAGCTTCACAGATAGAGAAAAATTAATAGCTGAATATTTACTTAGTAATAAAAAGAGTATTATAAATATGTCAGCAAAAGAAATTGGAGATGTTACAAATACTTCAGCTCCAACAGTTGTTAGATTCTCTAAAAAAATAGGTTTTGATTCTTTAAATGAAATGAAACTACGATTATCATTAAATTTACAAAATGATGAAGATAATTCTGATTTTGAATATTTGCATGGAGATTTATCAACTAAAAATATAATTTACGGAATAAAGGCTTCTATTGATTCTATAATGAATCAAACAATTGGAATTTTAAAAGAAGAAGAATTAGAAAAAGCAATAGAAATACTTAACAAGGCTAAAAATATATATATATTTAGTGTGGGTGTTTCTAGCTTAGTAGGAATGGATTTCTATTATAAATTAAGTAGAATAAATAAAAGATGTATTGCACATGCAGATACACATCTTCAAATTACATCTTCAGCACTTATGGAAAAAGGTGATGTAGCAATAGCAATATCATACTCAGGAGAAACTAGAGAAGTTATAAAGTGCGCAGAAAATGCTAAGGAATCAGGAATACCAGTTATATCAATAACAAAGGCAAGTATAAACAATACATTGGCTGATATATCTGATATAGTTCTTCAAGTACCATTTGTAGAAAAGACATTAAGAGAAGGTGCTATGAGTTCAAGAATATCACAACTTGCAATAATAGATATGCTATTTATAGGAATGGCAAAGAATAACTTAAAGGCAGTAGAAGAAAAACTTAGAGTAACAAGAAAAGCAGTAGAAGGACTAAAGAATTAATAAAAAAATGAAAATTTATTTGAAATGAAAATTTCAAATTGCAGTGAAAAAATTAAGGAGAGATTCGTTTGAATCTCTCCTTTTCAATTGTCCTTCTGATTGTTATTTATGATTGAATTATATATAATTGAATATAGCATTTACCAATTTTTATGTCATAATATAAATTAGGGAGGGAATGAGATGAGAAGAAATTTACGTTTAACAATTATAGTTGTGATGATTTTTTTTATAATGACAGGGTGTATAGTTAGAAATCAAAGTTCAGCACATAATACTATAGAGCAAGGAAGTAAAATAAAAGATACTTATATTTATAATGTTGAAGATAATTTTAAAGGAATGAAGTTAGAAATAAATTTAACTCTTACTAAGGGGAATGTTAAATTTGAGCTTAAAGATCCAAATGGGGATATACAGTGGAGCGAAGAAGTTACATCTGATAAGCCTTTAAAAGAAATAAAAAGTTTTGATAAGATAGTTGGAGATTGGACATTGACATTTGAAAGTATTGATAACTCAGGAGAAGGTGAGTTTGATTTACAATTTAATAGACTATAAAAATAATGAATAATGGATAATTGAAGAATAAACTTCTATAAAGTTTAGAGAATTTAAGTAGAAATTCGAAAGAATTTCTATTTTTTATTTTTATAATTCAACGCAGACTAATTATAACCTGAATTATCAATTATCAAATTTTCATTGTTACACAGCTTGTCCGAATTAGTTTCACTATTTTTCTATGAGTAAAATTCTTCAATAATGTAAATAATAAACTTAGTCGAGTTTTAAAATGCCTTAACTAAAGAATAAGGAGAGGAGTAAGTTTATGAGAGATGAAGTTTTAAATAATACTAGAAGAACTATACTCATAGAGCTTAATGAAGCATTTAAGGGAGTTGTTAATAATCATAAATATTTAAATAAGCTTATTAAGCACGGGGAGGATGTTATTTCTTCAGCTGAATGGCTGCTTGATAATATTTATTTAATTGAAAAGGAATATAAAACAATTAAGTTTAATTTGCCAATAAACTATTTTAATAATTTACCTACAATAGAAATTGATTATATTAGTTATCCAAGGGTTTATATATTGGCTAAAAATTATATTGAGAAAAACCAAAATATAATAGATAAAGATGAATTAGTAAAATTTATAAATGAGCAAGGAGAAAGTTTTACAATAGGAGAATTATGGGCTTTTCCTTTAATGCTTAGGATTGCATTAATAATCAATTTAGGAATAATAACTAATGATATGGTAGTTCTTCAAAAGCAAAGATTGGGAGCTAAGGACTTAGCTAATACAGTTATAGATTCTTATAATAATGATAAGATAGATAGTTTATTATCTAAGCTGGAAAATAAATATCCTATAATTAAAGTTGAAGAGTCTAAAGAGGAATCTAAAAATAACTATATGGGAGATGACGAGAGTCTTCATGATGGACTGTTTTCTCCTGAGTTTATAGATAAGTTTTTTAGTATTTTAAGAGATAATTCAATAGAGGATGAAAGAGTATACAAGTTTGCTTTAGATAGATTGAAAGAAAAAGAAAACACAAGTTTTGAAAAGGAAATAATAAAAGATCATATAAGAGAAGGGAATATTGCTACATCCATAGGAATAACTATAAATTCTTTAAGAATAATGGATTCTATAAATTGGAAAGAATTCTTCTCAGAAACATCAAATGTAGAAAGAATATTAAAGCAAGATCCAGCCAAAATTTATGAGGACATGGACTTTGAAACAAAAGATTATTATAGACATAAAATAGAGGAAATTTCTAGAAAAACTAATATAGATGAACTCAAACTAGTAAAGACAGCTCTAGAACTTAGTAGTTTACATCTAGAAAATAGAGATTTTTATAAAAGACATATAGGATATTATTTAGTAGATGATGGGGTAAGAGATATACTAAAAAGATATAATATAACTAAAAATATAGATAAGAAGATGTCAAGGGGATGTTATTTATCAACTATATTTTTAGGAACAATTTTAGTAGATTTAGTAGTTTTACTATTAACATATCTAATTCCATTAAGCTTTAATTTATGGCAATATATATTGGCATTTATTTTGATGATAGTTCCATCTAGTGAGGTAGTAATATCACTATTAAACTGGTTTATAGCAAAGGTTACGCCTGTTAGTTTTATACCTAAGATGGATTACTCTAAGGGAATACCTGAAAGTGAAAGAACTATTGTAGTAATACCAGCAATACTAGGTAATAGCAAGTCTGCAATTGATTTACTAAAAAAATTAGAAATATATTACTTAGCCAATAGAGATAAAAATATTTTCTTTGCTTTACTTGGAGATTTATGTGATAGCAATAATGAAAGTGAGACACAAGACAATGCAATAAATGAGGAAGGAATAAAATTTGTAAATAAGCTGAATAAAAAGTATGCAAAAGATGGAGAAGATAGATTTTTCTTCTTTAACAGAAAGAGATTATATAACGAATCAGAAAAAGTCTACATGGGCTATGAAAGAAAAAGAGGAAAGCTCATGGAGTTTATGGCTTTAATTAGAGGTAGTGAAGAAACTACTTATAATATAATTAGTAGTGATATAGGTTCTTTAAAAAGTGCAAAATACATAATAACTTTAGATAGTGATACATTTTTACCAATAGGAAGCGCTAAAAAGCTTATTTCAGCAATGAGCCATGTTTTAAATAATCCTTATATAGAAAATAATTCTGTATTAAGAGGATATAGTATTATGCAACCAAAGGTAAGTGTTAATCTAGAAGATAAGCATAAAACATATTTTTCTGAAATTTTTGCAGGAGATGCAGGAGTAGATGCTTATTCAACAGCATCTTCAGATACATACCAAGATTTATTTGGAGAAGGAATATTTACTGGTAAGGGGATTATAGAAATAGATTCATTCTATAATATTTTAAAAGATCAAATACCAGAAAATAAAGTCCTTTCACATGATTTAATAGAGGGAGTCTTAACAAGATGTGCATTAATAACAGATGTTGAAGTAATAGATGGATATCCATCTAGTTATTTAGCTAGTGCCTTAAGGCTCCATAGATGGGTAAGAGGAGATTGGCAAATAGCAAGTTTTGCATTTTCAAAGAAGATATCAGCAATATCTAAGTGGAAGATAATAGATAATCTTAGAAGGAGCTTACTTGCCCCAAGCTTATTATTAGGATTATTAGCTATATTAACAGTTTTAAGTGGAGCAGTTCAAATATCTATATTGTTATTTTTAGCTTTAATAACTCCATTAATGTTTACAGTAACAGATTTTGTTGTTACACCTAAGAAAAAGATTATGGGAACTTTTAAAACATTAAAACAAATAGTATTGATTTTAAGCTTTATTCCATACCAAGCTTGGCTTATGTTTGATGCTATATTTAGAACAATTTATAGGCTTACTATATCTAAAAAGAATTTACTTCAATGGAAAACTGCTGATAGGGTTGAGAAATCAGTAAAGAATACTTATATGTGGTATTATCAAAAAATGTGGATATCAGTAGGAGTATCTTTAGTAGTACTATTACTTAGTTTAGATAATTCTATAGAAATATTAATAGCTACAATAGTAATTTCTATTCTTTGGGCTATAGCACCAGCAATGGCATGCAGAATATCACAAGAAGAAAAGCTTATAAAAGATAGATTAGAATTAGAAGATGAAGAATTTCTTAGAGAAAGTAGTAGAAGAATATGGGCTTATTATGAAGACTTTATAAATGAAGAAAATAATTATTTAGCTCCAGATAATTTTCAAGAAAAACCTTTTAAGGGTTTGGCACACAGAACATCACCAACTAATATCGGTATGGGGCTTATTACTAATTTAACGGCTTATGATTTAGGGTATATATCAATAGGTGAAGTTATTTATAGAGTAGAATCAATTTTAGATGGAATGAGAGGACTTGAAAAATTTAATGGACATTATTTAAATTGGTATGATACAAAGACGAAAGAAGCACTTTGGCCTAGGTATGTATCCACAGTAGATAGTGGAAACCTCTTAGGATATCTTTGGATAATTAAAGATGTTATAAGAAAGTTTAATAATAACCCAATAATAAGAGAAAAAGAAATAACAGCTATAAAAGATACTTACAACATAGTAAGAAAAGATGAAAAAGAAGAATTTTATGATAGGCTTCCAGATAATATTGATTTAAGAGAATATAAGAATATATTATTAGATGAATTAAAAATAGTAAATGATAGACTTGAAAGTGATAAAGATAATAAGAAAAATGATAATGAATATTATTGGATAAAAAAATTAAAAAATGAAATAGAAACAAAAATAGATTTTTATGATTTTATATTCGATGGTATAGAAAAAATAGTCATAGATACCTTTAAAAATTATAAGGCTCCAACTTTATTACAATTGATAGATATATTAGAAGATATAAAGAAGTCATCAGGAGAAGAATTCCAAATAATTTTAGATAAAAAAATTGGTAAGCTTATGGAATTCAATGAAAGACTTAAGCTTCTTGCATGTGAAATAGACAGTATTATGAATGATATGAACTTCAAATTTTTATATAACAAAGATAGAGGGCTTTTTGCAATAGGATACAATGTAGAAGAAAAATCCTTAGGAAATTCCTACTATGATTTAATGGCTTCAGAAGCAAGGATATCATCATTTTTATCAATAGCAAGAGGAGAAATTCCAAAGGAGCATTGGTATAATTTAAGTAGAAATATGACCAAGGTATTTGGGCATAAAACTTTAGTATCTTGGAGCGGTACTATGTTTGAATATTTTATGCCATTTCAAATAATGAAAAGTTTTAAAAATACAATTTGGGATTTGACATATTCATCAGTTGTAAGTGCCCAAATAGGCTATGGAGAAAAGAAAAATACACCATGGGGAATATCAGAATCAGCTTATTATGAATTTGATGTAAATCAAAATTATCAATATAAAGCTTTTGGGGTACCTGGAATAGGCTTAAAGAGAGGACTTGAACAAGAAGTAGTTATATCTCCATACTCTTCAATAATGGCCTTACCATATGATGCTAAATCTTCAATAAAAAATTTAAAAAAGCTGTATGATATGAAGTTTTATGGTAGATATGGTTTTATAGAAGCAATAGATTATAGTGATGAAAAACCAAAGGAAGAAGCAAAAGAAGTACGTTGTTATATGGTTCATCATTTAGGAATGTCTCTTTTAGCTTTAGATAATATATTAAATAATGATATTTTAAAAGAAAGAT
Organism: Clostridium sartagoforme; assembly: GCF_039521405.1. Lineage (NCBI taxonomy): Bacteria > Bacillati > Bacillota > Clostridia > Eubacteriales > Clostridiaceae > Clostridium > Clostridium sartagoforme. The sequence goes on from NZ_BAAACH010000011.1 coordinate 233,687, forward strand.
TTCATAATATTCCAGAAATAAAGGCAGCTGAAATTCTTTTAAAAGAAAAAGTTCCTGAAAACATAACCTTTGAAAGAGAAGTAGATATTAGTATAGCTAATAATAAAAAGTTAGAAAAGGAAGATTTTATTCCTAGAATATTTAAAGGAAATAAAGGTGAGGATCAAGAAGTTTTATTATTATCTAATGGTACTTATTCAACTATGATAGCTCATGATGGTAGTGGATATTCTAAAAAAGATGATATGACGGTATATAGGTGGAAGGGAGATAGCACTTCAGATTCAAGTGGAACTTTCTTTTATATAAAAAATCTAAATTCAAATGATTATTGGAGTGCTACTTATGAGCCTTGCAAGGAAAGTAATGAAGACTATTTAGTAGAATTTACTCTTGATAAAGCAAAGTATGAAAGAAAAGATGGAAGTATAACTACGAATTATGAAGTAACATTAGCTTCTGAAGATAATGTAGAAGTAAGAAAGTTATCATTAAAGAATACAGGAGAAAAGCTAAGAACTTTAGAAATAACAAGTTATTTAGAAGTAACTCTTCAATCTTTTGAAGGGGATGCTGTTCACCCAAGTTTTTCTAATTTGTTTATTAGTACAGAATATAATGAAGAAACTAAGAGTCTGATAGGAAATAGGAGGCCCAGAGCAAAAGGAGCAATTACTAATTATATATTCCATACTATAGCTTCAAATCATGATTTAGATGGTGATTTAACTTACGAAACATCAAGATTAAACTTTATAGGAAGAAATAGAAATCTGAGATATCCAGAAGTAATGGATAATGATGCCCCACTTCAAAATACAGTTGGAACAGTATTAGATCCTATAATGAGTATAAGAAGTAGAATCACACTTAAGCCAGGAGAAGAAAAATCAATTTACTATTTAACAGGAGTTGGAGAATCAAAAGAAGAAATTTTAGAACTTATAAGATCATATAAAGATGTTCCAAAGATAGAAAAGAGTGCCGATGCTTATAATTATTCTAATCAGTTAGAACTTAAGCATATTGGAATTAGATCAGCGCAAGCAAATATATACCAAAGTTTAGCATCTTATATTTTATATCTTCATAGTGGAAGAAAGAATAGAGAAGATTACATAAGAAATATTAAAATGAATCAAGAAAACTTATGGTCATATGGAATATCAGGCGACTTACCTATAATATTTTTAATTATTGAAAGCGAAGATGATATAGATTTGTTAAGGCAAGTTATTAATATGCACTATTACTTTAGAAATAAAGGGATAAAGACAGACTTAGTAATTTATAATGAAGAAGAGTTATCCTATGAAGAACCACTCCAAAAAAATATAATTTCAACAATTAGAAATTCTGTTGCAAGAGAAAATATAAATAAATCAGGAGGTATTTTCATTCATAATAAATCTACAATGAGTGATAATATAAGAGATTTTATTATAGGTATTTCAAAACTATATATAAATTCAAAAGAAGGAGCTCTTGCTAAGCAGTTAACGGAAGCAGTAGAGTATAAGTATAATGAATATAGAAACAAAGAAGAATTATCACACATTAATAGAATAAAAGTAGATATAAATGAAAGTGATTATATAAAGGGTTTTGTAGATAGACAAATAAATAAGATCGATAATGATTCAGATGAAGTATTAAAAGAAGTAAAACATAGTAATCATGAAAAAGAAAATATGAATAAAGCATCAGAATTAAGGAAAACTGAAATTGGAAACAATCATTTTGATATTAGTGAGTTAGACTTCTTTAATGGATATGGAGGATTTAAAAAATCAGATAAAAGCTATATCATAAGACTTAAAGATTATGAAAATACTCCAGCACCATGGATAAATGTAGTTTCTAATAAGGATTTTGGATTCCATATTTCCGAGGTGGGTTCAACTTATACCTGGTGTGGAAACAGTAGGGAAAATAAAATAACGCCTTGGAGCAATGATTGGGTAAGTGATCCAACAGGAGAAGCTTTATATATAAGAGATAATGATATAGGAGCATACTTTACAATAACTCCTATGCCAATAAGAGATGGAGGAGAATACATAATCGAACATAGCTTTGGGTATTCAACCTTCAAACATACTGCATACAATATATGTAGTGAAATGAAAGTATTTTGTCCTAAGGAAGAAAAGATAAAATTATGTAAAGTATCTCTTAAGAATTTATCTAATGTAGATAAGAATTTATCAATATTCTATTATGCTCAATTAGTACTTGGTGTATATAATTATGGAAGTGCTAAATACATAAGCACATCAATCCAAGGCCAATATATATATGGCCAAAATCCTTATTCAAAATATTTTGGGAAATTAAAAGCTTATTTATCTATTAATGGCGATAAAAATCAAAGTTTTACTGGTAATAGAAAAAGCTTTTTAGGAGTTGGAGGAGAATTATCTAGCCCTAAAGCATTACTAGAAAATAGTTTAGATAACTTAAGTGGAAGTATATATGATCCTTGTTTAGGAGCTAAGCTAGATATAAAATTAAAAGCTGGTGAAGAAAGAGAGATTATAATAATTTTTGGGCAAGAAGAAAGTGAAGAATTAATAAAAGAAAAAATAAATAAATACAGTAATATAGAGAATGTTGATGAAGAATTAAGAAATGTGAAAGATTATTGGTCAAATTTCCTAGGAAATATACAAGTAAAGACACCAGATTTATCAATGGATTATATGTTAAATGGATGGCTTATGTATCAAACCTATAGTTGTCGATATTTATCAAGAACAGCATTTTATCAAAGTGGCGGAGCCTATGGTTTTAGAGATCAACTTCAAGACTCTATGTCCATAGGAATATTAGATCCTAATATAACTAGAGAACAAATTTTAAGGAGTGCATCAAGACAATACCTTGAAGGTGATGTACAACATTGGTGGCATCCAGTAATAAACTCAGGAATAAGAACAAGATTTTCAGATGATTTGTTATGGTTGCCATATGTAACTTCTGAATATATAAAATCTACAGGAGATTATAGTATATTAGATGAAAAAGCTCCTTATTTAGAAGATGAACCACTAAGAGATGGCGAAGATGAAAGATATACGATAGTAAATCAATCCAATAAGGAGGGAAACATATATGAACATTGTTTAAAAGCAATAGATAGAGGTTTAAAGTTTGGAAGACATAATATTCCTCTTATGGGTAGTGGTGATTGGAACGATGGAATGAGTACTGTTGGAAACAAGGGAGAAGGAGAAAGTATTTGGGTAGGTTGGTTTTTATATAAAATACTAGATAGCTTTAAGGAAATATGCAAGCATAAGAATGATAAAGAAAAAGAAGATGCATATGGCACATTCCAAAGCTTTATACAAGAAAATCTAGAAGAAAATGCTTGGGATGGAGGCTGGTACAGAAGAGCGTATTTTGATGATGGAAAGCCTTTAGGCTCAAGAGAAAATGATGAGTGTAAAATAGATGCTATTGCACAAAGCTGGTCAATAATTTCTAATGCGGCTAAGATTACTAGAGCACAAGAAGCCATGGAAGCAGTAGATAAATATCTTGTAGATAAGGATAAGGGTCTTATTAAGTTATTAGCACCACCTTTTGATAAATCGCCTACCTTAGAGCCAGGATATATAAAGGGATATGTACCTGGAGTTAGAGAAAATGGTGGCCAATATACACATGCAGCAGTATGGGTTATATTAGCATTAACAAAGCTTGGTCTAGGAGATAAGGCATGGAAATATTATAATATGATAAATCCAATTAATCATACAAATACAGAACTTGAAGCAAGAAACTATAAAGTAGAACCCTATGTAATGGCTGCAGATGTATATATAAAAGAGCCTCATGGCGGAAGAGGTGGATGGAGCTGGTACACAGGAGCATCAGGATGGATGTATAAAGTTGGTCTTGAAGACATATTAGGTTTAAAGAAAATAGAAGGTAAAGGATATAAAATAGATCCGTGTATCCCTGAAACTTGGAAGGAATATGAAATAAATATTAATAATGAAAACGAAGATTACAATATAAAGATTAAGCGTGGAGAACATAAAAAGATTATAATTGATGGAGAAGAAGTTAAAGATAATTTAATTCCGAAAGATAAAGGAAAGCTACATATAGAAGTCGTAATATAATTAACAGTTAATGTAATTAACAATTATGGATTTTTTGCTGCACAAAACTTAAAATTCATTAAACTGTTAATAGTTAAATGTATAAAAATGTATTGACATTGTAAAAAGGTGGGCTTATTATAATAATAAATGGATAATAATAAAAATTCTATGAAGAGAAAAAGTAAGTTATTAATTTGTTCAACAGAGAGTTGGTGTATGCTGAAAGCCAATGTTCAAAGTTAACCGAATATCATCTCTGAGAAGCAGTACTGAAACAATTTGTAGTAAGTATTGACGGAGTCTTTCACCGTTAAAAGATAAGCGTATTGATAGATATGTAGCTAAGTGCTATAAAAGGTTTATGAAAAATAAGCTAATTTTATAGAATTAGGGTGGTAACGCGGATATTTCCGTCCCTTGTTTTCAAGGGACGGTTTTTTTTGTTTAAAAAGGGGGAGATTATTTGGATATTGAAGGTGAGATTATTAAGAATTAATTAGAATATAGTTAGGGGGATTTTGACATGGAGAAATTATCAAAAAGAGATTTAATATTAATAGGACTGATGCTTTTTTCTTTATTTTTTGGAGCAGGAAATTTAATTTTTCCTCCTTTTATGGCTGAGGCAGCAGGGGAAAACACTTGGATAGTTACAAGTTCATTTTTTATAACAGCAGTTGGTTTTCCTGTATTAGGAGTTGTTGCGGTAGCAAAATCTGGAGGTTTAACTAATTTATCAAGAAGGGTAAATCCTTTATTTGCCACAGTATTCACTATTTTAGTATATTTATCAATAGGACCATGCTTAGGTATTCCAAGAGCAGGAAGTTTACCATTTGAAATGGCAGTAGCACCATATTTGCCTGAAAATATATCAATAGCATTAGCATTATTTATATATACATTTATATTTTTTGCAATAGCATATTGGCTTTCATTATCGCCTAGTAAGTTAGTAGATCGTATGGGAAAAGTACTAACTCCTGCTTTATTAATTCTAATTTTAATTATGGTAATTGGATCTATAATTAAGCCAATTGGAGGATACGGAGCAGCAACAGGAGATTATGCAACCTCTCCATTCGTTAAGGGATTTTTAGATGGATATTTAACAATGGATACAATAGCTGCACTTAATTTTGGAATAGTTATTGCAGTAGCTATAAAATCTAAAGGAATTAATGATGAAAAAGAAATAGTTAATACATCAATAAAAGCAGGAATAATAGCAGGAATTTTATTAGCTGTTATATATGCCTTACTTGCACATTTAGGAGCTGCTAGCGGAGGAAGATTTGGAGCAACTGAAAATGGAGCTCAAACTTTAACAAATATCACAACATATATATTTGGAAAGCCAGGAGCTATATTATTAGCATTAATCTTTACATTAGCATGCTTAACAACTTGCGTTGGACTTATTACTTCATGTAGTCAATATTTCTCGACATTAACTGAGAAAATATCATATAAAAACTGGGTAAGAATATTAACTATATTTAGTATGACTTTTGCAAACATGGGACTTACAAAGATTCTTAGCGTAACAGTACCAGTATTAAATGCCATTTATCCAGTAGCTATAATGCTTATAATACTTGCAATGATGGACAATATACTTAAAGGAAGTTCTGTAGTTTATAAATTAACAATATTATTTACAGGAGTAATAAGCGTAGTCGATGCTTTAGGACAAGTTGGATTGACTTTAGGATTTGTTACAAGCTTTATTAGTAAACTACCTTTTTATAAAGAAGGACTAGCTTGGATAATTCCAGCTATAGTAGGAATGATTTTAGGTGTATGTATTAAATTTGCAAAAGAAAGTTTTAACTCTAATAAAGTTTTAAGTGATAAAGCAAGTAATTAATTTGATAAAGTGTTTATTCCTATATCAATACAAGCACACCATGCTATTTGTGATGGATATCATTCTAGTAGATTTATTAATGAGATGCAAGAATTAGCATTTAATTTTCAAGTATGGCTAAAAGATAAATAGTTATTGATTAAATATCGCATATCAGAAATGAATATGCGATATTTTTATATTGTTGTAAACTAATATTTAATTATGTATAATTTTAGTATTAGGTAAAGTTATATAAATGATTTGAGTCTAGTTTAAGAAAGCTTACTATATTAAGATTCATATAAAAATTAACAACTTTATTTAAAAATAAATATTTTATAAGAACTAGGGGGAGCATTATGGGAGACTATATTATGGGTAAAGCAAAAAAAATAGCACTTATAGCTCATGACAATAGAAAATCCGCTTTGATTGAATGGGCAGAAGAAAATAAAGAAATGCTAAGTAAACATATACTTTGTGGTACTGGTACAACTGCTAGTCTTATTAGCGAAAAAACTGGATTAAAGGTTCAAGGATTTAAAAGTGGACCAATGGGAGGAGATCAACAAATTGGAGCCGCTATTGTAAATGGAGAAATTGATTTAATGGTATTTTTCTGGGATCCATTAACATCACAACCTCATGATCCAGATGTTAAAGCTTTGCTAAGAATAGCTGTATTGTACGATGTAGCGATAGCAATGAGCAAATCTACAGCAGATTTTCTTTTAAGTTCTAATAAATTTAATGAAGAATATGAGAGAAATATGATAGATTATTATGGTAGAATAAGAAAAGATAATTTCTAAGAAGGTGAAAATTAGATGAACAAAACTAAAAAGGCTATTTTTGAATCAGCTATAAAAGTTTTTTCAAATTATGGCTATACAGGAGCAACAATGGATGATGTTGTGGCTAGAGCTGGAGTAGCAAAGGGAAGCTTATATTATCATTTTAAAAGCAAGGAAGAACTTTTTATTTTCATAATTAAAGAGGGAATAAATCTTATAAATGAAGAAATAGAAGAAGCAACCAAAGATGTTACAGATCCATATGAAATAATAAAAGTTTCAGCAAAGGTTCAACTTAAATATGTTTATGAAAATAAAGATTTATTTAAAGTAATAATAAGTCAACTTTGGGGAACCGGAGAAAGAAACAATATGTTAAGGGAAGAAATAAGAACTCTTATAGATAAGAGTTCAGTTAAATTCAAAGCCGTTATGGACGGAGGCTTTATAGAAAATGATGATCCAATATTATTAAGTTATGGATTAATAGGTGTATTAGTTTCTTCGGCTCTTTATGAAATTTTAAATGAAGATAAGTATAATCATGAAGAGGTAGTGGAGAAATTTATGAAGTATTTTCAATATGGAATAAACGTAAAAAGATAATGAAATCGTTATTATAATGATATAATTTATCTATTTCAAGATGAAAACAATTAAAAAATAAAATTGTAGGAGAATAGTATGAGAGAAAAAGAAAAAATGATGCAAGGATTACCATATGATCCAAGTGATGAAGAGTTAACAAATGGAAGATTAAAGGCAAGGAAATTAACTAGATTATTTAATAATACTATAGAAACAGAACTGGATGAACGTAAAAAGATTTTAAAAGAACTTTTAGGATCAACAGGTGAAAATTTATATGTAGAGCCTAATTTTAGATGTGATTATGGGTACAATATACATGTTGGTGAAGGTTTTTATGCTAATTTTGATTGCGTAATGCTTGATGTGTGTGAAATAAGAATAGGAAAGAATTGTTTTATTGCACCAGGAGTACATATTTATACAGCAACACACCCAATAAATCCTAATGAAAGGCTTAAATATGAATTTGGAAAAAGCGTTAGTATAGGAGATAATGTTTGGATTGGTGGACATTCAACAATAAATCCAGGAGTAACTATAGGAAATAATGTAGTTATAGCATCAGGTTCAGTAGTTACAAAAGATATTCCAGATAATGTAGTAGTTGGAGGAAATCCAGCTAGAATAATTAAAAATGTAGAGTAATTAAAAATTAAGATAACTTAGAATTAAATTTGTTTTAATTAATATTTTTTAGTTTTGATTTTTAATTTTAAAAGCTAGATTGATACATGTAAGTATTAATCTAGTTTTTTTTGTAAAAAAATTTAAAAAAATAATATTGACTACTTAGTACAAAAGTAGTATAAATATATCATACTGATTGACTGACTATTCAGTACAAAAAATTAAACAGAAGGTGATTGTATGAATTTCCTAAAGATTGCAAGGGAAGACATCAAGAGCATATTTAAAAACAGATTCATACGAGTATCGATAATTGCAATTATAATTGTACCGCTATTATACTCATTATTATACTTATATGCATTCTGGGACCCATATGCAAAACTTGAAGATGTCCACATTGCAGTGGTAAATAAAGACGAAGGAGCTACTTTAGATGGCTCAAAGGTAAACTATGGTAAAGATATTGAGGAAGAACTCAAAGGGAACCATGAAATTGGATGGGAAATAACCTCGGAAGTAAATGCTAATGATGGTTTAGAGGGAAAAGGATACTATGCAAAAGTAGTTATTCCAGAAGATTTTTCATCTAAGATTATAGCAGCAAAAGAAGGGGCTCCCAAAGTTGCAAAAATTGATTTTATATCAAATGATAAGAAAAACTTCTTAGCATCACAAATAAACTCAAAGGTAGAGCAAGAACTTAATGCCAAAATAACAAAAACAATATCACAAAATTATGTTGAAGTAGCTTTTGATAGTTTATATGAAGCTAAAGATGGATTAACACAAGCAGCTGATGGAAGCAAACAAATTTATGATGGAATAAATACTTTAAATGAAAAAGTCCCAACCTTAGCAGAAGGTGCAACTAAGTTAAGTGATGGATCATCTCAATTGTTAGATGGGCAAGCAACTTTAAACAATGGTATAGGCTCAATAATAAATGGAGCAAATGCACTAAATTCAGGACTTGGACAAGTATATGAAAAAGTTCCAACATTAAGTAGTGGAGTTAGCGCTTTAGCAAATGGAACTAATGAATTAAAATCAGGAACATCTGAAGCCTTAGCAGGTTCAAAGCAACTAGCTGATGGAAATAAAAATTTATATAATGCTTATATAGGGAAAATATATCCAGCTGTTGGGGAGCTAAAAGCAGGAGCTAATTTATTAAATTCAAATCTATCAAATGGACAAGGTGGAATAGTAGATTTAAATAAAGGCGTAAATGAGTTAGTTAAAGGAGTATCAGATTCAAGCAAGGCAAATGATATGGTTCAAGAGCTTTTAACTAAAGCAGCAAACAGTGAGACTACTGTTGAAGAAAAAAAATTATTAATACAACAAGCATTAGAAATAACTCAAAAAGTTCAAGCTGATGCGTCAAAAAATGCACCAAGAATAAAAGAATTAACAGATGGAGTATCTAATTTAACTTTAAGTATGAAAGAATTGTCAATTGGAGTTTCAAAATTAGATGCAGGATTAAATGGCTTATATACTAATTTAGATCCTCAAACTAGTGATTTTGGAGTAGGATTAAAATCAGTATCAGATGGAGCAAGCAATTTAAATACTGGATTAACTAAATTAAATGCAGGAGCTAATGCATTAAATGATGGAACTAGTGCTTTAAAATCTAATATTCCAACATTAACTTCAGGAATATCAGCACTTTATAATGGTTCAAATGAATTAGCAAATGGATCAGTTAAACTTCAAGATGGTTCAAGCAAATTATTAGATGGACAAAAATCATTAAATTCTGGTATTTCAGAATTAGCATCAAAGGTTCCAGAATTAACTGATGGAGTTAAAAAACTTTATGATGGAAGTAATGAATTAAGCACAAAGCTTAATGAAGGTGCAGATAAAATGAAAGATGGATTAAAAAATTCATCAGAAACAATGGGAGAATTTGTTTCGGAACCAATAAATATGAATTTCGATTCAATAAATAAGATTCCGAACTATGGAACAGGATTTGCACCATACTTTATTCCACTTTCATTGTGGATAGGTGCTATAATGATGTTCTTTGTAATTCCTTCAAAATTGAAAGAAGAAGAAAATTTATCTAAATTCGATAGAGTTATGGCTAAATATTTATCTTATGCATTTGTAGGAATTTTACAAGCAATTTTAGTAAGTATAGTAGTGCTAATTCTTGGATTAGAAACAAGTAATCCAGCAGCATATATAGGAACAAATATATTCCTATCATTAGTTTTTGTTTCAATTATTCAATGTTTAATTTCATTACTAGGGGATGCTGGAAGACTATTAGGTATAGTTTTATTAATACTTCAACTTACTGCATGTGCAGGTACATTCCCATTAGAAGTAGTACCTAAATTCTTTAGAGTATTAAATCCATACATGCCATTTACTTATGCAGTTGAAGCTTTAAGAGAAGTAATATCAGCTGAGGTAATAAATAGCAGTGTAGTAGGAAAAGATTTCTTAATTCTAGGAGTAATACTAGTAGTATTTTTAGCTATTTCAGTTTCACTAAAAAATGTTGGAGAAAAAATAGCAGAAAAAATAGAAGGAAGAAAATCAGATATAGTAGCTTAATACTAATGTGATGGAAATATAAATAAAAAGATACTAATAAAGCATAATGATGTTTTATTAGTATCTTTTTTAATATTTAGAAATTATAAAAAGTTTATCACGTGGATAATTATTTGTAATTTTATTCTTTTAAAAAATATTTTAGTATTAACTTTCGTAACTTGATAAATGTATTTAGCTGCTATATTATTTATAAATAAGTATTGAATAATATTAATATAAGATATATAAATTAATATAAGCACAAGTGTAAATTATTAGCATTAAATAACTAGATTATTATTTTATTAGAAAGTATTAGATAATTTATATTTTATCTTATAATTGGAGGGTATATGAAAAAAATTCTAATAGCAGAGGATGAAAAGCAAATAGGAAAAGTTATGAAGTTATATCTTGAAAAAGAGGGTTATAATGTTACTTTAGCTAATGATGGAAAAGTAGCAGAGAACTTAATTGAAGAAAATATATATGACTTGGCCGTATTAGATGTAATGATGCCATATAAAGATGGATGGTACCTTTTAAAGAAAATAAAATCTTTAAATAAATATACACAAGTTATTATAACTAGTGCTAGAGGAGAAGAGGAAGATAGAATTTTTGGCTTTGAGCTTGGAGCAGATGATTATATGGTAAAGCCTATTAGTATGAGGGAATTAGTTTTAAGAGTTAAACTAAGAATTAATAGTTTCAAAAATGAAGATATTAATGAGATTAAACTGTGTGACTTAAGAATAGATGATAATAATAGAAGGGTTTTTGAGAAGGAGAAGGAAATTATTTTAACTCCTAAGGAATATGACTTATTAATGTTTTTAATAAAAAATAAAAACAAGGTTTTTACAAGAGAAGATTTAATAACTAGTGTTTGGGGATATGATTTTTATGGAGATACTAGAACTATAGATACTCATGTAAAAAAACTTAGAGAAAAAGTAGAATTTTTTAGATGTAATTTAAAAACTGTATGGGGGGTAGGCTATAGCCTAACTATAGAATAATGAACAAGATAAGTAAAAGAATAATAAAGTATATGATATTAATGAATGTAATAGTAGCAATTGTTAGCTTGATTTTAACATCATTTATATTACCAAAGATATATATAAATAATGAGTATATTGATTTAGAAGAGGCCAGCGAATATGTTTTAGAAGCGGCAAAAAACAATACGGTTACAGAATTTACCAATATATATGCAGTATTAATTAATGATGGAAAAATTATTAATATGTGCAAATCAAGTAATGGTAATGGACATATGAATCAAATGGGAATGATGGGTCAAGGTAAATCTATAAACTTTGAAAAAATAGAAGGAAAACAAATTTTTAAGTCAAATAATGGCGATACATATATAGGTATAAAAAAGAATTCTAGTTATGGAGATATAGTTGTTTATAAAAGTTATGAAGGAACAAAGTCATTAATAAAAAGCGTTAATTTGATAATGGTAGCAATATTTTTATTTTCAGCAATAATATCAACATTTATTGCTATTTATCTTGGCGAAAAGTTTACAAAACCAATAGTATTTTTACAAAAGAGAGCTAATGATATTTCAAAGGGTATATATGAAAGTAGGTTTCAAATTAAAACAAAAGATGAAATTCAAGAACTAAATGATAGTATAGATAGCATGGCAAGAGAACTTGAAGTAAAGGATAATATGCAAAAAGAATTTATTGCAAATGTAAGCCATGATTTAAAAACTCCATTAAGTGTTATAAGAGCAAATAGTGAAGTTATAAGAGATAAATTAGTTTCTGGCAACGAAACTGTTGAATATGCATCTAGTATTATTGAAGAAGTTGATATATTAACAGAACTTGTAGGAGAAATATTAGTTTTAAGCAAACTAAGAGATAATAAAAAAATAATTAAATTATCAGAGTATGAGCTAGATAACTTCATAAAAGAAACTTATAGTAAGTTAAATAATTATTTAAATAAAAATAGTTATAGTAATTTTAGTTTAAAGCTTAAAATACAAGAAAGTCTAAAAAATAGGGGGATAGTTGTTTATATAGATAATAATTATTTATTTAGGGTATTATCAAACTTCTTTATAAATGCAATAAAACATTCTAAAAGTGATAATAAGAATATAGTATTTGGAGTAATAGAAAATGAAGAAAATATAGAAATATATATAAAGGATTATGGAAAAGGAATAGAAAAAGAATGTATAAAATATATTTGGGATAGATACTATAAGGAAGATAAAAGTGGAGGAATGGGTTTAGGTTTAGCTATTTCTAAGGAAATAATATTAGCACATGGATTTAATTATGGAGTAGAAAGTAAAATAGGGGAGGGAAGTAAATTTTATTTTATTATCCCTAATGACCTAATAAAACAAAAATAAATTTCACAAATTAATCACAAATTAATCATTAACTTATAAAAAATAAAAGTTATTATATTATTAAAGAACTTAAAGTAAGAATAATTAATAAAAATTCTTGCTTATAAAGTAATATTTAATGGAGGTATAATAACTATGAAAAAATTAATTTTATCATTATCAATAATAGGGGCTATTACAATAGGTACAGGAGCCATAGCCTTTGCAGCAGAGGAAGAAAGTCCAGTAATAAATTCAGGTGAAGCAGTAGTGAGTGATACAGAAAATTACAATATATCTGAGGATAATAATTCCGGCTTAGGAAATCCAAACTGTCCTTATTATGGGGAAGAAAACAGGGGTCAAGGGCAAGGAAATGGAGAAGGAAATAGATATGGATTAAATTCAGAAAATAGAGGAAGAGGAAACTGTGGAAGATCTGGCTCTATGATGGGATTTAGATACGGAGTAGAAAAATAATAGTAGGTAGATTCTAATGAATCTACCTACTTGATTTAAAATTTAAATTGAGATAATAAACTTCTAAGTTTTATAGCCAATTCAGCTTGATTTATAGCTGTTTCGGACATTTTTTCTATAGCACTAGTAGTATCATTTATACTATTCTTTACTGAATTTACATTTGCTGATGAATTTTGAGTCATAGATGCAACTGATTGAACAGCATTACTTAGCTCATTCATCGTAGCAGATACTTCTTCAGACATAGCAGCAATGTCCTCACTCATCTTTCTAATAAATACTCCATCTTTTTCATATTTATCACCTATTTTTATGAACTGTTTAAATTCTTTCATTATTTCACTATCCATAAATTCAAGTAATTTATTACTACTATCAGTGATATTATTAAAGGCAAGTCTGACTTGATTTATTGTCTCTTTTACGCTTTGAACTGAACTCCTGGATTGTTCTGCAAGTAGTCTTACTTCCTCAGCAACAACAGCAAATCCTCTACCTTGTTCTCCAGCTCTAGCAGCTTCAATTGATGCATTTAAAGCAAGAAGATTAGTTTGTTCAGCAATTTCCTCAATAGAATTAGTCATATTAACTATTTCATTAACTATTTTTGCTTTTTCGATAGATAGTTTTATATCATTTTCTACACTTTCATATAAAGTTGAGGTATTATCGATTACGAATTCAGTATCTTTCTTTATAGTGGTTGCTCTTTTTTGAATTTTTTCTGAATTAATATTACCATCAGTAGCTTTTTCAGAAAGAGTATCTATGCTTGCATTTACTTCTAAAATAGATGCAGATAATTCTTCTGTTATAGCGCTAGTTTCCTGAATTGTAGAGTTAATTTCACTTGATGAATCATTTATTAAATCAAATTGACAAGTTACTTCTTCAATAGATGAAGCTAAATCTTCACTTGATAAATTAACTTCATCGGCGCTAGAGATAACTGAATGTACTATTTCTTTTAAGTTATCTTGTGCTATATTAAGAGCCGTAGCTATTTGTCCAAATTCATCATTATGCTTTATTTCAATCTTTTCAGACAAGTCATATTTAGCTATTCTATTAGATAAAGACATTATTTTAGATAAAGACTTAGTTATTCTTAAAGTTATACTAGCAGCAGACAGTATAGAAATAAATATTGAAAGCCCTAAAATAATAGACGTAAGTATTAATGAATCATTATATGTATCTTTATTCATTTGTAAAGTTTCTTCAGCCCATTTGCTGTTTAATTCTACAAGTCTATCTAATTTAATTATAAAGTCTCCACGAATTTTATCTAAATCATAAGAAGATAAAGTAGCATCATTTAATCTATTTTCATTTACAGCTTTAATTATATTATCAGATTGCTCTTCTAATTTAGCTAAAGAAGATATTATTTCATCAAAACGTTGTTTATCTTCATCTTTAGTAATTAAGTCTTTATAAAGCTGAACAAGTTGGGAATTTCTTTTGTTATTATAATAAATGTTTTGAGTTAAAATCTTCTTTTCAGCCTCATCCTTGCTTGTTATTAAAAGTTTGCTGCTAAGATAATTATATGTAGAATTTTCGCTTAATTCATTTATATATATAATTCCTAAAGTGTTATTTGAGTAAAGCTTTTCAGAAGAACTATTAATTTTATTCATATTATATAGTCCAAGTCCCCAGATAAATAATAATAAAGCTATAATTAATGCAAAGCAACTTCTAAGTTTATTAGATATTTTAATTAGCTTTTTATTGTGACTTTTTTTAGTTTTATTAATATTTTTAGTTTTTTCTTTTTTAGTATTTTTGTCTTTTAGTATTTTTCTCATATGCCCTCCCCCTAAATTGCGATAAATTTAAAATAAAAATGAACAACTACTTAAATTATCGATACATAGATAGAAAAATTTAGTAGTTGTTCATTAAAAGATTTCCTTTATTTATTTTTATTAACGTTTTTGATTAGATTTAGAAACTCTAGCTATATTTTCTAAATCTGTATATTCATAAGCAGAACTAGATGTATTATTTGAATTAACAGGAGTAGCAACATCTTTATTTTTCATAGGAATTGTTCCATCTGTTCTATTTTTCTTATTGTTAGACATATCGAATCTCTCCTTTGTGATATTTATTTCTTACTATTTTTACTTGTTTCAGTTCTAGTATCACTTTCATTGTCTAGTTCAGGTTGTTCTGTATAATCAAATTCCATATAAGCAATATTATTTACTACTATATCATCTTCTACAGTACTAGGTAATGGACTTGGTTCAGAATCAACTTTTCCATGACTAATTAAAGCATGTTTTTCTGGAGCATACCCAGTTCTATCATTAGGTAAATAAATTTTTTTACTGTTAGGTTTTGTTGGCATAATAATCCCTCCTTATGTTTATATTATTTGAGTTATATTTTTTTTAATCCCTAGTATTATCTTCTAAAAATGCATAAAGATTTATTTGAATTTTAGGGTAAAATATAATATCTTTAAAATTTGAAATTTAAATTTGTAGGTAGGAAATTTCCTCTACATAAGGCAATTATATATATTTGAATATGTTTTCATAAAATATATAATTTTAAAAGGTGATGATTTATGATAAATAGTGAAAGACAAAAACAAATAATTGATATATTAATGAATAAAAATAAGATAGTAAAAGGTGAAGATTTATGTACTACAATAGGAGTTTCTTCGAGGACTATAAGAAGTGACATAAAAGAGTTGAATGATACATTAAAAAATCATGGAGCAGTTATATCATCAGAAAAGGGAAAAGGTTACTTTTTAGATATTCAGAAAAAGGATATTTTTAAAGAGTTTTTAAATCGGTTAAATGATAATAAAAAAAGTTATTATATTAATCTAAGCACTAAAGAAAGAGCAGAATATATAATAATAAGACTTCTTTTGAATGAGATTATTGGATTTGATGGAATTATTCAAATGGATTTAGCAGATGAACTTTTTATAAGTTTATCTTCATTAAAAAATGATATTAAATTAAGTAAGAATATTTTACATAGTATGAAGTTAGATATTGTAAAAAATAGTAATAAAGGCATAGTTATAAGTGGTAAAGAAGATGATATACGAAAATGTATATTAAAATATCTAAAATCTAATAATAAGTTTTTTATTAGTGAATTTAAAATCATCTTTGAAAGGGAATTAGGCAAAGGAGCTTTAAATAATATAGAAAGAATCTTAATAGAAAACCTACAAAAATATAAATTAAGATTAACAGATATAGCCTTTAATAACTTATTAAACTTTACGTATATAATGGTAATAAGAAATATTAAAAATAAAGATGCAAAGTATGATGATAAAGAAATAGCGTTATTACATAAAGAAAACAAGATAGAGATAGCACAAAGTTTGTGTAAAGATTTGGAGAATAGTTTAAATATAAAGCTAGATAAGCAAGGAATTTGCTATATAACAAGGTATATTATTTCAAGTAACTTAATAATAACAGACTCAGAAAAATCGTATTTAGAAACAGAAAAATCTAATTTTAGTTTAATAAATGAAATATCAAAAGAGATTTTAAAAATATATAATATAGATTTAAGTAAGGATGATATACTAATAAACTTTTTAGATAATCATTTAAGAGCTGCAATAAATAGAGCTAAATATGAAATTAAAATTGAAAATAGCATGCTTTCGACAATAAAAAATAATTACCCCTTTGCATTTGAATTAGGTGTTTTAGCAAATAAAACAATTGAAAGAATTGTCGGTATAAGACTAAGCGAAGATGATATTGGATTCTTAACATTACATTTTGCAGCATCCTTAGAGAGAATAAAAGGTAAAAAGGTAAATGTGAAAAAGGGTATATTAGTTTGCACCACAGGAGTTGGAACATCTTTATTACTTAAAGTTAAATTAGAAAGTAAATTTAAAGATAAGTTAGATATAGTTGATACTATTCCTTGGTATGAATTTGATAAAGATATACTTGAAAATATAGATTTAATAATTACAACAATCCCTTTAGACATAGACTCTAAAAAGGTTATATATATTAAAAACTTATTAGATAAGGAAGAAGTTAAATTAATAAAAGATATAATATATGATTCTAATATATATAGTACGAGATTATTAGATATATTTAAAGAAGAGTTATTTATGAAATCAATAGATGGATTGGGTAGATACGATGTTCTTGAAAAAATAACTAATAATTTATTAAAGTTAAATTATATAAATAATATTGTGAAAGAAGAAATATTTAAAAGAGAACAATTATCTAGTACAGAGATTGGAGATTTGGTGGCAATTCCGCATACAATGCATGATGGAATAGAAAAGTCATTTATAGCTGTGGCAATATTAAGAAAAGCAATTACATGGGAAAAGGAAAAAGTGCAAGTAGTATTTTTAGTTGGCATTGCTAAAAAAGATCATCAATTATTAAAGGTAATTTTAGAGCAAGTTTATAAAAAAATTTTAGATATTGACTTAGTATTTGAATTAATAAAGGCCAATAATTTCGATGAGTTTATAAAAATAATTGATTAAAAATTTCCTCTAGTAGGTGAAATTATATAACTGTGAATATGTTTTCATCGGCTATATAATTAAATCATCAAAGGAAGCAAAACGATATAATAAAATTTGTAGGAGGAGATAAATATGAAATTATTAGCAGTTACATCATGTCCTGTAGGAATTGCACATACCTATATAGCAGCAGAAAAGTTAAATAAGATTGCAAAGAAAATGGGAGTAGAAATAAAGGTAGAAACTCAAGGATCAACAGGAGCAGAAAATATTATAACCGATGAAGATTTAAAAGAAGCAGATGGTGTTATAATAGCAGCGGATAAATCAGTAAATTTAGATAGATTTGAAGGAATGGCAATTTACGAGTGCCCTATAGCAAAGGCGATAAAAGAACCAGATGCTATAATTCAACTGTTTTTAGATGGAAAGGTTGAAAAGAAAAAAACAACTAAAATAAAATCAGTTGATGAAGCTAAAAAAGAAATGAAATCAAAACAACCATCATTTTATAAGCATTTAATGGGTGGAGTTTCATACATGATTCCAGTTGTTGTCGTAGCTGGATTACTTATAGCAATAGCACTAGCTTTTGGTGGTGAACCAACACCTAATGGATTAGCAATACCAGAAGATTCATTTTGGAAAACTATTGAGAAGATAGGTGGAGCAGGATTTACATTTATGGTTCCTGTATTATCAGGATTTATAGCATTTTCAATTGCAGATAGACCAGGTTTAGTTCCAGGATTAATAGGTGGGTATATAGCAGCGAACGGATCTTTCTATGGATCAGAGGCAAATGCGGGGTTCTTAGGTGGAATAGTAACAGGATTCTTAGCTGGATATGTTACTAAAGGTTTAAAATCTATAAAAGTTCCAGAAATAATAAAACCAATTATGCCAATAATAATAATACCAATAATATCAACATTAACAACAGGCCTAGCGTTTATACTAGTTTTAGGTGGACCTATAACATCAATATTTGAAGGATTAACTAACTTCTTATCAGGATTATCAGGAGCAAGTTCAGTAGCTTTAGCCACAATACTAGGTGCGATGATTGCATTTGATATGGGTGGTCCAGTAAATAAAGTTGCATTCTTGTTTGGAGTAGCAATGATTACAGAAGGAAGACCGGAGATAATGGGACCAATAGCTGCTGCTATAGCTGTACCTCCAATTGGAATGGGGATAGCAACATTCATAGGAAAGAAACATTATAGTAAGGATGAAGTAGATGCAGGTAAGGCTTCATTTGCAATGGGACTTTGTGGAATTACAGAAGGAGCAATACCTTTTGCATCAGTTGATCCATTAAGAGTTATTCCATCATTAATTGTTGGATCTATAGTTGCAGCAAATATAGCGATGTTTGCAAAAGTAGCAGATAGAGTTCCTCATGGTGGACCTATAGTAGCACTAATGGGTGGAGTAGATGGAGTAGTAATGTTCTTAGTTGCAATAGTAGTAGGTTCAGGAGTAACAGCTATTATGGTAAACTATTTAAAATCTATAAGAGATAGAAAAGCAGAAAAATAAAGTAAGATAATTTAAGAAGAGGCTAAAGAGAGGTAAGCAAAATGAGCAATAAATTATT
This sequence comes from Clostridium sartagoforme, assembly GCF_039521405.1. Lineage (NCBI taxonomy): Bacteria > Bacillati > Bacillota > Clostridia > Eubacteriales > Clostridiaceae > Clostridium > Clostridium sartagoforme. The sequence goes on from NZ_BAAACH010000011.1 coordinate 253,189, forward strand.
TGATATAAAATACATGGATTTAGATTTAGAAACAAATGAAAAAATAGAAACAATAGGCTACCTAGCACAATTAGCTAAGGATAGGTTAATAGATGTAAATAAGTATATAGAAGACGTGAGAAAGAGAGAAGCTATTTCAACAACAGGAATAGGTGATGGAGTAGCAATTCCTCATGCTAAATCTAAGTGGGTAAGGGTTCCTACAGTTATTGTAGGTAAAAGTAAAAGAGGAATAGAATGGGAAAGTTTAGATGATGAAAAAGTAAATATGGTATTTCTAATAGCAGTCCCAGATGGAGAAGGAAATGAGCATTTAAAAATTCTTCAAATTTTAGCAGTAAGCTTAATGGATGATGAATTTAGGGAAGAAATTGAAAAGACTACAGATAAATTAGTAATAGAAAAATTATTACTTGAAAGAACAATTATATAAATTAGTTGTAATAATAGACTTAAAAGTTAATCTTTTAAGTCTATAACTTTATTCCTTATAAAATTATAATAAAGTTAAATCTATGAATAACCTTTTATAATTTTCTTTTTTAAGTTTTCAAGTAGATATATTTAGGTTTGGATTGACGATGAAGATATAATTATAAAAGCCTCTGTATAAAGCAGAGGCTTTTTTGCTCTATAGGAAACTATATTCTAAGAATCTGTGGATAAATTGTTTATAGAATCTAATTTGTTAAAGGTATTCCTATAGAGTAAAAAATAGAATAAAGTGTACGTGCAAGATTTTCCTCAGGCAAGCTTCAGTAGATGAGCTTTCATACTAAGTTCAGTTATTATTACATTCAACTTCACTAAGTATTCAATGCCTAGTAAAACAACTTTAATTTTTTCATTCTTTCATTTATAAATTGCTTTGCAATTTATTTTTCTTATGCTAAATAAAAATTTATAGTATAAAATACATAAAAATATACAATAAATAATCAGTTATATATTAAAGAGATAAATTTATAGACATGTATTATATGATATATATATAATTTTTCTGAAATGTTTATAGATATTATGATATGGAAAATTAATAAAGCAAAAGAAGAATATTTAATTCCAAGGAGTTAATTTAGAAATTAAAAATAATGTAGGTTTATTAGGTGGATTATTTAATTACTTACAAAGAAATAATAATTAAAAATATCATGAAAGCGGAGGAATAATTATGAGTATAAAATTTATAGAAAAATATAACGTATTTAAGCTTGATGCAAAAAACACATCATATATTATAGCTATAGTAGATGAAGAAAAGTTTTTAGGACATGTTTACTTTGGAAAGAAAGTAATAGATGAAAATATAAATTATTTAATGAGGCTTGAAGAACCACCATATTATCCAACAAAAAATAATAGAGATAGAGTATCATTTTATGATAGTTTTCCAACAGAATATTCAACTCATGGAATAGGTGATTTTAGAGAATCTTCAATACAAGTGAAAGATAAAAATGGACACTCACAAGTAAAACTTGAATATAAATCACATGAAATATATAAAGGAAAAAAAGAACTTAGGGGATTACCGTCTACTTATGGAAGTGAAAATGATTGTACAACTCTTGAAATAACTTGTATAGATAGATACTTAAATTTACAAGTTGTACTTGTTTATACTGTATTTGAGAATTTAGATGCTATTACAAGAAGTGTTAAAGTAAAAAACTCTAGTCAAGATAAAATTACTTTAACTAAGGTCTTATCAACTTGTGTTGACATTGAAGGAATTGATTACGATATGATATCACTTCATGGTTCATGGGCCAGAGAAAGACATATTCAAAGAAAGAAAATTGGATATGGAAAGCAAGTAGTATCAAGTAAAAGAGGTGAGTCAAGCCATCAAGATAATCCATTTATAGCTTTATTAGATAATAAAGCAACAGATGATTATGGTGATGTATATGGTTTTAATTTTGTTTATTCAGGAAATTTCTTTTCACAAATTGAAGGATGTCAATTTGACACAACAAGATTTGTAATGGGAATAAATCCAACAGATTTTAGTTGGGTATTAGATAAAGATGAAGAATTTATAGCACCAGAAGTTGTTATGGTTTATTCAAATGAAGGTATAGGAAAAATGACAAGGACTTTTCATGATTTATATCGTAACCATTTAATTAGAGGAAAGTATAAGGATAAGAAGAGGCCAATATTAATAAATAACTGGGAAGCAACTTACTTTGATTTTAATACAGAAAAATTAATAGATATTGCAAAGGAAGCATCAAAGCTAGGTATTGAAATGCTAGTTATGGATGATGGGTGGTTTGGAAAACGTAATTCTGATAATTCATCTTTGGGGGATTGGGTTGTAAATGAAGATAAAATAAATGGTGGTCTTAAAAATTTAGTTGATGAAGTTAATAAACTTGGAATGGAATTTGGAATATGGGTTGAACCAGAAATGATTTCAGGGGATTCAGAATTGTTTAGAAAGCATCCAGATTGGTGTATTAAAATACCAGGACGTGAGCCAGCTTTATGTAGAGAACAATATGTACTAGATTTATCAAGAAAAGAAATAGTAGATTATATATATGACAGCATAAAGGAAATTTTATCTAGTGCAAATATAACATATGTAAAATGGGATATGAATAGGCAGTTAACAGACTTAGGAAGCTATGGATTAAGTTCAGAAAATCAAGGAGAATTATTTCATAGATATGTTTTAGCAGTATATGATATGATGGATAGATTAACTAAAGATTTTCCACATATTTTACTAGAAAACTGTTCAGGTGGTGGAGCAAGATTTGATCCAGGAATGCTTTATTATAGTCCACAAATTTGGTGTTCTGATGATACTGATGCTATAGAAAGATTAAAAATACAAGAAGGAACATCTATGGTTTATCCACTTTCAGCCATAGGTGCTCATGTTAGCGATTGTCCAAATCATACTGTTGGAAGAACAACACCTTTTGAAACAAGAGGATATGTAGCTTTATCAGGAACTTTTGGATATGAACTTGATGTAACTAGAATTCCAGAGGAAGATAGAGAAATGATACCAAAACAAATAGAAATGTATCATAAATATAATGATTTAATAAGAAGAGGAGATTATTATAGAATAGAAAATTTCTCTGAAAATAATTCCTTTGATGTTTGGTCAGTAGTATCTAAAGATAAAAGTGAAGTTTTAGTTACTTGTATACAAGTATTTGGAAGACCAAATTACCATAGCATAAGAATAAAATTAAAAGGATTAATAGAAGATAAGTTCTATAAAAATGGAGAAAGTGGAGAAGTTATATCTGGTGGAGCATTAATGAATGCAGGAATTAATTTAACTAATTTACACGGAGACTTTAAGGGAAAATTAATTCACCTTAAAACGATTAACAGTTAACAATTATAAAAAGAGAAATTCAGTGAAGCTGAATTTCTTTTTTTGTTCCCTGTTACCTATTCCCTGTAAACTAGCGACCAATTATGAATTGTGCACTGTGAACTGAAAAAGTATGCAATTTTTAATATATATAAACCATACTTATTCTATTCTTTGTGAAACGTTTACCTGGATTTTTAGATAAATTATACTCTAGATGTAAACTAAATGATAGTTATTTACTATGAAAGTAGGGGGAAGGTTATGAAAAATAATAAGTTAAAACGACTTATAGCACTAACTATGACATTAGCATTAACTGCATCTATATTTGTAGGATGTAAGAGCAGTGGGACAGAAAGTCAAACAGCTGAACAAATTATGGATGAAGTTGTTAGCGTTAAAACTACTATGACTAATGCAAAGCTTGCTGGAGAAAAGGCTGATGCTAAGGGAACTACATTAAGTACAACAGTATACTTTACACCAGGAGCAGCTGCACATGGAAATCCAGCGGTAAATGGTGGTCCGGAATGGTCAATGGAACCAATAATTTATGATTACTTAACAGATTATAGTTCTAAACCAGAGAAGACTTTTAAGCCATCATTATTAGAAAGTTATGAATTTAAAGATAAGGTTTTAACATTAAAGTTAAAGAAAGATCTCAAATGGAGTGACGGAAGTGATATTACAATAGATGATTTGATGTGTAATTTATTTATGGATATGACAGTAAATAATATTGCTTATTATGCTGAATCTGTAAAAAAAGTGGACGACTTAACTATACAAGTTAAGTATGTAAAAGATGCAACACTATTACTTGATTATATTTTAAAAACAGCATTAAAGTATCCAGTATCAAATTACGGAGAGTTTGCAAAAGAGTATCAAGATGTTTTTGAAAATTATAGAGTAATTGGTGATAATAGAAATTATAAATTTACAGAAGAGGGAGATAAGAAGGTTGCTGAAGCAACTAAAGCCTTAAATAATTACTTACCAGATTTAATGAGTATAAAGGTTTCAGGAGCATATGTTCCAAAGACTATGACTTCAGCAGAAATAATCTTTGAGCAAAACCCTTATTATAGAGTTCCGTTACACATAGAAAAAATTATAGGTATCAGGCCAACTAGTACAGAATCAAATGCACTAGCAATATCAAATGGAGATTATGATGCTGAAGGTATGGGATTATCACCAGATATGGCATTAAAGGTTGCACAAAATAATAAAGATACAATTAGACAAATTGTAGTTCCAGAATTCAGTGCAGTTGGATTTTGTATGAATACACAAAAGTACCCAACTAACGATGTTAATGTAAGAAAGGCTATAGCTTATATAATAGATATTGCACAAATAGCACCAGTATCAGAGCCAGGAATGGTAAAGGGAGATGAATATGCTGTAGCATTACCTCCATCAGTTAGAGATAAATATTTAAGTAAAGACTTTTTAAATACATTAGAAAATTATGATGTTAATTTAGATAAAGCTAAGGAATACCTGGAAAAAGCCGGATGGACTAAAAAAGCAGATCAATGGGTTGATAAAGATGGACAAAGTCCAGAAATTATAATAGCAGGAGCAGGTGAATATCCAAACCATGTTGTTATAGCAGAAGCAACTACAAATATGATGAAAGATTTTGGATTAAATGCTGTATTTACGCCAAAAGAAGCAGCCGCATACAATGATTATGTAGCTAGTGGTGATGCACATATGACAGTGGATAATTTTGGAGGTGCAATAAGCACTCAACATCCAAATGAATCTTACAGTGGTATTTGGTGGTATGGAAAAAGAGGTATGAATCTTAAGTTCCCTGAACAAGGTGAGTTAATTTGGAAGGATGAAGAAACAGGCGAAGACTTTAACTATTCTCAACATATGACAAAATTATTTGAGGCTGGTACAGATGAAGAAATATCTGCAGTTACAGAAGAATTTGCTAAGTTTTTTAATGATAATGTATGGTTTATTCCTGTAACAGAAAAAAATTATATATTCAGAATTCATAATCCTGAACTTTCAATGCCAGAAGTAGAAACAGGAGTTGTAACAAATAATTTTTATTGGTCAGGTACACCAAGTGCTATTTTAGGTAAAGCAATAAGATCAGAAGAATTATATTATGTTAAATAATTAAATTAAGAATGTATAGGGTTGTTAAGTAGAACAACCCTATATTCAAAACTAAAGGGGGATTTTACAATGAAGAAGTTAGCAACTGCCTTAATAACAATGTTAGTTTCATTACTATTAATATTTTTTGTTATACAGGCCATGCCTGGAGATCCAGTAGAAACACTTGCACAAGAATATATAAGAACAAGCCAACTTCCATATGATATAGCATATAATAAAGCAAAATTAGCATTAAATTACGATCCTGATATTCCAGTAGTTGAAAGATTTACTTCATATGTAAAAGCAATATTATCAGGAAACTTAGGCCAATCAATGTCTTTTAAAGAATCAGTTTCAACAATAGTTTTAGGAGCATTACCATGGACTTTACTTGTATGCTCAATATCATTATTTTTATCCTTTACTGTAGGAGTAATACTTGGAATATATGTAGCTTGGAAGAGAAGCAAAACATTAGATGGAGTATTAACGGGATATCAAGCTATATTAGGATCAATTCCAGATTATATAATAGCTTATTTACTTGTTTTATTATTTTCATTATCTCTTGGACTTTTTCCATCAAAAGGAGCTTATAGTTCATCAGTAACTCCGGGATTTAACGCTCAATTTATATTAAATGTTTTAAAGCATGCAGCACTTCCAGTATTATCATATTTCTTAACAACACTAGCAGGCTGGATTATGGGGATGAAAGCAAATTGTATGTCAGTACTAGGAGAGGACTACATAAATTATGCAAAGGCTAGAGGAATATCAGATAAACGCATAATATTTAGCTATCTAGGTAGAAATGCTATGTTGCCTATGGTAACTAGTGTTGCAATATCTTTTGGAATGATGTTTGGTGGTTCTCCATTAATAGAAAATTTATTCGTTTATCCAGGAGTTGGATATTATTTAACAACAGCTATTTCTAGAAGAGATTATCCACTTATGCAAGGAATGTTTTTAATGATAATAGTAATGGTATTATTAGCAGGAGTATTTGCAGAGTTTTTAAATACTAAATTAAATCCAAGATTAAGGGAGAAATAAGATATGAGTAGTACAGTTGCAGTAAAGGAAAAAAATAAAAATTTAAATAAAGAAGGCTCATTTTTAAATTCTCTAAAAGAATTTTTTGAAGTTATTTGGGGCAATAAAATGGCAAGAGTAGGTTTTATAATTTTAGGTATATTTTTACTTATGGCTATTTTTGGACATATGATATTTGAAGAACCAAAATCAAATTATTTAGCTAGATTAAAAGCACCATCAGCAGAGCATTTACTTGGAACAGATTATGCAGGAAGAGATATATTAGCATTATTTATAAATGGATCTAGAGCAGTTTTGTTAGTTGCTTTCTATGCAGCAGTATTTTCAATATTATTTGCTTGTGGAATAGGTATAACTGCAGGGCTTTTGGGTGGAAAGACAGATAGCATATTAATGCTAATAACAGACATAGTTTTAACAATGCCAACTTTACCAGTAACAATGGTTTTATCTATGGTTGTAAATGTTACTAATGATGTATTATTTGGATTAGTACTTAGTTTGTGGTCTTGGGCAGGGCTTGCTAAAGCAATAAGATCACAAGTGCTTGTAATTAGAAATAAGGATTTTATTGAAGCAAGCAGAATAATGGGAATAAGCACTTTTAATATAATAATAAAAGATGTAGTACCTAATATAGTTTCATTTATAGCAATTAACTTCATATCAATAATGAAGGGAGCTATAATGACTTCAGTTTCATTAATGGTTTTAGGTTTAGTTCCATTTGAAGGAAGCCATTGGGGAATGATGATACAAATGGCAATGTCACAATCAGCTGTACTTTATGGTGGTATTGGACCAGTAGTATATTTCTTAACTCCAATTATGGGAATCGTATTATTCCAATTAGGTTGTTATTTATTTGCAAATGGGTTAGATGAAGCAATGAATCCAAGATTACGTAAACAATAGGAGGATTATTTATGAAACCGTTAATTGAAATAAAAAATCTTACAATAGAATTTTTCTTGAAAAATGGTAACTTAAAAGCTTGTGACAATATATCATTTACAATTTATAAAAATGAAGTTGTAGGGATAATAGGGGAAAGCGGCAGTGGTAAATCAACACTAGCTTCAGGAATATTAAATCTTGTTCAAGCTCCAGGTAAAATAACATCTGGTGAAGTTTACTATTATGATGATGAAGACAATAAAATAAATTTATTAAACTTAAGTGTTAATGAATTTAATCAATATAGATGGAAAGAAATAGCTACAGTATTTCAAGCAGCACAAAATGCCTTAAATCCAGTTTTAAAAATAAAAGAGCACTTTATAGAAACAGTATTAGCTCATTCTCCTAATGAAAAAGAGGAGGATATACTAAAAAAAGCTGAAGAAGTATTAAAGCATGTAAGACTAGATAAAAGTGTATTAGAATATTATCCACATCAATTAAGTGGTGGTATGAAGCAAAGAGTTTTAATAGCCTTAAGTCTTATTTTAGATCCAAAGGTAATATTACTTGATGAGCCTACAACAGCTTTAGATGTAATTACTCAATGGTATATCCTTGATATATTAAAAGATATACACAAACGTTTAGGTGTAACATTAATATTTTTAACTCATGATATATCAGTGATATCAGGAGTTATAGATAGAATAGCTGTAATGTATGCAGGTGAATTGGTGGAATATGGAGAAGTTGATGATGTATTTCAAGATCCATCACATCCATATACAAAAGGATTATTAAATGCAATACCAACGCTTAGAGATGATGTAACAAAAAGAAAAGCAATACCAGGTAATCCTCCAAATCTTATACAAGATTTTAGAGAATGTAAGTTTTCACCACGTTGCAGTATTTTCTTAGAAGGCAAATGTGAAGCAGATAGAGAAAAGACTAAGAAAATGTATTTTGTAAATGAAACACAATGTACAAGATGTTACAAATATGCAGAAAACTTAAATATTGAATATTATATGGAGGCGGTTGGAAATGAGCCTATTAAAAATAGATAACCTTAGTATTGAATTTGACAACAAAGTTAATAAGAAACAAAAGGTTACAGTTTTATCAGATATAAATTTAGAAGTAAATGAAGGAGAAATTGTTGCAGTAGTTGGAGAAAGTGGATGTGGGAAAACAACTTTAGGAAAGCTTATTGTAGGGATTCATAAACCAAGCCAAGGTAAGATTTATTATAAAGGTAAAGATATTACAAAGCTCAAAAGGGGTGATTTTAAGGATTATAGACTTGGGGTACAAATGGTTCATCAAGATTCCTTTGCAGCATTAAATCCTAATAGGACTATATTTCAATCTTTATCACTTCCATTATTACAACATAAAATAGCAAAAAGCAAAGATGAAGCAGAAAAAATATTAAAAGAATATTTTGCAGAAGTTGGATTAGTTCCACAAGAACAATTTTTATATAAATATCCACATCAATTAAGTGGAGGACAAAGACAAAGAATATTATTAGCTAGAGCATTATCAGTTAAACCAAAGCTTATTGTTGCAGATGAGCCAGTATCAATGGTAGACGTATCTTTAAGAATAGCACTTATTGATTTAATGACTAAGATGAATAAAAAATATAATATATCCTTTGTGTATATTACTCATGATTTAGCAACAGCAAGATATGTTGCTAAAAATGGCAGATTAGTTGTAATGTATTTAGGTAAAATAATTGAGCTTAATAATATTTATGATGCAATAGATAATCCAAAACATCCATATTTCCATGCTTTACTTGCAGCAGTTCCAGAAAAGGCTGGGAAAAGGGAGGCAGGTTCATCTAAAAAATTACCACTTAGGACATTAGATATGCCAAGTATAACTAACCCTCCAACAGGATGTAGATTTCATACAAGATGTCCTTATTATACAGAAAAATGTGAAAAAGAAGAGCCTAAATTACTTGAATATAAGGGAGGCTATGTAGCATGTCATCACGTACAAGAGGTAGAAAAGATAAGGTTAGAAAACAAAGCAATATAGAATTAAGTTCAATAATAACTTTTATAAAACTTATACAAGCTATTTTTGCAGGAATGTTAGGAATATCTTTAATAGGGATATTACTTAGCTTAGATAATGAAGAGGCAAAAGTTCTATATACAATATGTATAACTATAAGTTTATTTGTAGTTATCTTTGGAAGAATTCCTATAAGATATCTTAGCAATAAAAGTAGTAATAGTTAGGTATAAGAAGATGATGTGAAAATTAATAATAGCCTATATATTATTAATCTAGAAAACTTACCTAAACCTAGATTATTAAATTACTGTAAGGGGTGAAGTCATGGGAAGTGAAACTAATGCATTAGAGCTTGCATTGCATTTATATAAGCTTGGAGAGCTAATAAAAGAAATGGATGATAAGATAAATAAAGAAAAGGATGAAGAGCTAAAAAGAATATATATAAATGAAAGAGAAGATATGTATAGCAATCAAATAGAAATAATACATAAGCTAAGAGCTTTAAATATATAATTATTTAAATTAATTTGAAAAAATTACAATGATAAATTATCTTCCAATTAGTTATATTTTTTAGTACACAGTTCACAGTGCACAGTTGTAGATGAAACTACTGCGTAGTTTATGAAATTAAAGGGGCTGTCTGTAGTATTGTCCCTGTCAAGTAGACAGTAATAAAAAAAGCCAAATTAAGCGGCATGAGTGAGATATTCTATCGGACTCATGCCAATTTTATTTAGAAAATTCGAATATTGACTTCTTGTATATTGAAATCCTTGATCTGTATGTAAGATGCAGTTTTGGAATAAATTCATCTCAGATAATTTATTAAGGGTATTTTGAACTAGAATTACATCATTTCTCAAACTTAAATCATAAGCAATAATTTGGACATCGAAAACGTCTTTTACTGCATTAAGATATAAGAAAAGTCGCGTTGATTTATCAATAGGTATATACGTAATATCCATACATAACTTTTTAAATGAATTATCTGCACTAAAATTTCTATCAAGTATAGTATCAGCTACACTTGAAGGTTTAAATCTACGGTTATAAACTTTCTTCCTAATCACTGATTTTATATTAAGTTCTTTCATAAGACGATACACTCTCTTATGATTTACAGTAAAACTTAGATTATTATTAATAGCTATACACATTCTCTTATGTCCATAGGTACCTCTATATTTATTGTGTATTTCTAATATTAGTTGTTTAATAAGCTTATTTTCCTTTGCTCTATCACTAAGTCTTCGGTACTAATCCATTTATAATATCCACTGAGAGATACACTAGCTAGCTTACAAAGCTTACTTATATAATATCTAATAGACATCAATTTAATAATATTATATATTTCTCTTATTTTAAGTTTTATGATAGAGCTCGTAGCCTTTTTAGAAATTCAACTTCCATTTTTAAATATTCGACTTCTTCTTCTAAAGAGTTAAATTTTGTTTTAGGTCTACCTTTCTTTCCACCAGTGGCTCTGCCACGAGTTTCAATATCAAAGCTAGTTTCTCCATTCGATTGAAATTGTTTCACCCAAATTTATAACTTGAGTTTTACTCTTGATATTTAGATTTGATGCTACTTGATAAGAACTTAACCCTTCATCAAGGTACATTTTAATAGCTTTAAGCTTAAATTCTTTAGTATAGTTGTTATTACTTTTTTTAGACATAAAGAAAACCCCCCTTATAGTTTCACACTAAGAAAATTTTATAGTCTTTTCTTTTATGTGTCTACTATAAAGGGATTATACTAACTGGGACAGCCCTTTATTAATTTAACTTTTCTGAATTATTTCTAAAACTGTCCACTAAATAAGAAAACTGTGAATTGTGTGCTGTGAATTTATAAAGTGTCTTGCACTTTATAAGGTAAGGTAAGAACCGTTGAAGTACCTTTTTCATAGACACTAAATATTTCGAGTCCATAGTTTTCTCCATAATTAAGCTTTAATCTGCGATTTATATTTCTTAATGCAATACTGTTAAATTTGTTATTTTTATCATTAATATAAGCATTTAAATCTTTGAGGTTATCCTCTTTAATTCCTATTCCATTATCAGAAATTGTAAGAAGTAAATTATTCTCAATATGATGACCCTGAATTATTATTTTACCGTTACTATCACATTCGCTTAATCCATGGTAAATAGCATTTTCAATTAAAGGCTGAATTATCATTTTAATTATTTCACAATCTAATAATTCTTCAGGCACATTATTTTCAATTATAAAAAGCTGATCAAATCTTATTTTCTGAAGATAGATATAATTATCAATAATATCTATTTCTTGTCTCAAGGTTACAGTGTTAACCTTTCTGTTCATACTATATCTTATAATTGCACCAAAATATTCTGCCATAGTTGATGTTTCTAAGTCATCATTTATTTCTGCCATCATATGGATTGATTCTAAAGTATTATATATAAAATGTGGATTAATTTGATTTTGAAGCTGACGTAATTCAAGTTCCTTTTGCTCTATTTTATTTTTATAATTTATATTAATTAAATTATTTATTCGGCTTTTCATATTATTATAAGAATCTACTAATTGACCTATTTCATCATCTTTATCATACTGAAACTCAACATTTAAGTTTTTCTCTATTGAGTTAGAGGACATATTATTAATAAGATACTGTATAGGATTAAAAATTCTCTTAATAAAGAATAAATACAAGATAATAGATGAAATCAAGAAGAATATTATATTAGTTATAAACAGTAAAATATATAATGTATCTAACCTAAAGGCAGTTTTCTTTGGAATTTTATTAATAACTATCCATTTATAATCATTAATAACATTAGAACAAATCACATAAGATTCATCTTCATTAACATAATTAATTTCAGGATCAGTACTTAAAATATCTATTTCTTTAAAATAATTATTTTGTGACTTTTTATTATTTGTTGATAATATCAATTTACCATAAGAATCATATATTGAAATTACTTCATTAGGAAATGGTAAATCAAAATTCAAAAGACTATAAAATTCATCAGGAGAAAGAGTAACTAAAAGAATCCCAGTAATTTCATTTGTGTTCATGTCTATTACCTTTCTTGTTAAAAATATAAGGTTTTCTCCGTCATAATAGTTTATATCAAAAATTCTGCTAGAATTAATATTCGTAAATACTGAAGTTGAAGAATCTGATAAAATACTTTGCTGAAACCAGCTTTCAGTTGATGGATTTATAAGGTTATAGTTAGAAAGATTTCTGCTGGCAAAAACGCCTCTTCCCTTTAAATCATAAATATATGAACCGCTAATAGAGGAATTTTGAATTAGCATCATTTCACATATATATTTTAGATAATTATAATTATCTATTTTAAAAGTTTCATTATTTTTTAATATTGTATGTAAATTATCTATTTCTGGAATTAATAGGGGATACTTAGAAACATCAGAAATATTGTTAAGTTTTTCTTTAATTTGGTTAGTAATACTAATATTAAAATTCTTTATTAATTTTTCAGTTTTATTAAACTCGTATTTAGAGTAAGAATATAAGTTAAACGCAGTAACAATAAGGAAAATTGCATAAAGAAATGTAAAAATAAATAAAGTGAATTTTTTTATAGATAATTTTTTGAAATAATTCATAGCTTGTACCTAGACCTTTTAAGTAAATATTTGTATCCATTATAAATATTTAAAAGTGTAAACATTTAATATATAATATAAATATATAATAGTTTTAAAAAATATTCAACAGTAGAGGTACTTATGAAGATATTAGTAGTAGATGATGATAAAATTATAAGAATGGGATTAAAGAAAATAATCAATAGATTATTTCCAGAATATGAAGTTGTATCAGAATGTCAAAATGGATTAGCAGCTTTTGAATATTTGCAGGCAAATAAAGTAGATTTAGTTATTACAGACATAAAAATGCCAATAATGACTGGCAGCGAATTAATAGAAAAAGCAGTAGCTGAACTAAAAGATTCACCAGTATTTATAGTGTTAAGTGGATATGATGAGTTTACATATGTTAGAGATACTATGAAACTTGGAGCTCTTAATTATCTTCTAAAGCCTATTAAGCAGGATGAACTTAAGAAGGTAATTCAAGAAGTAATTATAAAAATTAAAGAAAAAAGACAAAAAGATAAAGTTTTAAGTAAATCTATAGAGGTTTTAAAAAGGGATTTTTTCAAACATATATTGTTCTCTAATGTAGAACAAAGCTATAAAATAAGTAAAGCATTATTAGAAGGTATACAATTAAATGAAAATTACATATATAAACTTATAGTAACTGATAGAAGTAGCGAAGATAAGGAACTAGTTAAATCCTTTATTAAAGAAATTATTAATAAGTATAATTATATTGAATATATTTACTTTAATTTTGAGGGTAATTTATATATTGTATTTTATTTAAATGCTATTGAGAATTCCCATGACAAGGACATAGAAAAATACATAGAAGATAAAACTGATATATTCATAGAGAATAATAAAAATGTATTCATAATGGAAAGTATAAATCAAGTTCATAGATTAAAAGAACAATCAAGAAAATTTAGGGAATTAAAAGAAACAATACATGATGGCAAAAAAGTAAGGAAGTATTCATTGAAACTTCTAGAAGAGAAAGAAATCAAGGATAGTATAGAGGGCATTAATCCTAATTTAACAGTAATAAAACTTGCCAAGCGATATATAATTAATAATTTTAATAAAAATATAACTCTACAAGAAGTGGCTGATGAAGTTTTCTTAAGTCAAAACTATCTATCAGAATTATTTAAGAGGGAAGTTGGAGAAGGATTTTATGAATTTTTAACGGATTATAGAATTAAGGTTTCTAAAGAGTTATTAACTAAAACAAATTTAAAGGTTTATGAAATTGCAAGAAGGGTAGGGTATAATGATGCAATTACCTTTGGAAGAGCTTTTAAAAAGATAACAGGGCTTACGCCAAATAGCTTTAGAAATAGCAAAAATGTATGATTTTATCTGAAGATAAGTTCAACTAAGGTTCAGCTGGGGATGAACCCACATCTGAACCAAGTTTCACTTGATAAGAGAGGTTAGATTAATGAAAGGTAAGAAATTATATACTTCTTTAATAATTGTAAGCTTAATGGCTTTTGGTATGGGGTCATATATATTTAAAGCTTATAACAAAGAAAAAGCTGTTATAAATAAGGAAAATGAGGATTTAGAAGGAGAAATAGTCTTTGTCAGCAATAGAACAGATAAAAAAGAAGAGCTAAGCAACTTAATATTAGAATTTGAAGAGTTGCATCCAAAGACAAAAATAAAGTTGGAGCTTATAGGAGATGTAGGAGAAGTTTTAGAAAGAAGAGCCATGCTTCAAGAGCTTCCAGATGTAACATTAGTACCTGGAGCTATAAAGGTGAGTGAATATGATAAATATTTTATACCTATAGACGATTTAGAGTTTACTGATGAAAACATATATAACTATATTACTGGTTTAGGAGGAGATGGAAAGTTATATAACTTAAATACTTCAATTTCATGGAGAGGCATAATATATAATAAAGAAGTTTTTAAAGAAGCTGAAATAAATGATGTGCCACGTACACAAGAAGAGTTCTTTAAAGTTTGTGAAACATTAAAAGAAAAAGGTATTACTCCATTTATAGTAAATTATAAGCAAGCATGGACTATGGGACCATGGATTGATATAGCAGCATATTTATTTAATGAAAATCTTGAAAATGATGTTATGGTTGAAAATAAAGATATTTTAAGTGATAGCAGTGGGGTGTTTAAGGCGCTAAACTTTGTAAGAGATATAGTGCAAAATGGGTATGCAGAAGAAAACTTATTAAGCTCTGAATGGCAGCAAAGTAAAAATGATATTAAGGATGGTAAGGCTGCTATGGTATTTTTAGATTCAAACTTTAAATTTCAATTAGAAGATGCAGGAATGGACAAGGAGCATATTGGGATATTTCCGTTACCAGGTAGTACCTTAGTAAGGGCATATGGAGATTATAAGATTGGAATTGCTAAAAATACGGAATATCCAGAAGTAGCAAAAGCATTTTTAAAATTTATATTTGAAGAAGATAGATATGCAAAAGCTGTAAATATAGCATCTCCATTAAAAAATAATAATAGTAATAAAGATTTAATAAAAGAATTAGAAGTATATAATATTCCAATTGATTTTCCTGGAAATACTGCCAGTAAACAATCTAAGGAAGAAGTAGCTATGCATGAAAAATATGATACATTAAGAAGGTTATCAGGATTAGACTATTCATTTGTGCAAGATTACATTACAACTAATGATGTAGAAGGTTTAAGAAATAAAATGAATAATAATTGGAATGAATTAGAAGTTCAACAAGATTAAAAAAT
Source organism: Clostridium sartagoforme (assembly GCF_039521405.1). NCBI lineage: Bacteria > Bacillati > Bacillota > Clostridia > Eubacteriales > Clostridiaceae > Clostridium > Clostridium sartagoforme. Next base: position 269,063 of record NZ_BAAACH010000011.1, read on the forward strand.
AAACTAAACTTTTTGTATGAATAATATACAAATAATAAGGAATTAAACATATAAGAATATGGAGTTATGCTTATTGTAGTAAAATTATTTTGAGAAATTTGCTATAATAATTTATTTATTAGGATTTTATTTATTAAGTAATATTTTAGAAAAGAGGTAGATTATGAACAATAAGTATAATTTTCCAGAGGGATTTTGGTGGGGCTCTGCAACATCAGGCCCACAAAGTGAAGGTGATTTTAATAAAAAACATAAAAGCGTATTTGATTATTGGTATGAAATAGAACCAGAAGCTTTTTATGATAGGGTAGGACCTACAGTTGCATCAAATTTTTATAATAGCTACAAAGAAGATTTAGCTATGCTAAAAGAAATAGGGCTAAATAGCTTTAGAACATCAATTCAGTGGACAAGGCTTGTAAAGGATTTAGAAACTGGAGAGCCAGATGAGGATGCAATAAGATTTTATAACGCTGTAATCGATGAAACTATAAAAAACGGTATGATTCCAATAATGAATTTACATCATTTTGATTTACCTGTTGAATTATACCATAAATATGGCGGCTGGGAATCTAAGCACGTTGTAGATTTATTTGTTAAATTTGCAGAAACTGCTTTTAAATTATTCTCAGATAGAGTAAAATATTGGACAACTTTTAACGAACCAATGGTTGTTGTAGAAGGCGAGTATTTATATCAATTCCACTATCCAAAAGTTGTAGATGGTAAAAAGGCTATGCAGGTTCTTTATAATATAAATCTTGCATCTGCAAAAGCTATAAGGAAATTTAGAGAACTTGGATGTAACAAAGAAGGTGGACAAATAGGAATAATTCTTAATTTAACACCAGCTTATCCAAGAAGTAATAGCAAAGAGGACTTACAAGCTTCAAAGTATGCAGATACAATATTTAATGATTCTTTCTTAGATCCAGCAATTAAGGGAGAATTTCCTGAACTACTAATAGAAATGCTTGAAAAAGACAATGTTATATGGGATTCTACTCAAGAGGAATTACAAATAATAAAAGAAAATACAATAGATTTTCTAGGTGTTAATTACTATCAGCCAAGAAGAGTAATGGCAAAGCAATACGAATTTGATAATTCAAAGGGATGGATGCCTCATAAGTATTTTGATTACTATGATATGCCTAATAAGAGAATAAATCCATCTAAGAATTGGGAGATATATCCTAAGGCAATGTATGATATTGCTATAAATATGAAAGATAAATATAATAACATACCATGGTACATTTCAGAAAATGGAATGGGAGTTATGGGTGAAGAAGAATATATGGATGAAAATGGAGTAGTACAAGATGACTATAGAATAGAATTCTTTAGAGAACACCTTGAGTACTTACACAAGGGAATAGAAGAAGGTTCTAATTGCTTTGGATTCCATTCATGGACACCAATAGATTGTTGGTCATGGAGTAATGCTTACAGAAATAGATATGGATATATTTCTGTAAATTTAAAAACTCAAAAGAAGACAATTAAAAAATCTGGTAGATGGATTAAAGAAGTATCAAAAAAAAATGGATTTTAAATAATTAAAAATAAAAGCAAATAATTTTGTTTAGTATGTTAGATACTTTTCAAGATTATCTGCTTTTTTTATTTTTTAAGTTCTTTTAAGTTTTTTTAAGATAAGCATTTTTTCAGATTTATAGTAGATTTATATGAAGTTTAATGATAAATATATATTTATAAAAATTTTATATATAGTTTACTTATAATAACTAAAAATTTAATTTATTTTTATTATATTTTTATGGAGGTTTAATATGGAGTATGTAATTACTAAAGAAATGATAAAGAACTCATTAGTTAGTAAAGGAGATATATCAAGACTTACTGAGGTTTTAAAGAAAGCACAAAGTGGACAAGATATAACAGTAGCTTTTTTAGGCGGGTCTATAACTCAAGGATGTAATGCAACTAGACAGGAAAATTGCTATGCAAGTAGAGCATATTTATGGTTTAAAGATACGTTTAGCAATACAAATGTCAATTTTATAAATGCAGGTGTTGGAGCAACTGGATCAATTATAGGAGTTCATAGAGTTCAAAGACAAGTAATAGATAAAAATCCAGATATAATATTTATTGACTTTGCTGTAAACGATAAAAGTACTATTTATGACAAGGTAGCTTATGAAAGCTTAATAAGAAGTATATTATCAATAGAAAATCCTCCAGCTATAGTGGAAGTATTTATGAGTAATTTCGATGGAAGTAATGTACAAGCTCAGCAAATAGAAATTGGGAAAAAATATAATATTCCAATGATAAGCTTCAGAGATACTGTACACTCAGAAATAGAAAAAGGAAATTTTAAATGGAGAGACGTGGCTACTGATGAAGTTCATCCAAATGATTATGGTCATTTCATAATATCAGAGCTATTAATTGATTTTATAAAAAACGTATTAGATGATATTAATAAAACTGATAATACTAAGATTGATAAAAAAGAAATCGATTTTGAAAGCACAGTCTTTGGAGAAAAATATAAGAATGGATTTATAGAAAATAATAAGTGTTTAGAAGTTAGTAAAATAGAAGGATTTATTAAAGATAATGAAGGCTTCCAAGTATTCCAGGATGGATGGAAATGCAATTTAGAAAAAGGAAAGACAGCATCCTTATCAGTTAATATTGAAGGAAAAAATATATTTTTATTATATAAAAAATCAATTAAAGAAACAGCAGGTGAAATAGAAGTAATAGTAGATGAAAATGATCCGATTATAATTGATACTTACTTCGAAGATGGATGGGGAGATTATTCGGCAACAGAGTTATTAGTTGAATCTGAAAATATATCTAATCATAAGATTCAAATAAGTGTAGTTGATGAAGAAAAATTAACAGAAACATATATAATGGGATTTTTAGTATCTTAGGAGGCAAGGATTTATGTACTTAGAAGAATTTAATATGAAAGATTATAAATTTATAGAAGCTGATAATTCTCATTATAAATATATGGGAAGAATTGATTTTGAAAATTCGAAGACACCAACAATTATTTACGCTGGTAGCATGATAAAAATTAAATTTAGCGGGACAAGTTTAAAAGTTGCTTTAAAGAATTACCATAATCATTATGAAAATGCTATTGGATTTATTATTGATAATGAAATAGATGGCAAAGTTGTAATAAAAGAGCATTATAAAGATATAGTAATAGATATTGCAGAAGATTTAGAGGATAAATTACATGAGTTAATTTTGTATAAAAGATCTGATTCAGCTCATTATTTTGACTTTTACGGAATCATAATAGATAAAGATTCTTATACTGAAGAAACAAAGCAAAAATATAATAGAAGAATTGAGTGCTTTGGTGATTCAGTTTCAGCAGGAGAAGTATCTGAAGCACTTGATTATGTTGGTAAAGTAGATCCAGAAGGGCATGAAGGAATTTACTCTAATTCATGGTATTCATATTCAATGATAACAGCAAAAAACTTAGGAGTAGAAATTAATAATAATGCTCAAGGTGGAATTGCAGTAATGGATGGAACTGGTTATTTTAATCCAGATAGGGGGTATTTAGGTGCAGAATCTACTTACGATAAGCTTAGATATAACCCAGAGCTTGGATATTGTAATGATTGGGATTTTTCAAGATATACACCACATGTAGTAATTATGGCACTAGGACAAAATGATGCTCATCCTGAAAATTATATAGATAAGAATAGAGAAAAAAGGGAAATATGGAAATCTAAATATGCCGAGATAATAACAGATTTAAGAAGCAAATATCCAGATGCTTTATTTATAGTTATAACAACTATTTTAGCTCATAGTAAGGGGTGGGATGATGCTCTTGATGAAATGGTTGATAAGTTAAATGATGAAAAGATAGTTAGATATAAGTTTAAGAGAAATGGATGTGGAACTCCAGGTCACATAAGAATTCCGGAAGCAGAGGAAATGGCAAATGAATTAACTAGCTATATAGAATCTTTTGGAGAATATATATGGAAGTAAGTTTGTTATTAAAAAATATAACATTATTACAGAAATATAAACAATAATAAAGTATAAACAGCTTAAATATAGAAATTAAAGTTAATAGATAGTAAATTTAATATGTAATTGTTAACAAGTTTGTTTAGCTAGTAAAATTATTAATTTATATTCAATATAGGAATATTTAATTTGAAAACAGTAAGATTGGGAGGATTTTTATGGAAAAAGTAAAGATATTTGGAGAAAAATTAAGTAATATGCCTTGGCAAGATAAGCCAGAAGGCTTTGATGGAGTTATATGGAGACATGATGGTAATCCAATTATAAACTGGAATCCTACAAAGAAATCAGCAAGAATATTTAATAGCGCAGTATTACCTTATGAAGATGGATTTATAGGAATATTTAGAGCAGATCATAAAAATGGTAAGCCACAACTACATGTTGGTAGAAGTAAAGATGGACTAGATTGGGATATTGAAGATGAAGAAATTCATTGGAAAGATGAATGTGGAAATAATTACCAATCAAACTATTCTTATGATCCAAGATTAGTTAAAATTGAAGATACTTATTATATTGTTTGGTGTGCTGAATTTGGCGGAGCTGCACTTGGGCTTGGAACAACAAAGGATTTTAAAGAATTTGTTAGACTTGAAAATCCATTTATTCCATTCAACAGAAATGGTGTTTTATTCCCAAGGAAAGTTAATGATAAATATTTATTATTAAGCAGACCAAGTGATAGTGGACATACTCCATTTGGAGACATATACTTAAGTGAAAGCCCAGATTTAGTTCATTGGGGAAGACATAGAAGAGTTATGAGCAAAGGTGGCTCAGGCTGGTGGCAAGCAACTAAAATTGGTGGTGGAGCAACTCCAATAGAAACATCAGAAGGATGGTTATTAATTTATCATGGTGTATCTGGAACTTGTAATGGATTTGTTTATAGCATGGGAGCTGCTATACTAGATAAAGAAAACCCATCAAAAGTTTTATATAGAACAAGGGATTATTTATTAACACCAGAAAAAGATTATGAAACAACAGGATTTGTTCCAAATGTAGCATTCCCTTGTGCAACACTACAAGATGCTGAAACAGGAAGAATTGCAATTTACTATGGTGCAGCAGATACATATGTAGCAGTTGCATATGCACAAATAGATGAATTGGTTAAATATATAAAAGAAAATTCTGAATTAGTTTACGGAGATGATATAGAATTTAAATAATAGTATCTCAAAGTGCATATTTAAAAATTAAATAATATGTATGATTTCAAATTTTATATTTTAATTAAGTAAGCTTTACTAACTTTTAACCTTATAATAATATAATGGTATAGATTATTAATTAAATCATATATAGAATTTTAATGATATAGGCTTAAAAGGTTATCTTTTAAGCCTATAAATTTATTTTTAATTTATGAATTATAGCACATATAACTTCTGTTAAAGTAGTTAAAAGCTAAATAAATCCTTTTAAATTAATTAGTTAATTTAATTTTTTCTCACAAGCTTCACTGGGAGGCATTAAAATAGTCATAATAGAAGAATAAAATTTACATATTTTACTTTTATATTTATGAAGAAAAGAATTATTGTGGTAGAATTATATTATAAAAATATATACTTACAAACAAGTAAATTTGGAGGTAGAAATGAATAAACTATTTGCTACAGACTTGGATGGAACATTAATAAATAATAATAAAATTAAATCAGATGATAGACAAGCATTACTTAATCTTCAAAATAAGGGGAATTTAGTAGTTGTTTCAACAGGAAGACCTTATAATGCAATTCAAATGTTAAAAGACCAATACAAAATACATGCGAATTATTTCGTTTTATTAAATGGTGCACTTATAATGGATTCAACAGGAAGTAAAATAAAGCAAGAAATTATAGAAAAAGAATTAATAGAAAAAGTATTATATGAAATAAATGAGGATAATGTTGATATATCTGTTGAATCAGGTTTTAAGACATATATATTAACAGAGTGTAATAACTTGCCTTATCCTAATAAAATAAAGGTTAATTCAATACAAGAAATAGATGATGATTTAAGCTTAATTTCTCTGCATATGCCAAATAAAGAAAAAGCTGAAATAGAAGAATTAAAAAATGAAATAAATAACAAATATGGAGACAAAATAATTGCATATAGAAATGATATTTATATAGATATTGTTCCAATAGGATGTTCTAAAGGAAATGGAGTAGAATATCTAGCAAATCAAGAATTAATAAAATCAGAAAATTTATATACTATAGGTGATTCATGGAATGATATTAGTATGTTTAATATAACACCAAATTCATTTACTTTTAATCATGTAGAAGAAGAATTAAAAAAACATACAAGATATATTGTAAATTCAGTTTCTCATTGTATAGAAGATTATATATTATAACTATAAATTTTTATGAAAATCTATAATTATGATACTTAAAAAATGTGGCAATATGGTTTAATATAAAATTACATGAAACTTAAGTAATAATTAACTTAGTAAGTTTCACTAAAATGCTACAAGACATATAATAACAAAACGTTTTAAATTCAATAAATTTTGAATGGTATAGATAATAAAGAATATTTAAAGTAAGGTGGTAATTTAATGTATCCAATTAGATTTGAAAATTTATATTATGAAAAAATATGGGGTGGAAGAGATTTTGAAACCTTTAGAAACAATATGCCAGAGGGTGAAATAGGGGAGAGCTGGGATATAGCATGTCATCCTAATGGAACAGGAATAGTTGAAAATGGTTCATTAAAAGGAACTAAGTTTGATGATTTGATTAAAGAATATGGAGATAAACTTGTTGGAGAAAAGATAACTCTTGAAAAGTTTCCATTACTTATAAAGCTTATAAATTCAAAGGAAAAGCTTTCAGTTCAAGTTCATCCAGGAGATGAATATGCAGCAAAGTATGAAAATGATTATGGTAAGACAGAGGCTTGGTATGTTATTGATGCCAAACCAGGTGCTTCATTAATAGTTGGCACAAAAGATTGTACAAAAGAACAGTTTGAAGAATCTATAAAAAATAATAATGTAGAAAGTTATTTAAATAAAATTGAAGTTAAAAAAGGAGATTGCTTCTTAATAAATAGTGGACTGGTTCATGCTATATGTGAAGGAGTTATAATTGCAGAAATTCAACAAAACAGTGATGTAACATATAGAGTTTACGATTATGGAAGACCAAGAGAAATTCATGTTGAAAAAGCTTTAGAGGTTATAAATTTTGATCTTCAATGCGAAAACTTAAGTGAGAAGCAAGAAGTTAGCTATGAAGGATATAAGCATAGTTTATTATGCAAAAATGAATATTTTGGAATAGAGAAAATATCAATAACTTCAGAGTATAAAGATGTAAGTAATATAGAAAAGTTTGATATGTACACTTGTGTTGATGGTGAAGGAGTAATAGTAGGAAAAGATTTTGAAGAAGTAATAAAAACAGGAGATAGCTATTTAATTCCTGCTACTTTAGGAGAATATAAAATAAAAGGAAATGCTACAGTATTAAAAAGTTATCCAGTAATAGCTTAAAATTGCAAAGAAATTTTATTCAGTTCACAGTGTACAATTCATAGTTCACAGTTTCTTGGATAAAGTAACAGGTAACAGTGTTAGCTCTTTTTTAGAAAAATAATGACTAAATATATAAGGGAAAGCTTAATTTAGTTTTAAATAAGACCTACCTTATATCAATTAAATTCTAAATTTTAAACAGCAGGCATTGAATACTTAGTGAAGTTGAGTGTAAGGATAACTAAACTTAGTATGAAAGCCCATCTACTGAAGCTTATCTGAAGTAGATGTTCATTTGACGAATACTTAGTGAAGTTGAGTGTAAGGATAACTAAACTTAGTACTTGTTACCTGATACCTATTCCCTGTTACCTAAAAAATGAAAACAACTGTGAACTGTGCCTTGTGAACTGTGCACTAGAAAATTGCTTCGCAATTTACATTCTTACGGAAAAGGATGTAAATTGAAACTTATCATATCTATGTCTAGAAATAGAATATTCAAAGGCTCTTCCATTATTTAAATAAGCTATTTGTTCAACTTCTAAAATTGGATCATTGTCGTATAGATTTAAGTATCTTTTATCTATATCAGTACTTTTATCAGCACGAATAACTTTATTTGCGCTACTTATTTTTAAGTCCAAATCATTTTCTATAAAATCATAAATAGATTTTTTTAATATATCCTTATTAAGACCAGTTATTAGTGTTGCATCTAAGTAAGTATTTTCTATAACAACAGGTTCATTATTTATTAATCTAAGACGTATTATTTCATAAATTGGAGAATTTTCATTAATATTTAACTTAGTTGATATATTATAATCAGCAAAGATTAATTTAAATTCTATAATTTCAGTTTTAACATTATTATTAACTAATCTAGTTAATCCCTTCAAATCTCTATCAGAAATATTTATTCTTGAATCCACAGGAAGAACATCCATAATAAAGCTTCCATGACCTCTTTTTCTATAAATTATTCCATCAAAAACTAGTAAGTCAAGAGCTTTTTTCATAGTCATTCTGCTACAATGAAATTCCTTACATAGTGTTATCTCATCAGGAATTTGATTAGTCGGAGAATTATATATTCCATTTCTTATACGTAATCTAATTTCATCACTTATATCTTTGTATTTGGGCATAGTAAATATCCTTTCGTCCTTTACTTTAAGATTGTTAAATAAGTTAGTAATTTTTCAAATTTTACACTTTTACTAGCTATATATTATTTTTAATAAAATATAAATACAGTATATAAATATATTACTATAAAAAATAAGTTTTACAATAACATAAGTATATATAGTTATATTAAATGTCTAGACAAATAAAAAATATGGCTATATAATTTTCTTGTAATGTTTAAAGAATATATAAATTTATTTTATATAAAGTTTTAATTTTACAACAAAAGGAGGAATTAGTATGAACAAGAATTTTATATTTCCTAAGAACTTTTGGTGGGGGTCTGCTACATCAGGACCTCAAAGTGAAGGATCATTTGATAAAAAACATAAAAGTATATTTGACTATTGGTATGAAATAGAACCAGAAGTATTTTTTAATAAAGTGGGACCAGAAGTTACATCTAATTTTTATAATAGCTATAAAGAAGATTTAGCAATGCTTAAAGAAATAGGATTAAATAGTTTTAGAACATCAATTCAATGGACAAGACTTATAAAAAATTTAGAAACTGGTGAAGCAGATGAAGATGCAATTGAATTTTATAATAATGTCATAGATGAAACTATAAAAAATGGAATTATTCCAGTAATAAATTTACATCATTTTGATTTACCAGTTGAATTATATGATAAGTATGGTGGATGGGAATCAAAGCATGTAGTAGATTTATTTGTAAAGTTTGCAGAAACGGCATTTAAATTATTTGCAGATAGGGTTAAATATTGGACTACTTTTAATGAACCTGTAGTAATTGTAGAGGGACAATATTTATATCAATTCCATTATCCTAAAGTAGTTAATGGTAAGAAGGCAATGCAGGTATTATATAATATAAACTTAGCATCTTCAAAGGTAATAGAAGTATTCAAAAACAAAAATTATAATAAAGATGGAGGTCAAATAGGTACAATACTTAATTTAACACCATCATATCCAAGAGATATAAATAATAGTGAAGATGTAGAAGCAGCTAGAATTGCAGATACATTCTTTAATGAATCATTCCTTTCTCCTGCAGTAAAAGGGGAATTTCCAAAATTATTAATAGAAATTTTAGAAAAAGAAGGAGTAATTTGGCAATCAACAGAAGAAGAACTTAATATAATAAAGGAAAATACCATAGACTTCCTAGGAGTAAATTATTATTTTCCTAGAAGAGTAAAGGCAAAGGAAACAACATGTAACAGTAAGGAATGGATGCCAGATAAGTACTTTGATAATTATGAAATGCCAGGAAGAAGAATGAATCCATATAGGGGATGGGAAATATATCCTAAAGCAATTTATGATATAGCTATAAATATAAGAAATAACTATAACAATATACCATGGTTCATTTCAGAAAATGGAATGGGAGTAGAAGGTGAAGAAAGATATATAAATGCAGAAGGTATTGTAGAAGATAATTATAGAATAGACTTTTTTAAGGAGCATTTAGAACATCTTCACAAAGGAATAGAAGAAGGAGCAAATTGTTTTGGGTATCATACTTGGACTCCTATAGATTGTTGGTCTTGGTGTAATGCATATAAGAATAGATATGGATTTATTGCACTAGATTTAGAAACACAAAAGAAAACAATAAAGAAATCAGGAAGATGGATAAAAGAAGTTACAGAGAACAATGGATTTTAATGGACCTTTATGGTCCATTAAATTGGAAATTTGAAAGAAAACGTTTTATAATTTATATATAATATATTAAAGAATGAGAGGGAAATATATGAGTAATTATATAGTATTTGATATAGGTGGTAGCAGTGTGAAGTATGCCATAATGTCAGAAGAGGGAGATTTTATTACTAAGGGAAGCTATAAATCAGAAAGAAATAATTTTGAACTTTTTAAAACTGATATGGAAAATGCAATTAATAAAGCTAAGGAAGAATACTCAATTTCAGGGGTAGCTGTTAGTGCACCAGGTGGAGTAGATAGCGATACTGGAATAATAGGAGGCGCTAGTGCACTACCTTGTATTCATGGACCTAATTTCAAAAAAATCTTTGGTGAGGATTTAGGGGTTAATTTAGAAATAGAAAATGATGCAAATTGTGCAGCTTTAGGAGAAGTTTGGAAGGGTGCAGCTAAGGATAATAAAGATGTACTATTTGTAGTATGTGGAACAGGTATTGGAGGGGCAGTTATAAAGGATAAAAAAATTCATAAGGGAAATAATCTTCATGGTGGAGAATTCGGATATTGTATTTTAAATACTAAGAAAGAAGGAGAAAATATAATATTTGAAACTTGGAGTACCATTGCTGCAACAGGAGGATTATTAAATACAGTAGCAAAATTAAAAAATATAGATGTAGAAGAATTAGATGGGAGAAAGATATTTGATTTAGCCGAAAAAGGTGATTATGACTGTATTAATGCTATAGATGAATTTTATTTAAATAACGCTAAAGGAATATTTAATATTCAATATATGTATGATCCTGAAAAAATTGTTATTGGTGGAGCTATAAGCAGCAGAGAAGATTTTATAGATAAGATAAATGAAAAATTAGATTTAATAATGAAAAATATCCCTGTTGCAAAAGTAAGACCTATAATTGAAAAATGTAAATTTGAAAATGATGCAAATCTTTTAGGAGCATTATTTAATTATTTACAAAGAAATGGTAAATGTTAAAAAGATAAACACAAGCCTTTAAGTAAGTATTCTTTATAAAAGATATTTACTTAAGGCTTTTTTATTTTAATTGAAATAAAAATCTACATATTAGTATAATGTATCTAGATTTAGTTAATTAAATATAAAATAAGTACACTATAAAATAATATACTAAAATATTATAATCATCTTGTAAACGTTATTAAATTAAGGGGGAAGAAAAAATCATGAGAAAAATAAAAAAGATGATTGCATTAGCAGCTTGTGCTATAATGGCAACTTCAGCTATTTTTACAGGATGCGGTAAGGCAACAAATGATTCTAACTCAAAAGGTAACACACCAACTAAACTAACTTGGTATGCAATCGGTGAAGAACCAAAAGATTTAGACAAGGTTTTAGCTGAAGCAAATAAATACTTAGGAGATAAAATAAATGTCAACCTAGACATGAAATTTATAGGTTTTGGAGATTATAATCAAAAAATGTCAGTAGTAATAAATTCTGGCGAAGATTATGATTTAGCATTTACATGTTCATGGGCTGGTGACTATTTAGGAAATTCAAGAAAGGGTGCTTTTTTAGCATTAGATGATTATTTAAATTCAGAAGCAGGAAAAAATTTAAAAGAAACTGTTGATTCAAGATTCTGGGAAGGTGCAACTATAGATGGAAAAATTTATGGAGTACCAAATCAAAAGGAGCTTGGAGTAGCACCAATGTGGGTATTTACTAAAGAATATGTTGATAAATACAATATACCATATCAAGACCTTCATAGCTTAAAGGATTTAGAACCATGGTTAAAGGTAATAAAGGAAAATGAACCAGATGTAACTCCTTTATATATAACTAAGGGATTCTCATATACAGTATTCTTTGATCAATTAGTTGATCCAGTTGGAGTAGAAATAAATGATAATTCACTAACTATAAAGAATATGTTTGAAACACAACAAATGAAAGAAGACTTAGAAACTTTAAGAAAGTATTATAAAGCAGGATATATAAATGCAGATGCAGCAACAGCACAAGATGATAAATCAGTTAAACGTCTTGTAACAAAAGGTGACGGACAGCCATATGCAGATGTACTTTGGTCAAAAGCATTAAATTATCCAGTAGTATCATCTCCTATCGGTGATACATTAATTACTAATGGATCAACTACAGGATCATTAATTGCTATATCTAGTAATTCAAAAAACAAGGATAAAGCTTTTGAAGTATTATCTTTATTAAGTACAGATGAATATTTTAGAAATTTAATCAACTATGGTATTGAAGGAGTTCACTATGATAAAGTTGGAGATCAACATATAAAGTTAATCAATCCAGATCAAAAGAATTATGATGTACCATACTTCTCAGTAGGGAACTTATTCTTAACTTATAAATTAGAAGGTGAGCCAGAAACTAAATGGGAAGAATTTAAGGATTTCAACGATAAATCAAAAGTATCACCAGCATTAGGATTTAAATTTGATTCTTCAAGTGTATCTACTGAAATTGCAGCAATAAATAATGTTTTAGAAGAATTTAAAGCAACTATTTATAGTGGTTCTGTAGATGTTGATGAGTATTTAGGAAAGTTAAATTCTAAATTAAAAGAACAAGGAATAGATAAAGTTATTGCAGAAATGCAAAAACAAATAAATGAATGGAAAAAGTAGTAGATAATAATAAGGGGCTGTCGCATAGACAGCTCCTTTATTAATAAACTCTGTCCTTAAGAATTTTTAAATTTTAAGGACAGAGTTTTATTTATTAAACAATCTTTCTGGCTTTATTTGGAGAAATTCCATAGTATTTTTTATAAAGCTTGCTAAAGTAATAAGGATCATTATACCCAACCATCTTAGCAATAGTTTTTATTGAAAGCTTTGAATCCTCTAAAAGATTCTTTGCTTTTATAAGTCTTATTTGTATTAAATAATTTATTGGAGAATCCCCCATAAGTTCTTTAAAAATTTTAGAAATATATACAGGACTTAAATACATATTTTTTGATAATGTATATAAAGAAATATCTTCTGTATAGTTTTCATTTAAGTATTTAGTTATACTTTCCACCAATACCTTCTTTTCACGAGATTTAAAGGAAAATTCTTGTGAATTTAAATTGGGGATTTCTTCATTTATTTCTCTATGTAAAAGTACAAGTACTTTCATAACAAGAGATTTTAGCATAAAGGGAGAAGTTTGTTTATGATTCTTCTGTTCATCAACTATATCTTGGCATGTTTTCAAAATTTCATCCTTATAAGTATTAAGTGTTAATACATTTTTATCACCTATATCTATAAAATCCTTTTTACAGTTATTAAATATATTAATGTCAGTTAGCCCAAGGTGAAGCTCTCTACAATTTGTATTTGAATTAAATAATTCTTTGTGATAAATTCCAGGATTAGATATTAAAACTTGTCCCTTCTTTAATGTGTACTCTTCACCTTCAATTAAATAATCAACTGAACCAGAAGTTACAAAGGAAAGCTCTATAAAATCTTCGTGACAATGGTAGTTAGTTTCTGGGACAGGTATATCCGGTGAACAATATCCATCTATCACAAAGAGTATTTGAGGATTATAGCTATCTATATTTGTATAGGTATTACTCATTTTAAATCTCCAAAATAATTATTAGTTATTAGTATAATAATATACATTTAAAGTTTAATATAATACATTTTTATTTTCAATAACTTCTATATAATCATACTTAGAAAGAAATAAAGGAGAATATAAGGAGAGACTTAATTATGGACAATTTAAGATGGATATTTGGTTATTTAAAGAATTACAAATACAAATATATTTTTGCATTATTGTTAGTATTATTTACATGTGCAATTAATATGGTTAATCCATTTATATCAGGAAAGATAGTAGATAAAGTTTTAGGAGAAAATGAAACTAATTTATTGCTTCCTCTTATAACAGTTATGATTTCTATTGTTGTATTTAAGGGAATTATAGCTTATATATATCAAATGATATTGGAAAAAATATCTCAAGATATATTATTTAAAATAAGAAAAGATTTATATGACAAATTAATGGAGTTAGATATTAATTTTTATAGTAAGGTTAAAACAGGAGATCTTATGGCAAGGATGACAGGAGATACAGATGCAATAAGACATTTTGTTGCTTGGGTAGTCTATAACATTATATCTTCTATAACTACATTTTGTTTTGCAATAATTTCTATGATGTATGTTAATGCAACCTTGACAATTTTTATGCTTTTAATATCTCCACTAATAGGTTTATTAACTTACAAAATGAGTAAAGAAATTTCACCAACTTTTCATAATATAAGAGAAGCTTATTCAAAATTAAATTCAATTGTTCAAGAAAATATAAGTGGAAATAGAGTAGTAAGAGCATTTGGAAGAGAAAAGTTTGAAATAGATAAGTTTAATGTAGAAAACAAAAATTATAAGGAAAGAAATTTGGATACAATTAAAGTTACTAGAAAATATATTCCAAAACTAGAGTTTTTATCAAACAGCTTATCTGTTGTTATGATATTAGTTGGGGGAATATTAGTAGCTACAAATAAAATAACCTTTGGAGAATTAATAATATTTAATAGTTTATTATGGGCATTAAATAACCCAATGAGAATGTGTGGATATTTAATAAATGATACCCAAAGATTTATAGCATCATCAGAAAAAATCATAGAGTTATTAAAAACAGAAAGTAGTATAAAAAATAATGAAGAAACAATAAACCTTAATAAGTTTAAAGGTAATATAAGATTTGAAAATGTAAGTTTAGATATAGATGGAAGAAGAGTTATAAATAATGTTTGCTTTGAAGCTAATGCCGGACAAACAATAGGGTTAGTTGGACATACTGGTTCTGGTAAATCATTAATAATTAATTTATTATCTAGATTTTATGATGCTACTGAAGGTGAAATATATATAGATGGAATAAATATAAAGGATATAGAGTTAGATACATTAAGAGGAAATATAGCAACTGCTATGCAAGATATATTTTTATTTTCAGATACAGTAAAAGATAATATAGCTTTTAGTAATCCGAAAGCAAGTTTTTCAGAAATAAAAAAGATATCTAAAAAGGCACAAGCACATAATTTTATTAAAAATTTAGAAGATGGATATGAAACAATTATAGGGGAAAGAGGGGTAGGTCTTTCAGGGGGCCAAAGACAGAGAGTATCTTTAGCTAGAGCAATGATGAAGGATGCATCAATATTTGTATTAGATGATGTAACTTCAGCTGTTGATATGGAAACAGAGAAAAAGATACAATATGAGCTTAAAAATATGGAAGAAAAGAAAACAACTTTTATAATAGCTCATAGAATATCATCTTTAAAACAAGCAGATTTAATTTTAGTTTTAGATAATGGAGAAATAGTAGAAAGAGGTACCCATGATGAATTAATAAGAGAGCATGGATATTACTCAAATATATTTTATACTCAATATGGAAATTTGAATTTAAAAGTGGAAGGAGTATAAGAAATGGCAAGAAATAAATATAACGTTGATGAAGAATTAGAAACTGGCTTTAATTTAGAATATTTAAAAAGACTATTAGGATATATGAAGCCATATAAAGTTAAAATTTTTATATCTGTTTTATTAATGTTATTATCAAGTTCAATTTCATTAATTGGACCAGTAATAGTAAAAACAGCACTAGATAACTATATACCTAATAACAATATTAATGGATTAATATTACTTTCCACTTTATATATATTAATATTTATATCAATAGCTATAATAATGAGACATAGAATGTACACAATGGGGGAAGTTGGACAAAGTATATTGGTGGATATGAGGCATGATTTATTTAAGAATCTACAATACGTACCATTTGATTATTATGATTCAAGACCACATGGAAAAATATTAGTAAGAGTAGTTAATTATATAAACTCACTAAGTGATATTTTATCTAATGGATTTGTAAACTTAATTGCAGATATGGTTACACTTATTATGACTATAATATTTATGTCATTTTTAAGCATAAAACTAACACTAGTAACATTAATAGGTATTCCTATACTTCTTACAGTTATGTTATCTATTAAAAATGCTCAAAGAAGAGCCTATCAAAGATTAAGTTCAAAGCAATCAAATTTAAATGCGTATATACATGAAAGTATAAACGGAATAAGGGTAACACAATCATTTTCAAGAAAAAAAGAAAATATGAATATATATGAAGAATTGTGTACAGATTGTAGTGATTCTTGGATGAAAGCAGTAAGTTTAAATTTTCTTGTATGGCCAAGTATAGAAACTGTATCTGTAATTTCAATTTCTCTTATTTATATTTTTGGTATATTAGTTTTTAAAGGTGGAATTTCTGTTGGGCTTTTAGTGGCATTTATATCATATGTTTGGATATTTTGGGCTCCAATAACCAATATAGGAAACTTCTATAACACCTTAATAAATGCTATGGCTTACTTAGAGCGTATTTTTGAGGCTATGGATGAAAAGCCAGAATATGATAAAGAGGATGCTAAGACTTTCAAAGATGTTAAAGGTGATGTAACTTTTAAAGATGTTTACTTTGAATATGAAAAAGACATTCCTATTCTAGAGAATATAAATATGAATATAAAATCTGGAGAAAAAGTGGCATTAGTTGGACCAACAGGAGCAGGCAAAACAACTATAGTTAATCTTTTATCTAGATTCTATAGGATAAAGTCTGGAAATATTTTTATTGATGGAACAGATATAAATGATGTTACATTAAAATCTCTTAGAAAAGAAGTTGGTGTTATGCTACAAGATCCATTTGTCTTTTCAGGAACAATAATGGAAAATATAAGATATGGAAGATTAAGTGCTACTGATGAGGAAGTAATAAATGCAGCTAAAATAGTAAGAGCAGATGATTTTATAAAGGACTTTAATGATGGATACAACACATATTTAAATGAGCAGGGAAGTGGTCTTTCAGTTGGTCAAAAACAGCTTATATCCTTTGCCAGAGTTTTATTATCAGATCCTAAGATATTAATTTTAGATGAAGCTACATCAAGTATAGATACAGAAACAGAAGCATTACTTCAAGAAGGAATAGAAGAACTTTTAAAAGGAAGAACATCTTTTGTTATTGCTCATAGACTATCAACAATAGTAAATTCAAATAAAATAATGTATGTTGGAGATAAGAAAATATTAGAAGAGGGAACACATGAAGATTTACTTAAAGTAAAAGGAATGTATTATAACTTGTATAAATCACAATACATTGAAATTTAAGGAAAAGTTAAACAATCATTTTAAGTTCATAGTGCACAATGCACAATTCACAGTTGGTTTCTTAATTAAGAATTGAAAGGTGAAAGTGGAGAGTTTAGGAAGTGATTTAGCAGAACTAAATTAAGAATTTGCTTGGAACAATGTGAAATTTATAAGATAAAAATTAAAGGCTGTCTTTATGACAGTCTTTAATTTTTACAAACTATAGGGTAGTTTTATTTGTAACTCTTTTACATGTAAACTACAAAATTAATACTTCACAAATGATTACTGTTACTTATTTTTCTTTAATACTTTTTTATATATAAAATCCGCAAATAAAGAATTAGACCATGCAAACCAGTCTCTTGTGAACTTTTCTGGATCATCACAGTGGAAGCCTTCATGCATGTAGTTTGTATTTCCATCACATTTAACTAAAGTTTCAATTAAAGAATTAATTTCATCTTCATTATTAGAAGTTAATCCTTGCATTGAAAGTGATATATGCCAAATATATTCATCAGGAGTATGGGGACTTCCAATACCAGAGGCAGCTGTCCCTTCATAATAATAAGGATTATTTTTACTTAAGATAAATCTCCTAGTGTTTTGATATATTTCATCATCAATTGACTTATATTCAATATAAGGAATAGATAAAAGGCTAGGAACATTAGCATCATCCATAAAATTATAATTTCCAAGACCATCAGTTTCATAAGCATATATTTTTCCAAAATCTTTATGCTCAACTATACCAAACTTTTCAATTCCATCTTCTATTTGTAATCTTAAATTTTTAGCTTTTAAAGCTAATGAGGAATCTTTATAAATAACCTCTGCAATTTCTTCAACATATTTTAATACTACTGAGGCGAACATATTTGAAGGTATTAAGTAACCGTATTTACAAGCATCATCACTAGGTCTAAATCCTGACCAAGTCATACCAGTATATGAAACTGGATTTCCAAGTCCATTATTGCATAAAGTATCACTTGGTGCACAATTTAATCTTTGGAAGGAATAATCAGATTTTTCAAAGTGATGTTGCTCGGTTATCCATAAATCTATTATTGTATTAAAAACTGTTAATATTTCATCATTGAAAAATGTTGAATCATTAGTTTTTTTCCAATACTTATAAATTAATCTTATAGGAAAACAAAGTGAATCAATTTCATATTTTCTTTCCCAAACCCATGGACTATCTTTAGTTATATCGTTGTCCCATTTTTGACCATTAGGTTCTTTGTTAAATGCATTAGCATAAGGTTCAATCATTATACATTTCATTTGTCTATTTATAAGTCCTACAAATAAATCTTTTAATATAGGATATTCATTTATAAAAGGTAAATAATGTTCTACTTGAGATGTTGAATCTCTAAGCCACATTGCAGGAATGTCCCCAGTTATTATGAAAGTATCACTTTCTTTATATAATACTGTGGTATCAATTGTATCTATAAAGCAATTATAAAATAGCTTTTTTAACTTTTCATTTTCAATTGAATTTGATAACTTTAGACCAATATTCTTTATTACATCATTAAAAATAGTTAGTTTTTCGATATTATTATTTTCCATTAAGTTTCCTCCTAAAACATAAGTAATTCATTTAACACATACATTGTATATGTTTTCAAACAATAATAAAGTAGTTAGAAGGATATTTCTATAAAAAGTTATATATTTTTAGAGTTTGTACACTGATTTATATTTTTATTAGTCAAAGTATATTTTGTTGATTAGATATGTTTTCAAAAGCTTGCATTTTAGACATATTTTCAAGTTCTTGTATTAAGGCCTTATTTATAAATATTAATGCAAAGGATAATAAACTAGAAATAAATAAGATTATTGTTCCAGGTGTAATTTCAAATAGTATAAGAGAAAAGACAAATAATAATAAGTTTACTATTGCTAATATTGGTCTTGTGAAACATAAAATAAATGATGTTCTTAATATATCAATGGTTTTCATTTTAAATTTACTAATAAGCATAAAAATGAATGGAGTTACTCCAAATAAAATTATAAGAACTGTAGAAAATAAGCAAATTAAAAAAATGTTATATTTCACTAGTGAAAAGAATCTCATATTAAAATAAAGTATTAGAAGTACGATTATCTCAATAGACCAAATTAGAAATGATTGTTTGAAGTTTAGTTTTATTCCATTTACAAAATCTTTTATAACGTTTAAATCTTTATTAAATACTATTTTATTCATACAATAAAGCAATACAGTAAATGTAGGCATTGTTGGAAGTAAACAAATTAAAAATAAAGGAAAGTAGTTAAATAAATTACTTATGCCAATAAAAATGAAAAAAAGTACCAAAGGAATGTTAAATAGCATAAAAAATAAATTTAATAAGAAAAACCAAAAAACATAATTAAATGCATCAAAGATTTTCTCAAAGTTAAAAAAATTATTAAACATATAAACCCCTCCGTAAATGTTTACTTGTATAAGTAGTATAGTTTAATGAATTCACAAATTCAATTTTTTATGTCTAAATTACATTAATATATAGAAAAAGTACACTAAAAATATAAATTAGCACTTATGAAAAGCTTTTACTAAGGATTTTAATATGATTAAATGTATATATAGATTCTTTGAAAGGATAAATATTATGGAAATAAAAAAATCAACAATATATAAAAGATTATTTGCTACTTATATGATAGTCACAATTTTTTTAATAGGAACATTAGATTTTTATTTTATTAATAGATTTTTTAAAAATAATATAGATAGAAGTACTTATATTAATGAAAAGGTTTCTTATGATGTTAATGAGGAAATAAATAAGATAAATAATTCAAGTAATAAAATAATTGAAAATATGTATAGCGATATAAGTGTACTTGAAGATATACTGCTTTTCATGAATTTAGATAAGGTTTCATACTTAAGAACTAAACTAGATAAGTTTTCTGAGAATAATAGCTATTATTATAATGGAATAGAAAGATTTGTAAATTTATCCTTCGGCTTAAATGATAGTTTAGAAGAAATATCTTTTATAAGTTATGACAGAATGGAAAAGAACTCTTTTAACAGAAAAAATCAAATTAAAACAGAGCATGTAGAACAAAGTGAATTTTTGTCAGAAAATAGTTTTAATAATGTTTCTACAAATAAAAATACAATAGAGTTTGTAAGAGATATAAAAAATCCAATTAACCTTAAAAGTCAAGGAATAATAATAATTAAATATAACTTAAATCATGTTAATGATGTATTTAAGAAATATGAAAATAAACATCAAATTATAATAGTAGACAGGAACGGATATGTTATTCATAGCTCTGATAAAGATTATAATTATGAAAAATATAGATATTATGATGAAATATTAAATAGTAATAAAGAAGCTAAACTAGAAAAAAATTATTATATAAACAAAACGATTAATCCTTTAGGGATAATTTCTGTAGCTAAAATAGGGAAAAGTGAAGTAAATAAGGTTTCTATTGGACTAATAAATTCCATAGTATTTGTAGATGCTTTAGTATTAATAATTTCTTTATCAATCATATATATTAAATTAAAACTTTTAAGCGATAGAACAGATAAGGTATTAGTTGCTATGGATGAAGTTAAAAATGGTAATTTAGAAGTACAGATTCCAATTACTTCAGATAATGATGAAATTAATTATATATCAGAAAATTTTAATAAAATGTGTAAGGATTTAGATGAGTACATTAAAAAGATATATTTATCAGAAATTGAGCAAAAAAAAGCTGAAATGACAGCACTTCAAAACCAAATAAATCCACATTTTTTATATAATACATTAGAATCTATAAGAATGAAGGCTATATGCAATGGAGATAAAGAGGTAGGTAAGATGCTGTATACACTTTCATTTTTATTTAGAAAGCAAGTAAAGGATAGTAATATAATAACTTTAAAAGAAGAATTGGATTACTGCACTAAGTATATAGAGATATTTAAATTTAGATATTATGATAATTTTAATTTTGAAATAAGTTGTCCAAGCGACTTAGAAAAGTATAAGATAAATAAGTTTACCATACAACCTTTAATTGAAAACTATTTTGTTCATGGTATAAGGCTTGAAGATTGTGATAATTTATTAAAAATAGAAGTTTATAAAGAAGAAAATGATATTTTAATAAAAATAATAGATAATGGCAAGGGGATTACTAGAACGGCTTTAGAAATAATTAATTATAAATTAATTCAAAGAGAGAAACTAGGAAATTCTATAGGAATATCAAATGTTAATGAAAGAATAGTAAATGAATATGGAGAAAATTATGGTGTAAGATTGAAGCAAAATAAAGATAGAGGAGTTACTTTAATTATAAAAATATCATGTAAAGAGGTGTAGTTTATGTATAATGTTATGTTAATTGATGATGAGAAGTTAATAATACAAGGATTAACGAATATTATTGAATGGGAAGAAATTGGCTTAAAGGTAGTAGAAACAGCTCTGAATGGATATGAAGCACTAGAAAAATTCAAGGAAAAATCTGTAGATATTATTATAACAGACATAAGCATGCCAAGATTAACAGGACTAGAATTAATTAAAGAAATTAGAGAGATAAATTCAAAAACAAAATTTATAATTTTAACAGGCTATGATGAATTTGCTTATGCAAA
Organism: Clostridium sartagoforme; assembly: GCF_039521405.1. Lineage (NCBI taxonomy): Bacteria > Bacillati > Bacillota > Clostridia > Eubacteriales > Clostridiaceae > Clostridium > Clostridium sartagoforme. Next base: position 291,352 of record NZ_BAAACH010000011.1, read on the forward strand.
AGAAGCTATAAAATATGGAGTAGAAAGCTATATCTTAAAGCCAATAAATGAAGAAGAGCTTCAAGAAACATTAGTGAAAATGGTTAGAGATTTAGATAATAAAAAGAAAGAAAAAAACAAAGTATTAGATAAGAACACAAAGCTAATTGAATATATAGAAGGAAAGTTAAATGAAAAGTATATTTATGATATGAAAAACTTACTATCCATAGATATTAAAGATAAAGCCTATACTGTATCAAATATAAATATTAGTAGAAAATACAAAGATGGAATTTATATAAATGTAAGTGAAATATTAGAAAGATATACCGAAGATAAGTATGAGGTTTTACACAAATATGACGATGAAGCTATATTAATAAACTCATGGGATAAAGAAATATCTAGAGCAGAAATAATAAATTATTATGAAGACATTAAGGATAAGCTTATTAAGGAATCTAATGAAGAAATATTTATTTCAATAGGAGATATAGTTTTTGATATAAAGGAATTAAGCAAAAGCTATAGTACTGCCAAAAAATTAAAGAAATATATATTAACAGAAGGTACTAATAAATGTGTATATAAGGAGAAATTAAAAGACGTAAAGGAGCATAATAAAAGTTTTAAGGAAGAAATAGAGCATATTAATAAGTTAATTATCGAAAAAAATATCAGTGACTTGGAAAAATATATATCGAGTATATTAGATAATAAGGAATTAACACCTAAAAATATATATGACTTTTCAATAAAAGTGATAATATTAATTGATAATATATCTAATGAATTTAAGTTGGATCAAAAATATGGAAAAGATAGCTTAAGTAATACAATTATAAAGTTATGCAATGAAAGTACCAGAGAAAGTGTTAAAGCATTTATAATTAGAGAAATAGAAGAACTTATAGAAGCTATGTACGTAAATATTATAAAGTATAGCCCTGTAGTTCAACAAATAGTAAATGCAATAAATGATAGATATTATGAAGAGTTAAGCTTAAAAACACTAGCACACCAATATAATATAAATAGCTCATATTTAGGACAAATATTTTCAAAGGAAACAGGTACTTCCTTCTCAGAATATTTAAATAAAATTAAAAATATGAAGGCTAAGGAATTAATACTTAATACAAATATGAGAATAAACGATATAGCTAAAGAAGTTGGATATATAGATACTAGTTATTTTTATAGGAAATTTAAAAAATATTATGGTGTTTCACCATCTACATTACGAGAAATGAAAAATTATTAAATGAAGAACTGAGAAGTTATTACCTTCAGTGTATAAAGAGATAAATATTGTATTCTGCGACTTGGAATTTACCACAGAGCAAGAAGTACAATATTTATCTCCTTTTTTTTCTTTAATTTATTCACTAAATCTAAAGTATTTCAACTTTAAAGCTAAAATACATCTGTGATATATTTTAAGTAGTTCAAGAAACGTTTACAAAGAAAGGGGTTGGAGCAATGTCTAAAGCTAAAAAATTAAATAAAAACAACAATAAGTCAGTGCTAAAAAAATTAAAAGAGAATAAGGAATTCTTATTTTTAACGTTACCAGGAACTATTTGGTTTCTAATATTTGCTTATTTACCAATGTTCGGTATAATAATTGCCTTCAAAAATTGGAAAATAAGTGGTGGATTTATAGAAAGCTTAATTAAAAGTGAATGGGTAGGGTTTGATAATTTCAAATTTTTATTCAATAGTAGTGATGCTTGGTTAATTACAAGAAATACGGTTTTATATAATATTGTATTTATAATTTTAGGAATAGTCCTTCCTGTTACGTTTGCTATTTTATTAAAGGAATTATTAAATAAGAGACTATCTAAGTTTTATCAAAGTTCAATGTTTTTACCGTATTTCTTGTCTTGGGTTGTTGTAAGTTATTGTCTATTTGCATTTTTAAGCCCAGAAAAAGGTTACATAAATGGAATTATTACATCCTTAGGAGGAGACAAAATATCTTGGTACACAGAATCTAAATATTGGATTTTTATTCTAATATTTATGAGTCAATGGAAAGGTGTTGGATATGGAACAGTTATTTATCTAGCATCTATTTGTGGAATAGACAAGTCTTATTATGAGGCTGCAATGATAGATGGAGCAAGTAAATGGCAGCAAATAAAGTATATAACTATTCCATCATTAAAGCCTGTTTTAATAATAATGTTTATAACTGCAGTTGGGGGAATGTTTAGAGCTGACTTTGGATTGTTTTATCAACTTCCGAAGAATTCAGGTGCCTTATATTCAGTAACGAATGTTATAGATACTTATGTTTATAGAGGATTAACCAATCTAGGTAATATAGGAATGAGCTCAGCAGCAGCTTTATACCAATCCTTTGTAGGACTTATTTTAATACTAGTAACTAATGGAATTGTTAGAAAAGTAGATAATGAAAATGCATTTTTCTAAAATAGAGGTGGTGGAGAATATGACAGATAAACTAAAAGGTATTTTCAAAGGAAATAAAGATCAAAATGAAGAAACAGACAATGTAAATAAATTCAATTCAATATCAAAACCTACAAATATAGTTTTAAATATATTTTTTGGAATGTTAGCAGCACTTTGCATATTACCATTTTTCTTTGTTTTAATAATTTCATTGACTAGCGAACAATCCCTACAAGCAAATGGATATAGATTTTGGCCAGAAGAATGGAGCTTAGAAGCCTATAAATATATATTTGAATCCGGAAGTAATATAATCAGATCTTATGGAATAACTATTACAGTAACAGTCGCAGGAACACTTCTAGGATTAGTAATAATGACAACCTATGCTTATGCATTATCAAGAAAGAATTTTGCATATAGAAAATTCTTTACTAAGTTAATATTTATCCCAATGTTATTCTCGGGTGGAATGGTTTCATCATATTTAGTAGTAACTAGATTCTTAGGATTAAAAAATAATATACTAGCACTTATACTACCTATTTGTGTAAGTTCATTTAATATAATAGTTCTAAGAACCTTCTTTAAAACTTCTGTACCAGATGCAATTATAGAATCAGCTAAAATAGATGGTGCTTCAGAATTTTTACTATTTTTAAAAATAGTTTTGCCAATATCACTTCCAGCAATAGCCACTATAGCTTTATTTTTAACATTAGGATTTTGGAATGATTGGTTTAATGCAATGCTTTATATAGATAAAAATAGCTTAATACCTCTGCAATATTTATTGATTAAATTAGAAACCTCTATAGAATTTTTAGTCAATAATTCATCAGCACTTGGAACTACAGCAGTTCAAGAAGCTGCTAAAATGCCAAAAGAGACAGTAAAAATGGCAATAGTAGTTATAACAACACTACCTATAATATTTGCTTATCCATTCTTCCAAAAGTATTTTGTTAGTGGACTAACTGTTGGAGCAGTAAAGGAATAAAATTTTTAATATAAATATATTAAGAAGATACAAAAAATATTTAATAAGATTTAGAGGAGAAAAAATATGTTTTATTTATTAGAAAGAATTGAAAAAACTTGTAATGAAATTGCAAAAAATATATATAGAAATGAAGTCAAACTTGAAAACTATATGTATATAGATGGTAATTATCATAATATAGATTTAATTAAAGAAGCACCAAAGGATGGTTGGAGAGAATTTAAAACTGGAGATTTATGGGGAGGAAAAGATCAGCATGGATGGTTTAAATGCTCTGTAGAAGTCCCAGAGGAATTTAAAGAAAAGACCATAGCTCTTAACTTCCATACTTTCGAGGAAGGATGGGATGCTACTAATCCGCAATTTATTTTATATGTTAATGGTGAACAAATACAAGGGGTAGATATCAACCATAGAGAAATTATATTAACTCATAATGCAATTGCAGGAACAAAATATGAGATAGATTTACATGCTTATGCAGGAATGCTTGCAGATAAAAAAGCTACATTGCATGGAAAACTAGTAGAAATAGATATGGATTCTAGGGAACTATATTGGAACTTAAAAGTACCAGTAGATGTATGTAAAGAGCTTGAAAAAGAAGATAAAAATAGAATAGATATGATAACTGTTTTAAATGACTCTATAAATTTAATTGATTTAAGAAGGCCTAAATCAAAAGAATATGATGAAAGTGTCAAAGAAGCAAATAAATTTTTAAATGATAAATTTTACGGTGAACTTTGTGGACATGAAGATGTTATTGCAACATGTGTTGGACATACTCATATAGATGTTGCTTGGCTTTGGACAGTTGCACAAACAAGAGAAAAGGTTGCAAGAAGTTTTTCAACAGTATTAAAACTAATGGAAGAATATCCTGAATACATCTTTATGTCATCTCAACCACAATTATATAAGATGTTAAAGGAAGATCATCCAAAGATATACGAAAAAGTAAAGAAAAAAATTGAAGAAGGTGTTTGGGAGCCAGAAGGTTCTATGTGGCTTGAAGCAGATTGTAATGTTACCTCTGGAGAATCACTAGTAAGACAAATAATGCATGGAAAGAGATTCTTTAAGGAAGAATTTAATGTAGATAATAAGATATTATGGCTGCCGGATGTATTTGGATATTCAGCAGCACTGCCTCAAATACTTAAAAAATCAGACATAGATTATTTTATGACAACAAAAATAGCTTGGAATCAATTTAACAAAATACCAAATGATACATTTATGTGGAGAGGTATAGATGGTAGTGAAGTATTAACGCATTTTATAACAACTACAGGTCCAGGACAAGATAGAGAATCACATTTCACAACATATAATGGACATATTCAACCTGATGCTATAATGGGCTCATGGAGAAGATACCAAAATAAGAATATAAATAATGATGTGCTAGTTTCCTTTGGATGGGGAGATGGTGGTGGTGGAGCTACCATAGAAATGCTTGAAAATGGAAGAAGGCTAGCTAAGGGAATACCAGGAGCTCCAAGAGTTAAAATGGGTACATCTTTAGATTATTTCAAGAGATTAGAAGAAAAGGTTGGAGAAAATAAAAAACTGCCAAAGTGGGTTGGAGAATTATATCTTGAATATCATAGAGGAACATATACTTCAATGGCAAGAAATAAGAGAGATAATAGAAAGTGCGAAAACTTATATACTGCAGCAGAAAAAGTAAATTCATTATCTATGTTACTTGGAGAGAAATATCCTCAAGAAAATATAAATAATTCATGGGAAACAATTTTATTAAATCAATTCCATGATATTATTCCAGGCTCATCAATTAAAGAAGTTTATGATGTCACAAAGATTGAGTATAAAGAGTTATTAAATAATGTTAATACATTAATAGATGATGGAATAAATAATGTAGCAAATAATATTAACTTAGCTAAAAGAAGTGTTATAGTAACTAACACATTAGGCTTTGATAGAGATGATATTGCAATGTTTGAAGTACCAAGTGATATAAAAAATCCAGCAGTGTTAAATTCAAATAGAGAAGAAATAATATGTCAAAGAATAGAGGACAATAAGGCTATATTCTTTGCTAAAGGAATCCCAGCTAATGGATATAAATCATTTGAAATAGTTGAAGCTACTAAAACAACAAATGAGGTTATAGAATTAACTGATTCTTATGCAGAAAATAAATTCTTCAAAATAAAATTTGATAACAAAGGACAAATAACATCCTTTATAAATAAAGAAGCTAATAGAGAAATATTAAAAGATGGAGAAATAGCTAATGAACTTCAAGCATTTGAAGATAAGCCTATGTGTTTTGATAACTGGGATATAGATATTTTCTATAAAGAAAAAATGTGGAAAATAGATGATGTTCAAAGCATAGAAGTTATAGAAAAAGGACCAATAAGAAGTACCTTAAGAATAGAAAGAAAGTTCCTTGAATCAACAATAATTCAAAAGATATACATTTATAATGATATTCCAAGAATAGATTTTAATACTTATGCTGATTGGAAGGAAAAAGATGTGTTAGTAAAGGCAGCATTCCCAATAGAAATAAATGCTAAAGAAGCAACTTATGAAATTCAATATGGAAATGTAACTAGACCAACTCATAACAATACATCTTGGGATGTAGCAGCTTTTGAGGTTTGTGGACATAAATGGGCAGATTTATCAGAAGGAGATTTTGGAGTTTCATTATTAAATGATTCTAAATATGGTCACGATATAAAGGATGGAAACATGAGATTAACATTATTAAAATCATCATGTGATCCAAATCCAGATGCAGATAAAGAAGAGCACTTCTTCACATATTCAATATACACACATACTGGAACTTGGAAAGAAGCAAAGACTGTAAACCAAGCTTATGAGTTAAATGTTCCTTTATTTGCTAAAGTTGAAGAAGAACACTTAGGTAAGTTACCAAGTGAATTAAGCTTAGCTAAAGTAAATAAAGAAAATATAATTATAGAAGTTATAAAGAAAGCAGAAGATACTGATGCCTTAATAGTTAGAATGTATGAATTCCATAACAAAAAGACAAATGCAAAATTAACATTCTTAAATGATATAGTAAATGCTACAGAGTGTAATTTACTAGAAAAAGATCTAGAAGCTGCAAATGTAGATGCAAATAGCATTAACTTTACAATAAATCCTTTTGAAATAAAGACATTTAAAGTTAAATTAAAATAAATTTTATTTACCTCAGGGGTCCAATTTTTTGGACCCCTGAGGTCCAAAAAATTGGAAAATAAAGAGGGTTGAAAATGAAGTATATAGTTGGAATTGATATAGGTGGAACCAATATTAGAGCAGCATTATTAGATGAAGAAAGAAATATATTAGATAAGATCAAAATAAAAAATGAAGTAAGTAAGGGTCCAGAGTATAATTTAGATAAAATAATAAATTACATAAATATTAATTGGAAGAGTAAAGGTATAAAGGGAATAGGGGTTGGAAGTCCTGGGCCACTTAATATTAAAACAGGAACAATACTTAAGGCTCCTAATTTAATTGGATGGGATAATTTCAATGTAAAAAAGTATATAGAAAGTAAAACTGAGTTGAAAACCAAGGTAAACAACGATGCAAATGTTGCTGGACTTGCAGAAGCAATGATAGGATGTGCAAAAGGAGCTGAAAGTGTATTTTATATCACTGCATCAACAGGTGTTGGTGGAGCTTTAATAATAAATAATAAGATAGTAAATGGTGCAAATAGCTTTGCAGGAGAAATATGCAATTTGATAATAAATGAAGATAAATATAGTCATTCAGGTTTAGTTCAAGGTGGGCTTGAAGGACAATGTAGTGGACCAAATATTGCAAGAAAAGCAAGTGAAGTTCTTGGAAGAAGTATAGAAACACCAGAAGTTTTTGAATTATATAAAAATAATAATGAAGAAATAAAAGTTTTAGTTGATGAATTATGTGAAAATTTATCAAAGGGAATTTCAAATATAATATCAGTTGTTGACCCTGAAGTTATAGTTTTAGGAGGCTCTGTAATTTTATATAACCAATCACTTATTGAAATAATAATAGAAAAGGTTAAAGAAAAGGTTAAAGAAAAGGTAATAAATAAAGACAAGGTAGATATAAGAGTAGCAAAAATTGGAGATGATGCTGGGCTTAAAGGAGCAGGATTTTTAATAGAATAACATGAAAATAATGTTAATATATAATAATATAAATTTTGATTCTAATCACATAAAGTTCCAAGGTGAATTCTTATAATAAAAATATAGAATTTACTTAAAAGCTAGTAAAGATAGAAATAGTGTAAAGATTGATATGAAAAACAGACATATATAATTTATAAAACACTATAAATTTAGGAGGAATAGAAATGGGAAAAGAATTCAAAATTAAAAATGATATTTATGGAGTTGGAATTATAGATGATAGAGATGTTCCATTTCATAGATTAGTATTAGATGGTACAACTTATAACAGTTATTTATTAAAAACAGAAAAACCAACAGTAATAGATACAGTAGATTTAATATACACAAGAGAATATGTAGAAAATTTAAAATCAATTATTGATTTAAAGGATATAGAATATATAGTTATAAATCATACAGAACCAGACCATTCAGGTGCTTTGGGAGGACTTGCAAGACAAGCTGTTAATGCAACTGTAGTTTGTAGTGAAAAAGCTGTTTATCACTTAAAAGAATTATATAAAATTGAAGAAAAAAGATTTTTAGTTGTAGGTGATGGAGATACCCTTGATATTGGAGGAAAAACCTTATTATTTAAAATGACTCCATATCTTCACACAGAAGAAACTATGATAACTTACTGTAAGGAAGATAAGGTATTATTCCCTTGTGATATATTTAGTACACATTTAAAAGCTAAGGAATATCTTTCAAGCAAGGCAAATACAGATATAACAGAAGCTTTTACTGTATATTACGATTTAATAATGTCACCACATAAAAAGTATGTAAGACCAATGATTTCAGCAGTTAAAGAGCTTGATATAGATATAATAGCGCCTTCTCATGGATATATACTAGATGAAAATATTGAAAAATATATTTCTATATATGATGAAAAGAGTAAAGAAACTAAAAAAGGTAAAAAAGCCACAATAGTTTATACAACAATGAGAAATTCAACAAAGGGAATTGCAGACAAATTTAAAAAAGAATTTGAAGCAGAAGATATTGAAGTATTAGTATTAAATCCAGATAAGACTGATGAAGAAGAAATATTAGAAGCTATTAAAAGTTCAGATGCAATATTATTTGGTACATCAACAAAATATGGTGATTTAATAGGTTCAATTGAAAATGTATTAAAGAAATTAAAGGATATAAACTTAGAAGGCAAGGTAGCTTGTGCATTTGGATCCTTTGGATGGAGTGGGGAACCAATAGAAATAATTCAAGATTATTTAAATGAAACTAATGCTAATGTTTTAAACACATCTTCAATAATAAAATCAACAGGTATGATTGATACTAAATTCCCTGTAAGAGTTAGATTCTCCCTTAATGAAGAATCAGAAAAAGATGTAGAAAGAGCAGCAGATTATATAAGTTCAATATTATAAATTTAATATATTAAATATGGAGGAATTATTATGAAAAGTTTTATATGTGATGTATGTGGGTATATATATGATCCAGAAGTAGGGGATCCAGATAATGGGGTAGAAGCAGGAACTGCATTTGCAGATGTGCCAGAAGATTGGCTTTGTCCTCTTTGTGGAGTAGGTAAAGATGAATTCTCGGAAGTGGATTAGTTATATATTATAAACAGCTTAAAGACTAAAGAGGTAAATAAAATATGATTTTAAAGAAGCCCTTTGCTAATTTAATTATTAGTTGGGGCTTATTTTTTATTGTGTACAAAGAGAAACTTTTCTGATAATAACTTAGTATTTGAAAAACTAATATAAAAAATATATAAAAAAAGAAATCGAAGAGATATAATTATATTAAATAAGGGCGTAACTATGAATGGAAAAACAATGTAAAAGCTAAATCTAATAATAAAAAATAAAATTTTATAATATTGAAATGAGGAGTGAAAATATGCACAGTGTAAACGAAGACAGATATAAAAAGATGAAATATATTAGATGTGGGAGTAGCGGATTATTGCTGCCAAGAGTGGCTTTAGGATTATGGCATAATTTTGGATCGGTAGACCCTATGGAAAATCAAAAGGCAATCATATTTGAAGCTTTTAATAATGGAATAACACATTTTGATTTAGCAAACAACTATGGACCTATATATGGATCTGCTGAAGAAAATTTTGGTAGAATATTAAAAAATAATCTTAGTAGTTATAGAGATGAAATGATAATATCTACTAAAGCAGGTTATGATATGTGGCCTGGTCCTTATGGTAATGGTGGTTCAAGAAAATACTTGATTTCAAGCTTAGACCAAAGTTTAAAAAGAATGAGTTTAGATTATGTTGATATATTTTACCATCATAGACCAGATCCAAATACACCTTTAGAAGAAACAATGTCAGCTTTAACTGATATAGTTAAACAAGGAAAAGCACTATATGTAGGATTATCAAATTATCATCCTAAAGAATTAAAAGAAGCTTCTAAAATATTAAAGGAAAACAAGACTCCATGCCTTATTCATCAATTTAGCTACAGTATGTTTAATCGTTGGAGTGAAGTTGAAGGCTTGCATGAAGTTCATAGAGAAGAAGGAATAGGATCAATAGCATTTTCACCTTTAGCTCAAGGAGTATTGACTAATAAATATCTTAAGGGAATTCCAGAAGATTCAAGGGCTAAAAAAATAAGTAGTAGATTTTTAAATGAAAAAGATATAACTACTGAAAAAATTAATAAGCTAATGGAATTAAACAAAATAGCAGAAAGTAGAAATCAAAGTTTAGCACAAATGGCTTTAGCTTGGGTATTAAGAGATGATTTGGTTACAACAGTTCTTATTGGAGCTAGTAAGCCAGAGCAAATAATAGACAATAAAAATATAATAAATAATTTAGTTTTTAGTGGCAGGGAAATCGAAATGATTGAAGCAATATTGAATTCAAAATAAAATTATTTACTAGATTAATTATCTAAAAAAAGAAATAAAACTATTGACATGAAAAATATATAGGGATATAATACGAAACAAGAACAAAAATTAAATAAGTTTTTATCAAGAAAGACGGAGGGACTGGCCCTATGAAGTCTGGCAACCTGAATTATATTATAATTATATTAGTTATAATTATAAGCTTTTATAGTTTAAGGTGCTAAATCCTGCAGATGTAATTGCATCTGAAAGATAAGAATGAGAAAAATATATATGTGTATAATACACTGCTTTCTTATTTTTAGGAAAGCAGTTTTTTTTATTCCTTAGGAAATTATGAATAGTTTAAAATTTGAGTAATGTGATTACTTGAAGCTAAGAAACAAAACAAACAAAATTATATGTGTCCACTTTTTTGGGGCAAAAGGAGGGAAAATATGATTATATTAAAAAATTTACACAAAACCTATGAATCAAAAGCTAATAAAATAGAAGCAGTTAAGGATGTAACACTAAATATTAATAAAGGTGAAATTTATGGAATTATAGGATTTAGTGGAGCAGGAAAATCAACATTAGTTAGATGTATAAACTTTTTAGAAAAACCAACTAATGGACAAGTAGTTATAGATGGGAAAGATTTAAGTACTTTATCAAATAAGGAACTTAGAGAAGAAAGAAAAAAGATAGGAATGATATTTCAGCATTTTAATTTGATGAAATCTAGAACAGTATTTGAAAATATAGCTTATCCACTTAAAGGGAGTAGTTACTCAAAAGAAGAGATAAAAAATAAAGTTAAAGATTTATTAAAACTTGTTGAACTTGATGACAAGGCAGATTCTTATCCATCTCAATTAAGTGGAGGACAAAAACAAAGGGTTGGAATTGCAAGAGCTTTAGCAAATGATCCAAAGGTTTTGCTTTGTGATGAAGCAACTAGTGCCTTAGATCCACAAACCACAAAGTCTATATTAAAACTTTTAAAAGAAGTAAATAAAAAGTTTGGAATAACAATAGTAATAATAACTCATGAAATGCAAGTTGTTAAAGAAATATGTACAAGGGCAGCAGTTATGGAAAATGGTAAGGTAGTTGAGGAAGGAAGTATATTTAAAATATTCTCAGAGCCTAAAGAAAAAGTTACAAAAAACTTTATAGATAGTACATCTTCACTAAGCAATATATATGATTTGATAGAAAATAAATCTTCAGTTGTAGATATTAAAGAAAATGAAAAAATTTTAAAATTAAAATATATAGAAAACAGTACAACAGAGCCAATAATTTCAATAGTATCCAGAGAATTTAATGTAGATACCAATATAATATTTGGGAATATAGAAATAATTCAAGAATCTCCGCTGGGGGGACTTGTTGTAATAATAAGAGGTGAAGAAGCCAAGATTAATAATGTTATAAGTTATTTACAAGAAAATAATGTAGAAGTTGAGGTGATTAAAGATGGAAGGCTTAGTGCAAAAATTACTGCCTAATGTAATAACAAAGATACCAGATATATTCAAGGCTACAGGAGAAACACTAATTATGATTTTAGTAGCAGGCCTTATATCATTTGTTATAGGAATTATTTTAGGAGTCATATTAGTAGTAACGAGAGAAGGAAATATATTAGAAAATAAACCAGTATATTTTGTTTTAGAAAAAGTAATAAATATAACTAGATCAATACCATTTATTATATTATTAGCAGCTGTTATACCATTAACTAGGGCCATAGTAGGAACAGCTATAGGAACAAAAGGTTCCTTTGTACCATTAGTTTTAGGAACAATACCATTTTTTGCAAGGCAAATAGAAAGTGCTTTATCTGAAACTGATAAGGGGATAATAGAAGCTGCTGAAGCAATGGGATCATCACCATTTGAAATAATTTTTAGAGTATATTTAAAAGAAGGTGTACCAAACATCGTAAGGGCTACAACAATAACTTTTGTAAGCTTAGTTGGATTAACAGCTATGGCAGGTTCAGTGGGAGGAGGTGGTCTTGGAGATTTAGCAATTAGATATGGATATCAAAGATATCAAGTAGATATAACTTTTGTAACTGTTATAATCCTACTTATTTTAGTAAATATAATTCAAGGGGCAGGAAATATAATAATAAAAAAAACAACACATTAAAATTAAGCAATAAGAAATAAATTAAAAGGGGCGTTAAAATATGAAAACAAGAAAATTATTAAATATTATAATATCAGGAACATTACTTTTATCATTGGCAGGATGCCAAGGGGCAAAGACAGAGAATACAGATGGAAAGAATAAAGTAGTTAAGGTAGGAGTAGTTGGTGAAAATACAGATCAATGGGAGCCTGTAATAAAGAATCTTCAAGAAGAAGGAATAACTTTAGAGCTTGTTACCTTTTCTGATTATAGTCAGCCAAATCAAGCTTTAGCAGATAAAGAAATAGATTTAAATTCCTTCCAACATTATGCATATTTAAATCAAGATATTAAAGATAGAAATTTAGATTTATCAGTTATTGGAGAAACGATAATAGCTCCACTTGGGGTATATTCTAATAAAATAAAATCTTTAGATGAATTAAAAGATGGTGATTCCATTGCAATACCAAGTGATGCAACTAATGGGGGAAGAGCATTAAAGGTTTTAGAATCAGCAGGAGTTATTAAAGTAAATGAAACAGCAGGATATACTCCAACTTTAAGTGATATAACGCAAAATCCTAAAAATATTAAATTTGTAGAAGTTGAAGCTGCACAAACTCCAAGATTATTAGCCGATGTAGCTGCAGCATTAATAAACGGTGGACATGCAGTTGATGCAGGATTTAATCCTAAAAATGATTCTATTTATTTAGAACAAGTTAAAGAAGGTACTGATAATCCTTATATAAATATAATAGTTTCAAGAACTGAGGATAAAGACAATGAACTGTATAAGAAGGTTGTAGATGCCTATAGATCAGAAGATGTAGCAAAGGTTATAGAAGAAGTATATAAAGGGGCTTATATACCAACTTGGAAATAATAAAGAATATTATTAAATAAGTATCTATCTTATAGGGCTTTAATAGATAGTACTAAATATAAGGGGGCTTTTTAATGAATATAAAAGATTATGTAATAAAGGAAAAAGATTATATTACCTCTTTAAGAAGGTATTTTCATAAACATCCAGAAGAAAGCTTAAAAGAATATAATACAGCAAAAAAAATAGAAGAAGAATTAGATAAGTTGAATATTCCACATAAGAGAGTTGGGGCAACTGGTGTTTTAGGAATAATAAAAGGTAAAAATGAATCAAATAGAATTTTAGCAATAAGGGCAGATATAGATGCTCTTAAAGTTCCAGATTCAAAAGATGTAGAATATAAATCACAAAGCAATGGATATAATCATGCTTGTGGTCATGATGGGCATACAGCTAGTCTTCTTGGAACAGCAAAAATTTTAAAAGAAAAAGAAAAAGAGTTAAATGGAGAAGTAAGATTAATTTTTCAACAAGCTGAAGAAGTTGGACAAGGAGCTAAGGTATTTATAAAGGAAGGATACTTAGATGGTGTAGAAGAAATACTTGGAGCACATGTGGCATCCCATTTAGAGGTAGGCAAAGTATCAGTAACAAGTGGTCCAATTTCTGCTTCATGTGATTATTTTAAAATAACTGTTAAAGGAAAAGGCGGTCACGTATCTGCACCACATTTATCAACTGATGCCTTATATATTGCAAGCCAAATAGTAGTAAATCTACAGTCAATAGTAAGTAGACAAACTGATCCAGTTGATACAGTAGTAGTAGGAGTTGGTTTGATTAGAGGGGGAACTACTTACAATACAGTAGCAGAAGAAATTGTTTTAGAAGGAACAACAAGAAGTTTTACTTTTGAATCAAGAGAAAAAACTAATAAATCAGTAGAGAAAATAGCAAAGTCTATTGGAGAAATATATGGAGCAGAAGTTATAGTAGAATTTAGAGACTATGCTTCACCTCTTATAAATGATGAAAAAGTCAGTGAAGAAGTGGCGGTTATTGCTAGTGATATAGTTGGAAAAGAAAATGTAATAACTAATTCGCCAAAGAGGTTAGGAGCTGACGATTTTGCAGAATTCTTAATAGAAGTACCAGGGTCATATATTCATGTAGGTACTAAAAATTTGAAAAATGCAAATACTTCAGTAGCACATCATAATGATTTGTTTGATATAGACGAAGAGGGCTTGTTAGTAATTACAAATATAGAAGTAGAGTATATATTAAATAAATTACTATAATTAAATCTTTAATTTTAATAGTAATCTATAAAATTAAAATTATAACAGTATTTACAATAGATAAGATTTATGATGTTATAAGTAAATAGAATAAGTTTAATAAATATAAGTGTGAATATAAGATTGTTATAACTTGGATTATTCTAAGCAAATAGCAATTTATATTCACATTTTTTACTTTAAAATTAAATTGAAAATAAATTTACAAAAAATAAAATTAAAGTAATATATCGTTGTAATTAAAGTAAATTAAATTTAAAATAATAATTGAAAGGTTTACAAAATAAATTTAAAGAAGAATTTATAAATTAAAAGATATCTTATAATTTCAAATTAAAGTTAAGTAAAAAAATATATTTATTAAATCAAGGGGGATTTTTTTATGAGTAAAATTACAAAGATGATATCAGCTCTAACATTATCTACAATAATGATAACTTCATTAGTAGGATGTTCAGGTGGTAAAAATGAAGGGGGAACTTCATCAGGTGATACTATAACAGTTAATTTCTGGACAGCACCACAAAAAGTACAGTATGATTTTTGGACAAAGAAAGCAGAGGCTTTCAATTCTACTAATACAAAAGTAGAAGGAAAAGTTATTAAACTTGAAGTTCAACAAATGCCTGAAACACCATCATCAGAGGCAGGAATACAAAATGCTTTAGCAACAGATACTGCTCCAGCAATTTCAGAAAACATAAATAGAGGATTTGCTACAACATTATCTCAATCAGATGCAGTTTACTCATTAGAAAGTGAAGAATGGTTCAAGGATATAGTTAAAAATAGAGCATTAGACTCAGTAATGCCAGGTTGGGAAATTGAAGGTAAACAATATGTAATACCAATGTATGTTAATCCAATGGTATTACAATGGAATACTAAAGCATTGAAGGAATTAGGATTTGATAAAGTTCCTGAAACAAAAGCAGAATTAGAAAATGTAATAACTAAGTTTAGAGCAAGTAAAGATAAGATGTCAGCTATAGGAGTTACACATGTATTTTATAGAAATTCCTTAATAAGACCAGATCAATGGTGGGACAGATGGTCAGACTTCCAAAATATTTATTTAGCATATAGTGGTGGTAAGTCTTGGGTTGAAGGAAATAAACTAGTTTTAGAAAAGGATTTAACTAAAGAAGCATTTGAGTTTTTTGGAACATTAGGTGATACTTTATTAACTTCAGAAGTCCCAAATATCTGGGCTGAAGAAAAACCACAAGTATTATTTACAATAGCAGCTCCATGGGAAATTCAAGCTTTAAGAGAAGGCGGAAAAGTATATGGAGAGGATTATGAATATGGCCCAATGATAGTTAAGAATCAAGGGGATACACCTTATAACTTTGCAGATGCAAAAGGATTAGTTTTATATAAAGATGATAATATAACAGATGAAATTCATCAAGGTGCAGTAGAATTTATTAAGTGGTTATATAATGGAGAAAATTCAGCACAAACAGATTTAGATTGGGTACAAGCTACAACAATGTTACCAGTTAGAGGAGACTTAGTTACTAATGAGGCATTCTCTAAATATCTAGAAGAAAATGTAGAATTAAAAGCTTTAGCTGCACAAGTAGAATACTCTATTCCAAGTATGCCACATGATAAAATGGCACAAATTCAAGAAGCATTAGGTACTAGCTTAGCTGCATATTTAGAAACAACATTATCATCAGATAGCTTAAAAGCAGCTGATGCAACACAATATGTAGATAAAGCTTTTGAATCAATGAAGCAGGCTGGTGGATTAGAATAGTTTATTAAAATAAAGCAAAGATGAATAATTTTATCTTTGCTTTGTTTATAAAGGAGTGGCACTAAATGAAGAATAAAATAGAAAGTTTTAAAAATAGAAGTGGATTTTTAGGATGGCTATTTAATATACCATATTTGGCTTATTCAGTTATTTTCTTCTTAATACCATTATTGTGGGCATTTTGGTTATCTTTAACAGATTGGAACTTAATGTCTAAAAGTAAAAATTTCGTAGGATTAGATAATTTTAAAGTACTATTCTCCGATCCAAGAATTAAGGCAGCATTTATAAACTCATTTAAATATCTAGTACCTATAGTTATTTTTACAGTAGCAGTAGCAATTGTTATAGCATTATTAGTTCATAAGTTACCAGACAAAATTAAAGGAATCACAGCAGTATTGTTTTTTATACCTTACTTAACTTCAGGTGTCGCCATATCAGTAGTAGTAAGATACTTCTTCAGTTATAATTCAGTACTAAATGTTTATTTGAGAGAGAAAGGTATTAATATAGATTGGTTTAGAGATCCTAAATGGTCTTTCATAATAATTTTTGGAATAGTAGTTTGGAAAATGTCAGGTTACTATGCACTATTTATATTATCAGCATTAGAGTCTATTTCAGATGATGTACACGATGCATGTAAAATAGATGGAGCAACTGGGTTAAAAAAATTTATAAGTGTAACATTACCTATGATTATACCAACTTTAACAACAGTAGTTGTATTAGCAGCTGGACTTGCCTTTGGTATTTTTACAGAACCTTATTTATTAACAGGTGGAGGACCAAATTTAGCAACAACTACATGGCAACTTGAAATTTATAATACTTCATTTACAAATTTCCAATCAGGATATGGTGCAGCTATTGCAATAGCTAATGCAGTACATATCTTTGTATCAATTAAGATAATTACATTTATAATGGAAAAGTTTAATAACAAATATGGTATGTAAATATTAAGTTGGAGGATAATAATATGAAAAAGAAGTTAAATATAAAGACTATTTTAGTAGTAGCGGCAACTGTTTTAATATTAGGAATTTCATTATTTCCATACTTTTACATGATAGTTCAATCACTAGCACCTTGGGATCAAACAGATAAGGTAATGGTACCAGATGGATTTACTTTAAAAAGCTATGAATATCTTTTTGGTGGAAGTGGTGGAGCTAATGCAGGTATGTGGATAAAATCATTAACTAATTCATTCATAGTTTCCGCGCCTACAGCAATAATTTCAGTATTAGTCGGATTACTAGTGGGATATTCTGTATCTAAAATGAAAAATTTTAAAGGTGGAAAAATAATAATGAATTCATTATTATTTCAAATGTTTTTTCCAGTGATTATATTACTTGTTCCTAGATATATAATATCAAAACCATTAACCAATACCTATTTAGGAATGATACTACCGCTATCAGTATCAACTTGGGGTATATTCATGTATATAAATTATTTCAAGTCATTACCAGATACTGTATTTGAGGCGGCTAGAATAGATGGGGCTTCAGAATTAAAAATATTATGGCATATATCATTTCCAGTAACAAAGTCAGTTACAACTATAGTATTTTTATCAACATTTATGACAAGGTGGTCTGAACTTATGTGGGACATGCTTATTTCTCCAAAGATTAATATGCAAACATTAAATGTATTAATTTCAACACAATTTAAACCAATGGGGAATTTACCAGGGCCTATGTATGCAGCTTCAGTAATATTGACATTACCAATAGTAATAATGTTTTTATGCTTCTCTAAACATTTTAAAGAGGGTATAAACTTTATGTTAAAGTAAAAGGAGAATTAGATATGACAAATAAGATAGTAGTAAAAAGAAGTGAAAGAAACCCACTAATAAAGCCAGGTGATGTAAATCCAAGTAGAGAGGATTTTAAAGTAGATGGTGTATTTAACTGTGGAGCCTGTAAATATAATGATGAATATATATTACTTTGTAGAGTAGCTGAATCAGTTAAAGTAGAAGATGAAGATGAAGTAAAAATACCTGTAGTAGTTAATAAAGATGGAAAAGATGTTATAGATATAATTTCTTTTAACAAAAAGATAGATACACAATATGATTATTCAGACTCACGTTCTTTATGGACATTAAATAGTAAAGGAGCAAAGAAGATAGCTTATTTAACATCATTATCTCATATTAGAATTGCAAGATCAAAGGATGGAGAAAACTTTACAATTGATGATAAAGCATTTATAAAACCAATAGCTTCAGAAGAAGAATGGGGAATAGAAGATCCAAGAATAACAAAAATAGGAGATACTTATTATATAAATTATACTTCAGTTACTAGAAATGGAGCAGCTACATCTTTAGTATCAACAAAGGATTTTGTAGGCTATGAAAGACATGGAATTATTTTTGCCCCTGAAAATAAAGATGTAACAATATTTCCTGAAAAGATAAATGGAAAGTACATGACATTTAATAGACCAGTTCCATCAGCTATTGGAGGACCAGATATGTGGCTTGCAGAGTCTCCTGATTTAATACATTGGGGTAAACAAAAACATTTTTATGGTGTATCAAATGAAGAATCTTGGGAAAATGGAAGAGTTGGTGGAGGTGCAGTACCTTTCTTAACAGAAAAAGGATGGATTAAGATTTATCATGCAGCAGATGAAAATGATAGATATTGTTTAGGTGCATTTTTATTAGATAAAGATGATCCAAGTAAAATATTAGGTAAAACTACAGAAGCTATACTAGAACCTGAAGCAGATTATGAAAAAGAAGGCTTCTTTGGAAATGTAGTATTTACTTGTGGATGCATTTACGAAGATAGAACTGTAAAAATATACTACGGTGCAGCAGATGATAAAATTTGTAGAGCTGATATAATGATTGATGATATTTTTAAGATTATAAAGTAAATCAGTAAACAATATAGTGTGAAGATTCAAAACTTGTATAAGATTCAGCGCTATATTACTTATTAAAACTGTTAATATTCTTAAGTTATAATAATAAATTATAGAAAAATATGTAGAAAAGTAATTCTAGGTAAAGGATTAATAGGCCTTTATAAAGAATTAATAAATAGATTAAATACAAAATAACGGGATTATTAGGAGATTGAGCATGGGAAAAATAACAATGAAGGATATAGCTGAAAAATTAAATATATCAATTAATGCCGTGTCACTAGCTTTAAATAGCAAGGCAGGGGTTAGCGAAGAAACTAGAAAGCAAGTTTTAGATATGGCAGAAGAATTAGGGTATTTAGATAAGTCACCTAAATTTATAAAGACTTTTGCGAATAAAAATATTTGTGTAATTATTAAGAAATATTATTTTGAAGATAATAATTTCTATGGCAAGATTATGATGGGTATTGGAGATGAATCAAGGCGTAAAGGATATGATATCATTACATGCCTAATAAATGAATCAGAAAAGAGTATACCAAGCTGTATAGAAAGTAAAAAGGTATGTGGAATAATAGTAATAGGAAATATAGATGATGATTACTTAGTAAAACTAAAATCTTATAAGATACCTGTGGTTTTGGTAGATCATACATCTTTGTTAGAGAGTACTGATAGTATACTAACTGATAATAAACTGGGAAGCTTTAATATTACAAAGTTATTAATAGAAAGAGGATATAAAAATATAGGTTTTTTTGGTGATCTAAATTATTCTTTAAGCATAAAGGAAAGATACTTTGGATATAGAGAATCAATGAAAAAATTTTTAGAATTCAAAACATATAGAGAATTAGATGAATTTATAGATAGTAATTCTATATTATATGAAATTGAAGACCATATAATAAATAAAAATTTAGAGGCAGTAAAAGAAACAGTGAAAAATATAAAATTAATGCCTGAAGCATTTGTCTGTTCTAATGATAATGCTGCAATATCATTGATATCAGCATTAAAAGAACTTGGATACAGTGTCCCAACTAATATAGCAATAGTTGGATTTGATGATATAGTTTTAGGTTCGCTTATAGAACCTAAGTTAACAACAGTGAGAGTAGAGAAGGACTTTATGGGTAGAAAAGCAGTAGAGAGATTGATTTGGAGATTAGAAAATAAGAATTATCCAGATGAAAAGACTATACTTAGTGTAGAAATAGTTGAGAGAGATTCAGTAGGAAAAAAGTATGACTAATTAAGTTATAGATTAAATATTGAAAACATCAGTAATATACATATGGTAATATAATAAAAATAGTATGAAATAATGATAATTTAGTTTATCTTATTGGAGGATGGGACAAATGAAAATAAAAGAAACATGCTCAACATTATTAAGAAAATACTTAGACAATAAAATTAATATATATAATGTAGAAAAAATAAAATTTATTAATGTAGGAAAAAATGATGTTTATAATATATCAGCTCCTTTTATTAATGAAGAAAAATTAGTTATTGCTGGTAGGGTAGAGGCTAGAGATAGTGAGGATTCTACAGTTTACTTTTTTGAAAAAAAAGAGAATGTATGGCACCAAATTGAGGAATATCCAAGGTTTAATCTACAAGACCCTTTCTTTACCAAAATAAATAATGAATTAATAATTGGTGGCGTTGAAGTATTCAAAGATCCAGAAAAAGAAAATACTTTAAAATGGAGAACTATTTTTTATAAAGGCGAAAATATTTCTTCTTTAAAAAAATTCTTTGCAGGCCCTGATGGAATGAAGGATTTAAGATTAGTTCAATTAAAAAATAATAAAATTGGAGTACTTACAAGACCTCAAGGGAAAAAGGGTGGAAGAGGAAAGATTGGCTTTACTATAATATCTGAATTAGAAGATTTAAATATAGATATTATAGATAATGCTCCCCTTATAGATAGTTTATTTATAGATGAAGAATGGGGAGGAGCTAATGAGGCAAGAGCTTTAAATGATTCAACATTAGGAATACTTGGGCATATTGCTTGTTTTGATAAGGAAATGAATAGACACTATTATCCAATGACTTTTAAATTAGATATAAATACATTAGAGGTTAGGGATCAAAAGATAATAGCAATAAGAAAAAATTTCAAGCCAGGAGAAGCAAAGAGATTAGATTTAGAAGATGTGGTTTTTAGTGGCGGATTAGTTTTAAATAGAGATAGAGCAGTACTTTATGCAGGAATTAGTGATGCAGAAGCTCAATTAATCGAAATAGATAATCCATTTAAATAGGAGGCTTATTATGATAAAAACATGGTGGAAAGAAAGTGTTTTTTATGAAATATATATGCCTAGTTTTAAGGATGGCAACAATGATGGTATAGGAGATTTTAAAGGAATAACTTCAAAATTAAACTATTTAAGTGAACTTGGAGTTAGGGGAATTTGGTTAACTCCATTTTATCCATCACCTAAGGTTGATAATGGATATGATATATCAGATTATTATAATATAGATAAAGATTATGGGACTTTAGATGACTTTAAAAATTTCTTAGAAAAGGCACATAATTTAAATATAAAAATAATTATTGATATAGTACTTAACCATACTTCCAGCGAACATCCATGGTTTAAAAAGTCAAAAGGTTCTAAGGATAATGATAAAAGAGACTTCTATATCTGGAGAAAAAATAAGCCTAACAATTGGGAATCATTTTTTGGAGGAGATGCATGGGAATATGATAATTTAACCAAAGAATACTATTATCATGCTTTTGCAAAGGAACAAGTAGATTTAAATTGGGCAAATCCAAAAGTTTATCATGAAATGCTAGAGATTTTAAAGTTCTGGCTAAATATTGGAGTAGATGGATTTAGATTTGATGTTATTAATTTCTTAACAGTAAATGAAAATTTAGAAAATAATAATCCTTATGATGAAAATGGAGAGCAAATTCATAAATTTGATAAAGATCAAAATGGAGTTTTAGATATTATAAAAAAACTTTCAAAGGACATAAAAAGTATTAAAAAAGATGCATTCCTTGTTGGTGAAGTTGGTTCAGAGGAAATAGACGAGTTAATAAATTATTCAGGAAAAGATCTTTTAGATGTAGTATTTAATTTTAATTTAGGAAGTATGAAAGATTTTTCAGCAGAAAAATTATATAAAGAAATAAAAGAAATGAACAATAAGTATTCAGAAAATCAAATTCCTACTATATTTTTTAATAGCCATGATATGGAAAGAAGTATATCAAAATTTAATCCAAAGGGGGAGAGCGTTGGAATAGAAAGAGCTATAGCAGTATTTCTATTAACTGCCTATGGAGTTCCATTTATTTATTTTGGAGAAGAAATTGGAATGAAAAATTTATTTTGTAACGATATAAACAAAATGAATGATGTCCAAGGAGTAACAAAATATAATATAGAAATAAATAAAGGTAAAAGCCATAAAGAAGCATTAGAAAGTGCGAATAATAGTTCTAGAGATAAATCTAGAAGCCCTATGCAATGGAATAACAGTAAATATTACGGATTTTCAGAAATGAAGCCTTGGATTAATATTGATGATAAAAGAGATATAGAAACTGTTGAATATTGTGAAAATACTAGTGATAGTTTACTTAATCTATATAAAGACTTAATTAAATTAAGATATAATAATGAATGTTTATTATATGGAAGATATGAAAATATTTCTTTATATGATGGTATTTTAGCTTTTGAAAGAAAATATGAAGAACAAAAGATTAAGGTGATAATAAATTTTAGTAATATAAAATACAGAGAAGAAACTATTGGCGAAATACTATATGGTAAAACTAAAAAAGATAAAAATATTATTTTAGAACCATATGAATTTACAATAATACTTTTAAAAAATTAGCTATTAATTGAGCTGTCTATGAGACAGCTTCATTTTTTTGGACCCCAGGGTTGATATAGAAATATAGTATATAAAATTAAATTATATTACATTGTGATTAATAAATAATAAACCTATAATGATATTTGTTGTAAATGAGTAAAGTGTTAAGTAATGCTAAGGGGGGAGTTAAAATAGTAAATATATCTACTAAGAAGTTTTCGAATTATCTATTAGTTTCTTCTTTAGGAGTAAATATAATTGGAAGTGTTTTTGTATTGTTTTTAAGTTCTATCAAGGGGTTTAGCGTAAGAGAAATAAGTTTAATTGTAGGAACTACTCCATTAATAATATTACCTATATTTTTTATTTGGGGCAGCATATTAGATAAGTATAAAAAGGTAATAGGCTTTAGTAGAATTGTGCATATATCTAATATAGTAACTATAGGATTACTTATAATAATAAACAATTTTATTCTATTCTTTATAATAAATTTGTTAAGATCAATTTTACTTCAACCGAACGGGACTTTAAATGATAAATATTTATTGAATATATCAAAGATTAATAAAGGATCATATGGAAATATAAGAGTAAGATCTACTATAGGATATGGACTAGCTGGAATAGTAGCTCCAATAGCAATAGGAATAGGAGATGTGTATTTAGCTATATTTGCTGGAATACTTTTGGTGACTTTAAGTGTTATTATGTTAAATAATATTCAAGAAATACCAGATGAAGCTTTAGAAAATCATAAAATAATTAAGGTGAGAGAAAAAAATCTCGTTAGCTCATTAAAAGAATTAATAAAAAATACAGATTATATAAAAGCTTTAATAATAATATCAATAATTACAGGAACACAAAATGCAGCTTCAGGATATGGACTTCAAATGATGATGATTGATTTAAATATATCAAAATCAGTAATAGCTTTAATACCATTTGTAATGGTTATATTTGAAGTTTTATTATTATTAACCTTTGATAAAATTAAAGTATTAAAGAAAAATGATGTAGCACTGGCAATAGCACTAGGATTTTTAGTTATTAGATGGGGAGCGATGGCATATACAACTTCATATATATTGATTTTAATTGTAACAACACTACATGGAATCGTTACAGCAATAGTCTTACAAGTTCAAAATAAATTAATTGGACAAATGGTACCAGTAGACCAGCATTTTATAGCATTTATATTATTAAGTTCATTTTCATCTACAATATTGCCTAGCTTATTAAATTTATCTACAGGAAGACTATATGAAAGATTTGGAATACATGTATTTGGATTAACATACTTATCTATCATATTAATAGCTATATTAGTACTAGCTTATGGTGCAATAAAAAATAATGTTATCAATAAGAAACAAGATAAAAATATAAAAAGCTATATTTAAATTAACAATAAGGAAGGAAAAATAAATATAGTAGCCATATTAAAGTTAACTGAATATAATATTAGGGATAGTAAACTAAAGATGGAGAGACAATTAAATGATTAACTTATTATGGCTAACAGAAAGGTTTTTTTATATATTTCTATTAATAATAGGGGTATATATATATTCCAAAATTATTATAAAATATCTATATAGATGTAAGTGTAATTCCAATTTTAAAAAAGAATTAAAAATAGAGAAATATATAAATAAAGCTATAGAAAATAGAGAGTTTGAAGTATATCTTCAAGGAAAATATAATTTAGAAAATAATTTACTAGTGGGGGCAGAAGCATTAGTTAGATGGAATAATAAGGAGATTGGTAAGGTTGCTCCAGATAAATTTATTCCTATATTGGAGGAAAATAATTTTATAGTAAAATTAGATAAGTATATGTTTGAAGAGGTGTGTAAAATACTTCAAAGGTGGAAGAATAATTACAATAATATTTTTCCTATATCAATAAATATTTCTAGCGAAACACTGAAAGAAGAATATAATTTTATAGAGTATATAAAAGAGATAATAGATTTCTATAGTATAGATAAAAATTCAATAGAAATAGAAATAACAGAAAGAACAATGATAGAGAAATCTGAACAAATAATAAAAGTTCTTAAAGAAATAAAAGAATTAGGTATAAAGATTGCATTAGATGACTTTGGTGCTGGTTATTCGGCCTTAAATATATTAAAAAGTCTTCCAATAGATATAGTAAAATTAGATAAATTATTCTTAGATAAAAAGAACCTCTCAACAAAAGGGAAGATAGTTTTAAATAATGTCATTAATATGGCAAATGAATTAGGACTAGAAGTGATTACAGAAGGTGTAGAGTATAGTGAGCAAGCTGAATTTCTAAAAAGCATAGGATGCAAAACTGTACAAGGGTATCTGTATTGTAAGCCAATTGAATTAAAAGAATTCGAGAAAAAAGTATTAAAGTATTAATAAAATAATTTCCTATAGGATAAGATAGGCTGCTAAAGAATAGTTTAGCAGCCTAGTTGTATTTGGTAAATAAAGATTTATTATAGATGAATTGATCAATTATATAAAAAGTAATTAATGAAAATTTAATATAGTTTAAGATATTATAAAATACAATGGACATACTGTTTACATAAGATATATAATATTAAGGAACTTATAGCAATTATATGAAAAAAATGAGAATTTTTTATTTTTACTTAGTAATAAGGTTGAATATATTAAAAGGAGATTGGTTATATGGTGAGGATTGCAGTATGTGACGATCAATATATTTTCCAAGAAACCATAAAAAATAAGTTGAAGTTATTATGTAAAAAGGAAAGTCTGGATGTAGAAATAGATTGCTATAGTTCAGGAAAAGAATTATTAGAATATTTAAAAAGAGATATATGTATTTATGATATATTATTTTTAGATATATTAATGAATGATATTAATGGTATAGAAACTGCAAAAAGAATTAGAAGTTTTGATAGCAGAATACAAATAATATTTATAACTAGCTCAAGTGATTATATGTTAGATGGGTATGATGTAGAAGCAAGTGCATATTTAATAAAAGGGCAAGAAGATAAAAAGCTTAAAGAAATATTTATGAGAGCCATAAATAAGATTAATAAAAATTATAAAGATTATCTTTTAATTAATTTAGGAAACTCAATAAGGACTATACATATAAAGGAAATAGAATTTATAGAAGTAAGAAATAGGACAATCACCATTCATACGGTAGATGAAAGCATAGATTTCAATGGAAAGATGGAGGATATAGAAAAAAGGCTAAAAAATAAAAATTTCATACTAACACATAGATCCTATTTAGTAAATATAACTAAGATAAAAGACATTAACACTTCTACAGTAAAATTAGTTTGTGGTAAAGAGGTTTTATTAAGCAGATTAAGAAGTAAAGCTGTAAAAAAAGCATATTTAGACTATATATTTGAAGATAAAGAATACGGAGGAATGGATGAATCTTGAAAGTATAATTTTTCACGTAAGTATAAATATATTAATAAGTGGATTTGTAGGAAGTTATTATATTAATTTATTTAGTAAATATAATATTAATAAAAAAGATTTATGTACATATATTATGTTATTTACCTTTAGTATAAGTATTTTTAAATTATTCAATCCATGTAATATTGAGTTATTAATAGGTGGATATATAATTATGCTAATAGAGCTATTGATTTTATATGATAATAAAAGCATTTTATATTTATTTAGTACATTTCTATCTTTAATAATTTCAATTATAGATTTAATTATCTTCATGATTATTAGTAATATATATTCTATTGAAAATTATAATACATATATAAATGATAAAAAAAGTCTTATTTTTATAATGTTAATATTTTTATTAGTACATATAATAACTAGACCTATAATAAATAAAAAAAAGTTTTTTGTCAAAAAGATTTTATTTCATAAAGATAATAATATGCAAATATGTATATTATTAAGTATAATAATGATTTTATTAGTACTAACAAGAATTTATGTATATAAACATGTATTAAATTACATAAACTTAACTTATATAATAGTTAGCTTAATATTAATGATATATATTATAATAATTAAATTAAAAGAAGCATATAAAATTATAACATTAGAAGAAAAAAATATAATACTAGAAAGCCAATATTATATGCAAATAAAACATTATGAAAAATATGAAGAAAGTTATAAAAAATATAAGGAATTTAAGCATGATACTAAAAATCATTTGATAGCAATAAATATATTAATAAATAGAAATGAATTTGAAAGAGCAAAAGAATATATTAATGAAATAGAAGATAACTTAAAGAAGATTAATATTATAAATTATACAAATAATTTAGTTTTAGATTCTGTTTTATATAATTTTAATGAGATATGTAATATAAAATCTATAGACTTATTAGTTAAAGCAAATATAAAAAAAAATAATATGGAAATATTAGATTTTACAGAATTTCTTATAAAGGTTTTATATAGCTGTATAAGTTTAATAGAAGATGAATATTATGATAGAAAAATAATTTGCGAAGTAAAAAGTAAGGGGGAAAAAATTTTTTTATATATAAAATTAAATGCCTTTAACAATGAAAACGATGAACTAGAATATACTATAATAAAACAAATAATACAAAAAGCAAAAAATTTAAATGCAATAATAGAAGTTAAAAAGGAAAATTATATATTAGAGCTTAAATGCTTACTTTAAAAATAGATAAGAAATAGAGATTTCTTGTCTATTTTTTATACATTTCACATCAAAAAAGTACCTTTTTATGCAAAAAAACAAAAATAATATTATATTTATAATATTATTTTAAATGGGTTGTATAATAAGGAAATTCTTACAAAGTTTATGATATTTTAAAAATTAGTTTACCTTATATATTTAGGTACAACTCTTATTAATAAAATATAATGCTAGTATTTAGAATAATAAAAAAGGTAGGAGTATTCAATGGAGGAAAAGTTAAGACGTGATCTAGAAAAAAAGTATATAAATGAGAGAAATAGCGAAGAGGTAATAAAACTAAGCAGGCTTATGGATAAGATAATACTTGAAAAACAAATATCTAATTATGAAAAATATAAAAGCATATATGAGATTAGGGGCTTAGATAAAAAAGATAAGTGATATGATAAATTAATTTTTATAATGTTAAAAACTTAATGATTAGATATATTACTAAAATGTTTAATTAAAGGATAGCATTATGAACAATAAAATTAAAAAAAATTTTTATAATAACAATATAATAAAAGCAGCAATATTTATTACTTTAATATTATTAGTAGGGACAGTAATATTTATTAAACATATAAAAAGCTTACTAATAGAAGATACATATAAGTTTATTGAAAATATTCCGGTAAAATCGATATCTATGCAGTTCAAAGATGAAAAACTAGAATTAGATTATGATAATAGTGATTCACAACAAATATTAATATATATAATAGATTCCAAGGAAAATTTCTTTGATAAATTAAACCAAGAAAATGAAATAGCATTAAGTGAAGAAATGATTGTTTCTGATTTTAACAAAATATTGATATTTATTATATTCTTAGTAATTACAATGATTATTATAGTAATTGTGTTATTTGTAATAATCATAAGATTAAATAGAAAATATATAAAATTAAAGAATGATAATATCAATAAAAGAATGATTTTAGCTAGCATGGGGCATGAAGCTAGGACACCTATAAGCGGAATAATAGGACTAATATCAAAAGCTCAAAAAGAAATTAATGATAAAAATAAAGTTAAAGATAATTTAGAAAAAGTTAAATTAATATCTGAAAATTTACTTGAATTAGTAAATGATATTTTAAATGCTTCTAAAGTAGAATTAGGACAAATAAAAATCCTTAAACAAAAAATAAATATAAATAGCATGATAGAAAACATTAATATAATTATAAAAGATAAAGCAATTGAGAAAAATCAAACTTACAAAGTAATTACAGAAGGAATAGATAACTTAAATATAATAGGTGATGAAGTAAAGCTTAAGCAAGTTATATTAAATTTATTGATAAATGCGAATAAATTTACTCAAGAGAAAGGAGAGATAACATTAAAGGTAAAGCGGATTAATGATAATATAGATGAAAAAGTAAAAGTAATGTTTGAAGTTGAAGATAATGGAATTGGAATAAGTGAAGAGTTTATAGAAAAAATATTCGAGCCATTCTTGAAGGTAGATAATTTTAATAATAGCAACTTTGATGGTACAGGATTAGGTCTTTATATATGTAAGGAACTAATACAATTAATGGGTAGTAATTTAATTGTGGAAAGTACTTTAGGAAAGGGGAGTGTATTTAGATTTTATTTATATTTTGATAAACATTTTGATGAAGAAAGAAAAATTGTTAATAATGAATTAGATTTAGATATTTTAAGAAATAAGAAAGTTTTATTGGCAGAAGATAATGAAATAAATAGGATGATAGCAATAGAAATTTTAGAGGATCTAGGCTTAATTGTAGAGTATGCTACAAATGGTAAAGAAGCTATAGAGATGTTTAAAGCATCAGATATTAATTATTATAACTATATATTTATGGATGTTAGAATGCCAATTATTGATGGATATAATGTAACTAAAGAAATTAGAAATAGTATGAGACCTGATTCAAGAAATATAAAAATAATAGCAATGACTGCCAATACATTCCCAGAAGATAAAGAAGAATCGCTTAATATAGGAATGGATAAGCATATATCAAAACCAATAAATAAAAAAAGTATAATTGAAGCATTGTTGAATTGATGAAATAAATAATAAAAATACAAATAATTAAAGATAATGAACAAAGGAATGATAAAAGTAATATGTGGGTTAGAATAATAAGTGAAGTAGTTATATTTATTTTAATAGTAGTAGCTATTAAGTACATATTAAAATTTGTAAATAGAAAAAATTCTAAAAATAGTATTGAGAAAAGTTTAAATAAAGCCTTAGAAAAAGGTGAGTTTGAAATATATCTTCAGCCAAAATATAACTCGGAAAGTGATAGTATAGTAGGGGCTGAGGCTTTAGCAAGGTGGAATAATAGAAATGATGGTATAGTTAGTCCAGAAGTATTTATTCCTATACTTGAAAAAAATAAAAATATAGTAAAGTTAGATATGTATATGTTTGAAGAAGCTTGCAAAATTATTAATAGATGGTCAAAAAATAATGTTAGTTTGGTGCCTATATCAATTAATATATCTAAGATAACTATGAGTGAAAATGATAATTTCGTAATAGACTTAAAGAATATAATAAAAAAATATGATATAGATACTAGATTTTTAGAAATCGAATTAACAGAGAGAATAATGTTTAGGGAAACAAATAAGATTGTTTCTATAATAAAAGAAATAAAGAAGATTGGCATTAAAGTATCCTTAGATGACTTTGGCGCCGGATATTCATCTTTAAATATATTAAAAAATATTCCAATAGATATAATAAAATTGGATAAATTATTTTTAGATAAAAGGGATATATCAGAAAAAGGTAAAATAGTTATAAAAAATATTATTAATATGGCAAATGAGTTAGGTTTAGAAGTTGTTGCTGAAGGAGTAGAATTTTTAGAACAATCACAATTCCTAAAAAGTGTAGGTTGTGAAGTTGTACAAGGATATTTATATGGTAAACCAATGACTATAGGAGAATTTGAGAAGCTAGAAATATCTAATAGAGATCAGTATATAGAATCTATATCATAAGAGGTAATACAAATTCTAAAAAATTAATCTAATGTCTTTAATTAGCTCTTAAGTGAACATATATAAGTAAAATTATATATGTTCACTTTTTTACTCTTTAAACCAGTTATTATAATTAGAAGATAAAATCCGTAAGAAATATTTTATATATTGTGATAAACTATATTTATAATGAAATAATATTTAGTTCACAGCTTGGTTTAGGTAACAGGTAACAAGGTAACAAGGTAACAGGTGTAAGGTAATAGGTGTCAGGTAACAGGTAACAGGTTTTTAGTTCACAGTGCACAAGGCACAGTTCACAGCTTGGTTTAGAAAGCTATAAAATTGAGTAGAGGCAAAGTCGTAAGGGGGAATACAAATGAATAAAAAAGGAATAGTTTTTTTTGATGTAGATGGAACACTAATTGATTGGACAAAAGGTATCCATTCTCCAACTAAAACTACAAAGGAAGCTATAAATAAATTAAAAGAAAATGGTTATTTAACTGTTTTAGCAACAGGAAGACCAAAGAGTTCTATTACTGAAGAGATAGAGGCTTTAGGTTTAAATGGATATATAGCGTCTAATGGAGCTTATGCAGAAATTGAAAATGAAGTGATATTTAATGAGTGCATAAATAATGAAAAACTTAAAGATCTACTATATTTTCTTGAAGAAAATGAAATAGTATATATTTTAGAGGGTCAAGAAAAGAATTATGTTTTAGATATAAATAACGAAAAAGTTAAATATCTTATAGATAAAGCTAATTTAGATATAGATAGTTTTACAGATAATTGGACTAAAGAAGATGTAAAAACAAGCAAGATAATAGCTATAGGTAAGAATGAAAATTCTTATAAGATAGTCCGTGAAAAATATAAGGAAAAAGAATTTGCATTTATGGCAAACCAATTTGGTGATACTTTTGAAATATATATAGCTAAATACACAAAAGGGTATGGCGTAGAACATTTATTAGAGAGACTTGATATTTCTAAAGACTATGCATATGCTTTTGGTGATGGTGAAAATGATATAGAAATGTTTCAAGCTATAAAATATGGTATAGCTATGGGTGGGTATCATAAAGATTTAGAGCCACACGCTTTTGATTTTACAGAAGATGTTGAAAATGAAGGGATTTATAAAGGACTTAAAGAGTTAGAACTAATTTAATCAGTTCACAGTGCACAAGGCACAGTTCACAGTTCGGTTTAGGGAACAGGTAACAGGGAACAGGTGTCAGGTAATAGGTAACAAGGTAACAGGGAACTGCGAACTGTAAACTTTGAACTAATTGAGACTGTGAATTGTGAACTGACAACTGTGCACTGAACAAAAGAGAGGAGGAGATTTTATGAAAATTGCAATAATTGGTTTAGGAGCAATAGCTAAAAAAGCTTATCTACCAATCTTAACAGTAAAGGAAGGCGTGGAACTTTTAATATCTACTAGGAATAAAGAGGTTTTAGAAGAGGTTTCTAATAAATATAGGATAGACAAAGCATATAATAACATTGAAAACTTATTAGAAGAAGAGATAGATGCTGCAATAATTTCAACTCATGCAGATGGACACTACGAAATAGCTAAAAAGTTAATAAAAAAGGGTGTTAATGTATATATAGATAAGCCAATTAGTTTTAACTTTAATGAGGCGAAAGAAATAGAAGCTTTATCAAAAGAAAATAATGTTATTGCTATGGTAGGTTTTAATAGAAGATTTTGCCCACAAATTAAAGCACTTAAAGATAAGGGAAAAGCAGACATAATAATAATGCAAAAAAATAGGGAGTATCCACCTGGGGATATTAGAAGATTTATTGTGGAAGATTTTATTCATGTTGTGGATACTTTAAGATTTTTAATGGATGAAGAAGTAAAATCATTAGATATTAATTACTCAAAAGATAATAATAATCTTAATAGTGTAGTTGTTACTTTTAAAGGAGAAAATACAACTGCAGTTGGAGTAATGAATAGAACAGCAAAAATTACAGAAGAAAATATAGAATATATGATTAAAGGTAATAAGTATGTTGTTGAAGATTTAGTAGATATGATAGAAGTTAACAATGATGGAAAAACCAAAACTACCTTTGGTGGATGGGAAACAACATTATATAAAAGAGGATTTGAAAATTTACTAGACTATTTTATTAATTGTGTTAAGGAAAATAAACTTCCAAATCCATCAATTAGTGATTCTATAATTACACATAAAATATGTGAAGAAATTGTGGAATTTTGCCAACTAAAATAGTGAACTTCTTGCAGTTCGCAGTGCACAATTCACAATTCAGAGTTTTTAGGGATAAGGTAACAGGGAACAGGTAACAG
This sequence comes from Clostridium sartagoforme, assembly GCF_039521405.1. Lineage (NCBI taxonomy): Bacteria > Bacillati > Bacillota > Clostridia > Eubacteriales > Clostridiaceae > Clostridium > Clostridium sartagoforme. The sequence goes on from NZ_BAAACH010000011.1 coordinate 324,616, forward strand.
GTTATAAATTTAAAATTAAGAATCAAAACGAAAAATTAAATCAATTTTGCTCTGCAAAATTCTCTGTTACTTGTTAATTGTTCCCTTCCACCCATTATAATCAGAAACTATAAACTGTGCCTTGTGCATTGTTAATTATGAATTGGTACATAAGGAGTGATGAGAAGTGGAAAAAGAAGCATTGGATATCTTAAAATCAATGCAACAAGATATGCAGGCAATGAAGCATGAAATGAAAACTATGCAACAAGGTATGGAAACAATGCATCAAGATATTAATGCCTTAAAAGTAGAGCAACAAAGAGCTAATGAAAAGTTAGATAGAATTGAAAATAAAATAGATATAACCTATGATCAAGTAGCTAGAAGTGCTGAAGATGTAATTAGTATTAAAAGTGATCTTAATTTTGTTGAGGAAGTTACTGCAAGAAACTGTAATGATATAGAAAAACTAAGAGGAATTAAATAAAGCGAAAAGCTATTACTTCGTATTAATAAGTGCGAAGTAATAGCTTTTTTGTTATAAGTTTATTTATAGTCAATTAAAAACTATAACTTTTGATTGTATTGTAAAAAAAAATATTTGGGAGAATATTGGTAATTAGTATATAAAAAGAAAAGGTATAAAATAAAGTAAGATATTCAAATATTTACTTTATTAATATACTAATATAATCTATAATATTAATATATTAATTCTAAAGGAGGACATACATATGAAAATGTCATTTAAAAGTAAATATACAAAAATATTAATATGTTGTATTACAATATATTTAGGAATATTTATGATTTCTAGTTGTGGGAATAGGAGTAATAAACTACCCAATAATATACCTAATGTGAACATTATTGTTAATGGAGATAAATATAATACCATAAAAGGTGAAGGAACTTGGTTTGATAAAGAAATGGGAGGAGGAAATAGTTTTATAGGGCCGATAAATGAAAAGTTTAATGAAATATCATTTATAGAAGTTAATTCCAATGAAAAATTAAGTTTCGATATAAGCTATTTAGATAATATACAGGAAATAACTTTATATAATATAGAGTTTTCTGAAGTTGTTTCAGGAAAGAGAGTAAAGATAACAAATGATATTTATGAATTTAATGTTCCACAAGAGAAAGGTGAATATTATTATTCATTTAATATAGAGTGGGACGATACTCATAATTTTGAATATTTGTTTAAAATAAAAGTTAAATAATAAAAAAAGTTTATTATTTGTACATATATGTAAAATACTGTATAATTATGGTGAGGTGATAAATTATGAAAAAAATTTTTATTAAAACAATTCTGTGCTCTGCTATAATGTTAAGTATTTTAGGAGGAAGTATACAGGCAAGGGCAATGGAAAATATTCCTGTTAATTTTAATGAGATGAATGAACAAGTTATTACTGAACTTACTGATGGGGAACGTTTAGCTGGAGAGGAAAAATTAAGATTAGCAGAAGAATATGTAAAAAGTAAAAGTAGATTAAGGGGATATGGATCTATTAAAACATTATATAATTATCAAGCAGTTGTTCAACAACAAGGAAATTGGTGTGGACCTGCTGCAGCGTATAATGCTACAAATGGGGTTCGTACACAACAAGCATATGCTCAAGACTTACTTACTAATATGTATGGGAGTACTCCATTTCCAGGAACATGGACATATGTTATGAATACAGATAAGCCAGGAAATAATTATGCAGCAATTTGGGCTAGTAGCTACTCTGACTGGAGATCAAAATTAAAAGATGCAATAATTTACACAATAGATAAAGGTTATCCAGTTATAGCAGATTGCAGAATAACAACGGATACATCCACCCATTTGCACCCAGGATATTCATATGCTACTAACACATATCATTATGTAGCTGTTGTGGGATATGATGATAGACCAGATATAATACCAGCAGAAGTTTTAATAGTTGATTCAAATACTCATCCAAATTTACCAATAAAATATTGGACTACTGTTGATAAGCTAAAAGAAGCGACAAGAGAACTTGGAATAGTATGGTAGAATGAAGAAAAAAAGAAATCTAATATATTTACTTATATTAATTGTATGTACTTTTAGTATTTTATTTATTTTTAAAAATAAAATAAATAAATATATTAATAATTATAAATTAATGAATAAGTTTAATTATACTTACAAAATTAATAGTAATCTGGATGTAAAAGGAATCATAGACGAAAATAATATAATAATTCAAGATGGAGAAAAACTAATAAAGTATAATTTGAAAAAATCAAAAAGGGAGAATGTATTAGTATCAGTAGAAAATGGATATAATGTAAATTCAGTAAATACATTTGAGAATGGGATTATATGGGTAGAGACAAAAGATATACCTAATATATCAAGTAAAATATATATTAAGTATTATGATTCAGATAATATATTATTAATAGATGAAACTACAAATAAAATATTACCTCAATTGTCCGTAAGTGATAATAAAGTAGTTTACTATATAGCTGATGAAAAATTATTTAATATAAAAATGGTAAATTTAGAATCAGGAGAAATGAATATAATATCCTCATATGAATCAAATAATTCTAATAAGAAGTATATTTCGCAACCTAATATTAATAGTTCATCTATAGTTTGGTCATGTATGGATACTGAAAAGTCAATAATATATATATATGATATAAAAACTAATAGCATAAATGAATTATCAGATAATGAATTAATTTATAATCCTATTTTTAAGGGGAATATTTTATTAGGAATAAAACAAAATATATATTTTGATGAAGAAATAAATGATAGTTATTCATCAAATTATATAGTTGAATTTGATATTGAAAGTAAAAAATGGACAAAGTTTAAAGAAAATATTATTAGTAATTATGTTTTTGAACCTAAAGAATCAATATTTGCATTAGCATATAATTCAGATTTATTATATTGGACAAGTTCTTTAAGAAATGGAAATTATGTTTATGATTTTACTAATGATATATTTATTCCAATAATAAAAGAGAGCTATAATACTAATACTAATATAATATTTTCAAAGGAAAATATTATATATTATGAGGTTACTATTGAAGAAAACGAAAAATTAAAATTTATTTATAATATAAAATAATTTTATTCAGTAGAGTTGTCTAACTAAATAAAAAACTATATATTATATGGAATATGCCCTATAAGATAGACAATATAAGAAATTCTATCTTGTAGGGTACTTTTATATATAGTATTAATAAATAATATTAGTAGTCTTAATTTAAGTAAGAAGTTATTTAAAAATTAAGAAATCAAAATATTAACTAAAAAAATATATATAATGTTGATAATAGAAGAAGAATTAGAAAATATAATATTATTTGCACATATAGAAAAGCAAATGCAGATGGAAGAATGATGAAAGCCGCTAAAGAGTATACAGTTTTACAAAAATCATTAAATAGAGAATTTGGTCAAGATATCCACGTCAAATTATTATTAACGTATATAATATATTGATATTGTAAGAATGATTAAAAGGCTTATTTTTGAACTACTTTAGATAAAGAAACAAATAAATTATTAATTAAATCCAATTTTTAAAATAAGGTTAAGAAATTTCCCAATTAAAAAAATTCTATATTTATGTAATTGTAAGTTTTGTAAAGAAAAATGTTTACAATCAAAATACAATTTTTGTAAAAATTTCTAGGCAAAAAATTTGACAATCTGACAACTTAATGTTAGTATAGAGTTGTTAAAAGATTGGGGAGGTAATTTATGATAGAATTTAAAAATATAAAGAAAAGCTATAAAAATAACGTTATATTAGAAAATTTCAACTTAAATATAGAAGATGGAAATCTAGTTGTACTAATAGGATCAAGTGGTTGTGGTAAAACAACTTTATTAAAAATGATAAATAGATTAATAGAATCCACATCAGGAGAAATATTAGTTAATGGAAAAAACATAAATCATATGGATCCTATAGAACTTAGAAGAAGTATAGGATATGTAATTCAACAAACAGGTTTATTTCCACATATGACAGTGAAGGAAAACATAGAAATAATTCCTAAACTTATGGGAAAAAGCCAAGAAGAAATAGATAGAAAAACAATAGATTTATTGAATATGGTTGGATTAGAGCCAGAAAAATATAGTGATAGATATCCAGTAGAACTAAGTGGAGGACAGCAACAGAGAATTGGAGTTGCAAGAGCCTTTGCAACAGATGCTGAAATAATATTAATGGACGAACCTTTTAGTGCTTTGGACCCAATAACAAGAGCAGAGCTTCAAGAAGAGCTTTTTAATATTCAAAAGGAATATAGAAAAACAATAGTATTCGTAACTCACGATATGGATGAAGCTATAAATTTAGCAGATAAAATATGTATACTAAAAGATGGTAAAATACTTCAATATGATACTCCAGAAAATATATTAAAAAATCCAGCAGGAGAATATGTTGAAGAGTTTGTTGGTAAAAATAAAATATGGACTAAGCCTGAAATGATTAAGGCAGAAGATGTTATGATATCAAAGCCAGTAACAGTTAGTCCAAAGAGAAATTTACTTCAAGCAAGAGAAATAATGAGAGAAAAAAAAGTAGATAGTCTATTAGTAATTAATAAAGAAGGAAAGCTTTTAGGATATATCACTTTAGAAGCAATACAAAAAATAGAAGAAAAAAATATATTGGTTGAAGAAGTAATGAATAAAAACCCAGAATGTGTATGTGGAGATAAGAATCTACCAGAATTATTAGAAATATTTAATAATTTAAAGAAGGGATACTTACCAGTATGTAGTGATGAAGGGAAACTTTTAGGATTAGTAACAAGAAGTAGTTTAATATCAGTTTTAAGTAGCCAATATATAGAAATGGGAGGAGATAATTAATGAATACTTTTATGGAACAATTAATGACGAAGAAGTCAGAAATACTATCTCTTCTATTAGAACATATACAACTTACAATTATAGCAGTATTAATAGCAGTAGTAATCGGAGTGCCACTAGGTATTTTAATAACTAAAAATAAAAAATTAGCTAATGCTGTAATTGGGTTTGCAAACTTAACTCAAGCTATACCAAGTTTAGCTATATTAGGTTTCTTGATACCAGTTATAGGTATAGGATCGGCACCAGCAATAACCATGGTAGTTCTATACTCTATGCTGCCTATAATAAAAAATACTTATACAGGAATTACAAATATAAATCCAGATATGCTAGAAGCAGCAAAGGGACTGGGTATGACAAGTGGTCAAACCCTTAAGCTTATAAAAATCCCTCTAGCTATGCCAGTTATGATGGCAGGTATAAGAATGGCAGCAGTTACAGCAGTTGGTCTTATGACAATAGCAGCCTTTGTAGGGGCAGGTGGACTTGGATACTTAGTGTTCTCAGGTATTCAAACAGTAGATAATAACCTTATATTATTTGGTGCAATTCCAGCAGCTGTACTAGCTTTAGTTATAGACTGGATAACAGGAAAAATAGAAGAAGCAACAATGCCAAATGGAATTAAAAAATCAGATGGAACTATGAAAGTAAGAAGAACTTCTTCTAATAAGAATAGAAAAAGAAATATAGTTATAGCATCTATATTAGCAATAGCAGTTGTAGGTGGAGTAATTGTTTCAAGTATATCAAATAATAGCAATAAAATAACTATAGGATCTAAAAACTTTACAGAGCAAATAATCTTAGGAAATATGCTTCAACAATTAATTGAAGATAAAACAGATATAGATGTACAAACAAAACTAAATTTAGGTGGAACTCAAGTTGCTTTTAATGCACTAAAATCAGGTGGAATAGATATGTATGTTGAATATACAGGTACAGGATATGTAAATATATTAAACATAACAGAGCCTAATTCAAATACAGATGAAGTATATAATGTAATGAAAGATAGATTTAAAGCAGATTTTGGTATTGATGTATTAAATCCAATGGGATTTAATAATACCTATGCAATGGCAGTATCTAAAGAAACAGCAGATAAATATAACTTAAAGACAGTATCAGATTTAGCCAAGGTATCTGGAGAATTAATAGCAGGACCTACAATAGAGTTCGCAAATAGAGAAGATGGTTTATTAGGACTTAATAAAGCCTATAATATGAACTTCAAAACAGTAAATCCAGTAGATGGTGGGTTAAGATATACAGCTTTAAATAGTAATGAGACACAAGTAATTGACGCATTTACAACAGATGGATTAATAGAGCAGTTTAAATTAACTGTTTTAGAAGATGATAAAAGTTTCTTCCCACCATACCACGCAGTCCCAATTGTCAAGGAAGAAACTTTAGAAAAATTCCCAGAACTTAGAGATGTTTTAGGAGAATTAGATGGAAAATTAACAGATGAGAAAATGAGAAAATTAAATTATGAAGTAGATGTAAATAAAAGAGATGCTAAAGTAGTTGCAAATGAATTCTTAAAGTCAGAAGGTCTAGTTGAATAGTGAAGAGGGAAAAGTGAAAAAGTTATGGAGATAACTTAATGATGAGTTATTTATAATGAAGGAATGAAAAAATTAGGGGATAGTTCTTTTGACAAGAATTATCCCTAATATTTTGTATTTAATAACATTCCCTTCAATATACATTGAAATTTATGTCGATTATTGATATAATTAAAATCTGTTTTAAAAGAGAATTTACTTTTATATAGAAATTTTTGGAGGGTTTGAAATGCCAAAGAGAATTGCCATTTTAGGTGGCCCAAGATGTGGTAAAACTACATTAATACAACAACTTTATGTAGAAATGAAAATCAGAGACTTAAGCGTGGGAGTAGCAACGGAGTATAGCACAGATTATCTAAGAGATAAAGGTATGATAGAAAATATAGCAGAACAATATGGAATTTATTTAGGACAACTTCACTTAGAAGAAAGTTTAAATGAATTTGATTATGCAATAACAGATTACGCTACGTTTGTACCTTACATATATGCAAGATTCATGCTTGGAGATAAAAAAAGAACAATAAAAGAAATAGAAATACTTAAGGATCTTTATGTACTAGCATTAAGAGATTTACCTAAGTATGATCATATATTCTTTGTTCCAAGAGAATTTGGTTATTCAAAAGATGGAGTAAGATGGCAGGATGAAGAAGTAGCACAAGCTGTGGACAAGGCTATATTAAGCTTTTTAGAAGCAGAAAATGTTAGATATACAGAAATAACTGGTTCAACAAAAGAAAGATCTGAAAAAATACTAGATATGGTAGGTATTTCTCAGGACGTAAATTTAGATATGGCTAAATAAAGGAGCTGTCTCCAATTGATTTTTGAATCAATTGCTGGAGACTGCTCCCTTTTTCAATTGTGAGAAGTTATTCAAATTATTTAAAAATAAGTGAAAGTGGAATTGATAAAAGCAATAAATAAAAAAAGAAAAGAAGAATTTTTTCAAAGGAAGATAATTCATTTTTTTTATAATCAATTATATTGATGGACTTTTCATCTTTTAAATGTTTAATTATATCTAAAAATAGTTGCTGAGTTTTATCACCAAAGGGTCTTGGGGAAAATTCTTTTCCATCTTTAAACTTAATACCTATTGTTTCACATTGATTCCACATGTCAATTAAACATTCTATATTTTCAATTTCATTGGAATATCCTTCTTCTAATAGATTATAAGTTCGTCCCATTTTATATATAAAGATTTTATAATTAGTAATGAATATTCCAAGATATATTGTTGGGTCTCCACCCATTGCTCCAGCCCAAATTCTATGAACATCCTTTTCAAAATAACTCTGAAGAGAAATAATTTTATATTTAATTCTATCATTCTTAGATAATTTAGATATAACTAGACTCTCCAATTCTAAAAATGCAATCTTTTTTAAAACTTTATCATTTTTTATTTTATAAAAATCCTGACCAATGGTATTTTCTTTATCAAGTGATATACTTTCTAAGGCTATAATTTCATCATCAGAGTATTCTATTGAGTTTAAGAGTTTTAATAAATCTTTATTTTCCATACTATTCACCTACAAATCTTTTTAATTTTTTCCTAGCTCTTGATATTCTTGTGTAAATATAGTCTTCAGTACAGTCTAATTCTAAGGCTATTTCCTTTATAGAAAAGCCCTCGTAATATCTTTTCATTAGTATAAGCCTATCTTTTTCATCTATATTTTCTAAAAGCAAATTAATCATTTCTATATTTTCAAATTTTTCAAAATTATTTTCTTCAGATGGAATTATATTTGGAATATATTCCACTGAATTATTAACTTTGTAGTTTTTACGTTTTATATCTAAGGCCTTGTATTTAGTAATAGATATTAACCAGTTCCTAAAGCACCCCTTTTCTTCATTGAAACAATCAATGTTAAACCAAATAGTAGTAAATACATCATTATAACATTCATCAACAAATTCCTTTTCGCAAGGGGTGTTTAGTATCTTAGATGAAATATAAATAACTAATTTGCCATAGATATTCATCAATTTACAAAGGCTAGTTTTATCTTTATTTTTAATACCTTCAACCAAAGAGTAATCATTTGACTCCAAAGAATCTCCTCCTTATTTATTTCTCTATATAATATTCGTTTACTATGCTGCTTTTCTGTCAATTAATTTAAATATAATTAGATATTTTTTAATAGTAGGAGGATAGTATTTATTTTAGAGGGAGATGAAAATTTATGTTATGTATGTTTTGTGGTAGTGACTGTAAAACTAATAAAGAATATAAAGAAGTTATGAAAGGAAGGCAATTGCATCAACATATTGATTTACTATTCTATCTCAACTTGTTTTATAAATAACTCATCTTTTATTTCATTCATGTTTGAAAAATCAAAATCTAATAGGGTAGTAGTATTATTTTCTATATTTTCAATCAAATAATAACATCTTATAAATATATTATATATATACATAAGATGTTATTAAACAAATGCCTTTTTAAATTTGTTAGAAAATAAACCAATAAAAGAAGTATCTATAAAGTTTTGAAATAATTGGAGCTTTATAAAATGAATATAATAGTAATTGAATTCAAATACTAAGGCTGAATAAAAAACAAGAGAAAAGGAGCTTTAGTATGAAAAACAAATTTAGAAAAATTATAGCTTTAGTTATGACCGTATTAGTATTTAACATTTTGGAAGTAAATTGCTATGCATATATGCGAGGAGATAATCAGTCAAAGGATATAGTTGAAATTGTTAGTGGTGACAGTAGATTTAAAACATTAACAAGTGCTGTAAAAGCTGCAGGTTTAGTGGAAACTCTTAAAGGAAAAGGGCCATTTACTGTATTTGCACCAACAGACGAAGCATTTGCAAAAATCCCAAATGAAACACTTACTGAACTTTTAAAACCAGAAAATAAAGATGCTTTATCAAAAATATTAACTTATCATGTTACACCAGGAAAACTTACTGCAGCAGATGTAGTAAAATTGAATGGAAAAGAAATAAAGATGGTTAATGGTGATAAAGCAAAAATAGAAGTCAAAAATAATGAAGTATATATTAATGGAGCAAAGATTATAGTTACTGATATTATGGCCAAAAATGGAGTAATACATGTAATAGATGCAGTAATTATGAAGTAAATTAATTGTAATTTTATAAATTAAAGATTAAGAGATTATTTTAAATTAATTAAATAGGGTTTTGTTTATTTTTAGTGAATAAATGAACATATATAGGTTTAATAAACTTATATATGTTCATTTTGTTTTTATGGCTAATTATATTAAGTTGTAATAAAATATAATTCCAAAGAAGTTTAAATAAATTAATATATGGTTTATAATATAGCATAGCAGTATTATAGATGGGAGTTTTATTTAGAAATGAGAGAATTAAAGAGTGTTGAAGAGAAAATTTTAGATAGAGCATTATATTTAATAGGAAAAAATAAAACTATGGATGTGCCTGTTCGTGCAATTGCAAAAGAAGCAAATGTAAATGTAAGTGCCATAAATTATTATTTTAGGACAAAGGAAGAAATGTTAAAACAGGTTAAACAGTTTTATCTAATTAATACTCAAACAGTTTCATCAATACTAAACAGCCATGAATACGAAGATGAAGAAAGATTGATTTTAGCTTCTAATGAAATAATGGAATATATGCTAAGATTTCCAGGAGTAACTGTAATTTTAAGAGAAGCTATAAAATGTCATGAAAATGATGAAATATCAAAACTTATTGTAAATGAAAATGATGAGATGTATAAAAAAATTGAGGAAATATTATATAATATTACTGTAAATAATAAAATGACTTTAAAGCATAAAATGGCTATATTTATGGCATCAATTACTCATATTATTGAGAATGCTGACATTATTGGATTTGCTGAAGAGATGGTAAATACAAAGGAAAAAAGAATAGAATTTATAAAAAATATAATAAAAGTTTTAAAGACTACTTAAAAGGTAGTCTTTTTTATTTTCTAGAAATAATCTGAATATTACAAAATTAAAACAAAATGTATTAAACATATTGCTTTAAATTGTTAAATATTCTATAATGTTTTTGTAGATAATCTCTAAATAATTATTCTGTAAACAGTTAAATATTATTTAGAGAAAAAAATTTATAAAATACTGTTAAAATAATAACTTAATAAAGACTGATATATTATTAATGTAGCTTCGAAGTATGAAAAATGGTAACAGTAATATAAATTAATATATAGGGGGAAACTTAAATGGCATATAACAAGTTATTTAGTACAATAAAAATTAAAGGATTAGAACTAAAAAATAGAATAATGTTCCCAGCAATGGGAACCAAAATGGCAACAGAGGACAAGTTTGTAACAGATCAAATTATTGATTATCATGTAGCAAGAGTAGTAGGTGGCTGTGGGCTTAACTTTACAGAGGTATGCTCAGTATATGCACCTGCATCTCCTAAAAAGTTTTTATCTATAGCTGAAGATAAGTATATACAAGGATTAAAAAAATTAACAGATGCAATTCATGAAGCAGGTGGTAAGGCTGGAGTTCAGCTTTGGCTTGGTGGACTTGCTGTTGCTAGTGATCCAGAGGCAATGATTATTATTCCAAGTGATATTCCAGTGCAAGGAACAGATTATATAATGCCTGGAGCAAGTCTTGAAACTATAAAAGAAGCAGTTAAATCCTTTGGAGAAGCAGCAAGACGTGCTGTTGAGGCTGGATTTGATACAATAGAATTTCATGCAGGACACAATTATGTTCCTCATTCATTTTTAAGCCCTTTCTTTAATAAAAGAGAAGATGAGTATGGTGGATCCCTTGAAAACCGTGCAAGATTTTCAATTGAAGCTATAAAAGCTATTAGAGAAAACATACCAGAAAATATGCCTTTATTTATGCGTGTGGTTGCTCAAGACGACTATTTAGAAGGCGGACTTACTATAGAAGACATTATAGAATTTTGTAAAATGGCTAAAGAAGCAGGAGTTGATGTAGTAGATGTATCTCGTGGTAATTTCTCAAGTGCAGCAATAAAATTTGAGGTTCCTCCAGTTGATTTACAAAGAGGGTTTAATGTAGAAAATGCTGCAAGAATAAGAAAGGAAACAGGACTTATAACTGTTGCAGTAGGAAGAATAAATGATGCAGCTCTTGCAGAGGAAATTTTAGAAAATGACAAAGCTGATATGGTTGTAATAGGAAGATCTCAACTTTCAGATCCAGAATTCTGTAATAAATCTAAGGATGGGAAAGAGGACAGTATAATTAAGTGTGTTGGCTGTAACCAAGGTTGTTATGATGGTTTTGTTTCTACTGAAATGCCATTTATAACTTGTCTTAGAAACCCCGCTTTAGGAAGAGAAGCTGAATATAAAATAGTTAAAACTGATACACCAAAGAAAGTATTAATAGCTGGTGGTGGAATTGCTGGGCTTGAAGCAGCTATAATATTAAAGAAAAGAGGACATAACCCTATAATTTGTGAAGCATCTGATTCTCTTGGAGGTCAATTTGCATTAGCTGGAGCAGCTCCAAGAAAAGAAGAAATGAAAGAAGCAGCACTATCTAGGGGACAACAAGCAATAAATGAAGGTGTTGAAATTAAACTTAATACACCTGTTACAACAGAATTAATAGGAGAAATAAATCCAGATGAAGTTATAATAGCTGTAGGTTCAGCTCCAATGAATTTAAATATTCCAGGAGCAAATCTTCCTAATGTGACAAATTCACATGATATACTTTCTGGTAAAGCAACAGCTTCAGGAAAGGTAGTAGTAATAGGTGGAGGATTAGTAGGACTTGAAGTTGCAGAATATTTAAATGGAAAAGCTGAAAGTATTACAGTTGTTGAAATGCTTGATGAAGTTGCAAAAGATTTAGGACAATTACGTAAGATTTGCGTAATGGAGAGTTTATACACTGAAGGTGTAAATACTGTAACTAATGCAAAATGTATTGAAATAGAAAATAATTCAGTTGTTATAGAGAAGGATAATAATATTGAAAAACTACCATCTGACTCAGTGATAGTTGCTATAGGAGCAAAATCAAGAAACTTTGATAATATAAGCAAGTATTGTGAAGAAAATGGAATTCCATGTCATGCTGTTGGTGATGCCGTTCGTGCACGTAGAGCACTTAATGCTGTAGCAGAAGCAAGTGAAGTTGCTAGAGTAATTTAATATTAATATAAAAAACTAATATGGAGCTATTTAATAGCCTATATTAGTTTTTTTCATAAGAGAGCTATATTATACTAAAAATTGATTAATTTGTTGTGAAAATTTACTTATGCTAAAATAAAGGTAAATAAAAATAAGTGCCAGTAGGAGAAAACTTATGAAGGAGTATATTCATAATAAATTAATAGCACTAACAGATGAAGAAAATAAAATTTTAAATGGTGAGCATGAAGTTAATAAAAGTTTATATACTGACAATGGTCAATTTATAATAGACAGTAATAAGTTGTTAGGAAAAGAAGAACTTATAGATATAAGAAAACATACGAGGTTTATAGATTTTCCAAAGCATAAGCATAACTATATTGAATTTAACTATGTTTATCAAGGAAGCTTAACAGAGATAATTGATGATAAGAAAATAATACTTAAAAGGGGAGAGTTAATTTTCTTAAATCAATATATTACTCATGAAATTGAAGCTTCTAAAGAAGAAGATATAATAATAAATTTTATAATAAAGCCTGAATTCTTCGATTATATATTAGGATTATTAGAAAATGATAATATAATAAGCAGATTCTTAATAACAACCTTATATACTAATTATGAAGAAGGAGAATATTTATATTTTAAAGTTGCAGATAACAAAGAGATACAAAACTTAGTAGAGAAAATAATAACGGAACTGTACACTCCTTCTATAATGAGTAAAGCTACAATTAAACTTTTAGTAGGGTTATTAATAGTAGAACTCGTAAAAAATTCACAAGATGTAGAGACGTATTCTGTGGATAATTATGAAAAGATGTTAATAATTCAATGCTTAAAATATATAGATGAGTTTTACAGAGAAGGGAATCTTTTTGAGCTATCTAAAGAACTTAAGCAACCACATTATAAGTTAAGCAAATTAATTAAAAGGCATACTAAGATGACTTTTAAAGAACTACTGCAAGAAAAAAGACTTAGCAAAGCTGTAGAGCTTTTAAAGTTTACAGAATATCCTATAGTTGAAGTTATAGATTTAATTGGATATGAAAATCTTACTTATTTCTATAAGATATTTAAAACAAAGTATAAAGTTACTCCTAAAGAATATAGAGAAAAAAAGTAGAAGACTATTAGAAATTTCTAATAGTCTTCTACTTTTTTTCTCTATTTTTCAAGTGGGTATATGTAAGTTAGCGTTGACTTTGCATAGAAGAGATGTAATAAGAAAATTTATATATATTCACTCTTTATTTTGCAAATAAGGATAATAAATTAAACAAATAGAGTTATTAAATATAATCTTTATAAATAATATAATCAAGATGTGTAAATGATTTCTTGATAGGGGGAATAGGTTATGGAATATCATCTAGCCATTGATATTGGTGCTTCTAGTGGAAGACATATATTAGGATTTATAGAAGATGGTAAGCTTAAATTAGAAGAAATTTATAGATTTAGTAATGGAATAAAAAAGGTTAATAATGAATATTGCTGGGATTTAAAAAACTTATTTTTAGAAATAAAAAATGGAATAAAAAAATGTAAGGAAATAGGCAAAATCCCCAAAAGTATAGGGATAGATACTTGGGCAGTAGACTTTGTGTTATTAGATGAAAATGAAGATATATTAGGAAATACAGTAGCTTATAGAGATGATAGAACAGAAGGGATAATGGAAGAAGTTTTTAAGATAATACCTAAAGATATGCTATATCTTTATACAGGAATTCAGTTTCAAAGATTTAATACAATATATCAGCTTATGGCAATTAAAAAGAAAAATCCAGAAAATCTTAAAAAAGCTAAAACTTTTTTAATGATACCTGATTATTTTAACTTCCTTTTAACAGGAAAGAAAGTTAATGAATATACAAATGCAACTTCAACTCAATTAGTAAATTCCTTTGATAAAACATGGGATGATAATATATTAAATTCCTTAGAAATAAATAAAGAGATGTTCCAAGAAATAAAGCTTCCTAAAACTAATCTTGGAAACTTAAGAAGTGAATTAGTAGAAGAATTTGGTTTTAATATGGAGGTAATATTACCTGCAACTCATGATACAGGTTCTGCTTTTATATCCTCAGTATGTAATGATGAGGATAGTGTTTATCTAAGCTCTGGAACATGGTCTCTTATGGGAGTTGAAAATAGATTTCCAATTTGTGTTCCACAGTCAATGAATTACAACTTTACTAATGAAGGTGGAATTGATTATAAGTTTAGGTTTTTAAAAAATATAATGGGACTTTGGATTATACAAGAAGTAAAAAGGGTGTACAAAGATAAATATTCCTTCCAAGAATTAGTTATAAAGGCTAAGGAAGTTGAGTGCTTTAAATCAATTATAGATGTAAATCAGGATAGATTTTTAAATCCTGAAAATATGATTACAGAAATACAAGATTATTGCAAAGAAACTAATCAAGATATACCTAAAACTCCTGGTGAAGTGGCTTATTGTGTATTTAACAGTTTAGGTATTAGTTATAGAGAATCTATTAAAGAACTTGAAGAAATATTTGAAAAGAAATATGAAAGAATTAATGTCTTTGGTGGTGGATGTCAAAATGAACTTCTTAATCAATTAATTGCAGATAGAACTAATAAAGAAGTTTTAGCAGGTCCAGTTGAGGCAACAGCAATAGGAAATATAATTGTTCAGCTGCTTAGTTTTAATAAAATAGAAGACTTAAGAGAAGCTAGAAAACTTATAGCAGAATCTTTTGAAATAAAAAAATATACGGCCATAAAATGTATAAATTAGGAGGACATTATGAATATAAAAGAAAGATATTTAGAAGCAAAAAAAGATTATGAGAAATTTGGAATTAATGTAGATAAAGTATTAGAAGATCTTAAAAAGGTTAAGATTTCAATCCACTGCTGGCAAGGAGATGACGTAACTGGATTTGAGGTTTCACAAAGTGAACTTTCAGGAGGGATTGCAGCTACAGGAAATTACCCAGGAAAAGCTAGAAATGCAGAAGAATTAAGAAAAGATCTAGACAAGGCATTATCTTTAATTCCAGGTAAACATAAAGTTAACTTACATGCAATATATGCAGAAACAAATGGTGAAGTTATAGAAAGAGATGAAATAAAGCCAGAGCATTTTGAAAATTGGGTAAATTGGGCTAAAGAAAAAGAACTAGGATTAGATTTTAATCCAACTATATTTTCACATCCAAAAGCTTGTGATGGCTTAACTTTATCTCATCCTAATAAGGACATAAGAGATTTTTGGATAAGACATTCAATAGCTTCAAGGAAAATAGGAGAATATTTTGGAAAAGAACTTGGCCAAACTTGTGTAACAAATCTTTGGATACCAGATGGATATAAAGATATTCCAAGTGATAGATTAGGACCAAGAGCAAGACTTAAAGATTCTTTAGAACAAATTTATGCAGTCGATATAGATAAAAAATATAATTTAGATTGTGTAGAATCTAAGGTATTTGGAATAGGTGTAGAAAGCTATACAGTAGGATCAAGCGAATTTTATATAAACTTTGCAGCTAGAAATAACATATTGTCTTTAATGGATACAGGACATTATCATCCAACAGAAGTAGTTTCGGACAAGCTATCAGCCATGCTTTTATTCAATGAAAAATTAGCACTTCATGTAAGTAGACCAGTTAGATGGGATAGTGACCATGTAGTAATTTTCGATGATGAGCTTAAAGAAATTGCAAAAGAAATAGTGAGAAATGATGCTTTAGATAGAGTTATAATAGGTCTTGATTTCTTTGATGCAAGCATAAATAGAATAGCAGCATGGACTATAGGTACAAGAAACATGATTAAAGCATTATTGTCAGCAATGCTTACACCTAATGAATTATTAAAGAAATATCAAGATCAAGGTAACTTTACAGAAAGATTAGCTTTAATGGAAGAATTGAAAACTTATCCAATGGGAGACATATGGAATTATTACTGTGAAAAGAATAATGTTCCAGTAGGGGAAGCTTGGATAAAAGAAGTTAAAGAATACGAAGAAATTGAGTTATCAAAAAGAAATTAATGGATTGCAAAGGTGGGAATAAGGAATGAAAATGAATGATATTAAATTTATCAAAAACTTTCAAAAAATGACTAACGATGCTTGGCTTAAGGGTTGGCATGAAAGAAACGGCGGAAATATTACTTATAGATTAACAAAAGAAGAAGTTAATGAAATTAAAGATCTGATAGATGAAGCTACAGAATATAAATCAATTGGAGTAAAGGTTGAAAACTTAGCTAATGAATATTTCTTAGTAACTGGAAGTGGAAAGTTTATAAGAAATGTAGGTATTAATTTAGAAGCTAATGTGGGGATAGTTAAAATAGATGAAACAGGAGAAAACTACAAAATTGTTTGGGGGCTTATAAATGGAGCTAGACCAACTAGTGAACTTCCATCACACCTTATGAGTCATTGTGTTAAATATGAGCAAACAAGTGGAAAGCATAGAGTTATAATGCATTCTCATGCAACTAATATAATAGCATTAACATTTGTATTACCGCTTGATGGAGTAGTATTTACAAGAGAATTATGGGAAATGGCTACAGAGTGCCCAGTAGTATTTCCAAGTGGAATAGGAGTTGTGCCATGGATGGTTCCAGGTGGAGCGCAAATTGCAGAAGCTACAAGTGAATTAATGAAAAAACATGACATAGTAATATGGGCTCATCACGGAGTATTTTGCTCAGGAGAAGACTTAGACTTAACATTTGGTCTTATGGATACTGTAGAAAAATCTGCTGAAATACTTGTAAAAGTTTTATCCATGGGTGGAAAGAGACAAACTATAAGTTCACAAAACTTTAGAGATTTAGCTAGAGATTTTAAGGTAAGTATTTCAGAAGAATATTTGAAATAATAAAATATTTGTAATTCAGTATGCAATGGTAATTACATCATATATATGTGTTTTAAAAGATTGTTGGTGGCTAAGCTATCAACAATCTTTTATATATAAATCAAAATGAATACTGAAAATAATATAGAAGACAAGTATAATATAATTAAGTAAATACAAGAGATATTAAAAGGAGAGTATTTTATGACTAAATTATATTTAACAAGACATGGAGAAACAGAATGGAATGAAAAAGGAATAATGCAGGGATGGGGAGATTCACCATTAACTGAATTAGGAAAAAATCAAGCAAGATGGCTTGGAGATAGAATGAAGGATTTACATATAGACGTTATATATGCCAGCCCAATAGGAAGAGCTTTTAATACTGCAAAAATAGTTAAAGGAGATAGAAATATTCCTTTGATTACTCACGATGGACTTAAAGAAATAAGGATTGGTGGATGGGAAGGCTTAAATCAAGAAGAAATGAAATCTTTAAGTGAAGAAAATTATTATAACTTTTGGAATGTACCATCTAAATATATACCAACAGGAAATGGAGAAAGTTTCTACGAAGTAAAAGAAAGAGCCTTTGAAGCAATAAATGAAATTTTAGAAAAAGAAAAGGGCAAAACTATTTTAATTGTAACTCATACAATTACACTAAAGTCCTACTTAACAGCATTAGAAAATAGAGATATAGATACTTTATGGGATCCACCATTTATAAAACAGACAAGCCTTACAGAAATAAACTTCAAAGAAGATGGATATGATATGCCTTTAGTTGCATGCATGAAACATCATGAATATGCAAAGAAGGAATTTAATGAATTTAAATAAAATATATAGGAAAGAATTAAAACTATATAAATAATCTTTAAATATAAATTATCCAATTTAGCATATATGATAACTAATCCTAATATAGAAAATCACTTTTTCATTCTTAATATTTAAATTATCTGATGATTGGAAGAATATATATGTTAAAATATAGTATATAGAAAATTGTTAAAAGATAAGGAATGATATTATGAAATTATTAAATGATTTAAAACTTAATAAAATCGATAAATTAATTTCATTAGCCGTGTTTGGAAGCTATGGCACTAAATACTGGAGAGAAGGCAATAGTGATATAGATATCTTAGTTTTAATGATAAAAAGATACGATATTATGGATGAAATTAATTTAGAGGAGATAATTTTGCCTATATTGAAGAAGTTCTTCAATTATGAAAATATACATTTAACATTCTTAAACATGAGCGACTATGATAATAGGTTAGCAAAGCAATATTTAGACAGTAAAAATAAATTAATTATAGATGAATTTAAGGAAATTGATTTTAGATTATATGTAAATAAATATTTAAGAGAAAATGAATGGCTCATAAGAAAAACAAGAGAAGATAGTAAGCTTTTGGAGGATATTAATGGTAGCAGACTATAATTGAGCTTGTTCCCTGTTCTCTGTTCCCTGATACCTGCTACCTGTTCCCTAAAAAAATGAAACCAACTGTGAGCTGTGCCTTGTGAACTGTGCACTAGAAATTTTGCTTCGCCAAATATTACTATTCTTTCATTTTCCTAAAAGCCAGCGGTGTTTTTCCATGAGTCTTTTTAAACATCTTTACAAAGTTTCCGCAATAATTATATCCAACCATTTTAGAAATTTCATCAATACTTAAATCTGTTGTGGATAATAAGTTTTCTGCAATATTCATTTTAATAGATGTAGTATATTGGCTAATTGACATATGATATTTTGATGAAAATCCTGCTTTTAATTTCTGCTCATTTAAAAATACCATCTTACTTAATGTATTTATTGTAGGGGGATTGCATGCCTCCTTTGTTAAGATTTCATGGGCTTTTTGTAGTGCATTTACATCAGAAGCTGTTAGTGAAACTCGTCTATTTTTTCCAATGATAATATCACCATAATCTAATTGATTTGTAAAAGTATTTTCAATCGAACATTGAATTTCTTGTGACATTAAAGCAATTGCTTCTAGAATCTTACTTTCTAAATATAATAAAGTTAATTTATTAGCTTGTACTAAGTTTCTTAATTGTTGAACAATAGTTGCTATTTCCAGAGGAAGATAGCGATAAGTATAATTAGTTATAAAGTTATTAAAACCAAGTGTATTAGGAAAGTTTTTATCTATAATATCATCAAAAAACTTTTTATAAATAGTTATTTCTGCTCCATGAAAGTGTTGTCCCTTTTTCCATACTTGAGATCCTTTTATATTTTTTTCCACAACAAAAAATGAAGATGGAGAAAAAGAAGAGATTGGGTTATTTTCTATCTTAAACTTTGTAACCCCAGTATATACAGTACCAAAACGCATTATTGGTTCTTTATGATTAAAAGATAAAGAAAATTCATTTGGTATAGTATAATCACCAACTCCAAAATCATAGTATCCTTCTCGACTATATTTAATAAAATACCCAAGATCGGGCCTATCATCATTCTTATATATAGTGTAGTTTCCCATAGAATGAGGTGAAAATGTCATATTACTCAAAACTTCTTTTTGAAACTCATAAGTTGATTTTGATATCATTTGTTTTTAATGTCCCCCTATTTTTAATTATAAAAATATCTTATTATATTAATAAAATTTTTCCCTTAGGAAATAATAAATTTTACAAAGCCAGTGTGCCCTGAATAAAAACTGTGCACTAAATAAACTTGTTTCCTATATAAAAATTATTATAGCAGAAAATCCATAATTTCAATATAAAAATTATTATATTGGATGATAAAATTATCAAATTAGATGCAGATATTGAATTGAGAATGAATATCACATACAATTACTAATGTAATAAACAAGTGAAAAGTATTATCAATAAAAAATTAATTAATACATAATAGTAAAAACTGTGCACAATGAGCTGAACAAAATTGTGAACTGTGCCCTGTGCCCTGTGAACTGAACTAAAACTGTGAACTGTGCCTTGTGCACAATGAACTGAACAAAAACTGTGAACTGTGCCCTGTGCACTGTGAACTAAACAAAAACTGTGAACTGTGCCCTGTGCACTGTGAACTAAATAATGGGAGGTATATATATGAAGAAGAATTTATTAAAAACAATAGTTGCATCATGTGTTACTGCAATAATGCTTGTAGGATGTGGTACAAATGGAACTACAACTGAAAATAAAGCATCAGATAAAACTGTAAAGGTAACAGATGTTAGAGGAGAAGTTGAGATTCCAGCAGAACCTCAAAGAATAGTGGATTTAAGTGGGAATAGTGATATTTTATCTATATTAGGATATAAGGTAATAGGAACAGCAAATAGTGATGCTTATGACTATACTAAGTTTCCTGCATATTTAGAAGAAACATTAAAGGGAGCAGAAATTTTAGGATATAGCATGCAAGATACTATGGATGTAGAAGCAGTTATGAACTTAAACCCAGATTTAATAGTTATATCAACAGTTCAAGAAAAAATGTATGATCAATTAAATGAAATTGCTCCAACAGTTATGATTAAATTAGAAGCATTAAACTGGAAAGAAGATGTTAAGGCATTTGCAAAAGTATTTAATAAGGAAGAAGCAGCAAATAAGTGGATTTCAAATTATGAATCAAAAGCAAAAGAAGCTGGAGATAAAGTTAAAAAAGAATATGGTGAATCTACAACTTATCTTTCATTCTTAGCAAGTGGTGGACAATTCTTTATATTTGATGGAGCAGGATTTGGAAATGTTTTATATGAAGATATGGGCCTTGCTAAACCAGAAGGAATGCCAGAACAAAGTGATATTAGTCTTCCAGTAGTTACATATGAAGGATTAGCATCAATTAAATCAGATTATATATTCTTAATAGCAACAGATGAAGATTTAGCACAACTTGAAAGCAACGCTATATGGAACAGCTTACCAGCAGTTAAAGAAGGAAAAGTAGTTAAACTACAATCATCACCATATTTTAATCAAGGATACAGCTCAATAGGTAGGGAATTATTAATAGATGAAATAGGTGAAATGTTAAATGGAACAAAGTAAGAAGTGTACGATAATTTTTACAATTTGTAGTATGTTACTTCTAACAATAGGACTGCTTCTAGCTGTAAGGCTAGGGGCTGTCCATATTGGCTTTTCAGAGATTTGGGACAGTATCTTTAATTACAGTGAAACACTTGAGCTTATGTTAATTAGGGATGTTCGTATTCCAAGAGCTTTATCTGTATTATTTACAGGGGGAATTTTAGGAGTAACAGGAGCAATGATTCAAGGTGTTACAAGAAATCCAATAGCTGAACCTTCAATTCTGGGAGTCAGCCAAGGAGCAACACTAGTTATAGCAATATTTTATGCAGCAGGAATATCAGTAAATATTAAAAATGTTATGATAGCATCTTTAATAGGAGCACTTATAACAGGATTAATAGTTTTAGGATTTATATCTAAAAAAGCAAATAATAATTCCATTGCAAAGATACTTTTAGCAGGAACAGCTATGAGTACATTTTTCATTTCTTTAACAACTATAATAGGACTTTTATCAAATCAATCTCAAATGATAGGATTTTGGGTATCTGGTGGTTTTAGAAATGCAAGTTGGGCAGATTTTAGGTTAGTGTTTTGGGTAGGAATTATAGGACTTATTATAGGAATTTTATTATCACCTAAAATCAATATTCTAAGCCTTGGAGATGATGTTGCAATTGGACTTGGGCAGAATCCAGAAAAAATAAGATTTACAACACTTATGGTTATTATACCAATGTGTGCAGCAGCAGTAGCAGTTGGAAAAAATATAGCTTTTGTTGGACTTATTGTTCCACAAATAGTTAGAAAAATATTAGGTGAAGATTATAGAAGAAATATACCATGTTCATTTTTATTAGGAGCAACACTTTTAACATTTGCAGATGTTGCAGCAAGAATGTTATTAGATCCATATGAAACTCCAATTGGAGTATTTACAGCTTTAATAGGAATACCATTTTTTATAGCTGTGGCTAGAAAGGAGAGAGGATAATGAAAAAGAAAAGATTTAGAATAGTTTTAATTATTTTATTAATCTTATTAATAGCCTCCTTCTTAGTTACACTATGCTGGGGTACCTATAAAATATCTCCACTAGAAGTTATCAATGTTTTAGCTGGAAAAGGGACAAAACTTCAAAATACAGCAATTTTAAATATAAGACTTCCAAGAATGTTAGTTGGAATATTTGTAGCAGTTGCATTATCTACAGCAGGTTCAATACTTCAAACCATAACTAAAAATGATTTAGCAGAAACAGGAATTATAGGTATAAATGCAGGAGCAGCAGTTGCAGCAGTTTTATTCATTACATATAAAACAGCAAATTATTATAGTGAGCTTGGTTCTTTATCTATTTTTGTTCTTCCCTTTATGGCTATAATTGGAGCAGCAGTTTCTTCATTTATAATGTATATGTTATCTAGCAAAAATGGAATAAAGCCAAAAAGATTACTTTTAATTGGTATAGGTATGAATTCAGCTCTTAATGCATTTATAGTATTTAGTACATTTAGAGGGGGAGTTGGAGATTACAACAGAGTTTTAGTTTGGACATCAGGAAGCCTTTGGGGATCAGGGTGGAGTTATGCTAAAGTAATTATACCAATAATAACTTTAATGTTCATATTAGTATTGTTAAACCATAAGAAATTAGATATTTTAAATCTCTCAGATGAGCTTTCAATATCTTTAGGATTAAATATAGAAAAAGAAAGAAAAAAGTTTTTAAGCTATGTAGTTATATTAGCAGGAACTGCAACAGCTTTTGCAGGAAACATTGGCTTTCTAGGACTTGTATCTCCTCATATTGCAAGAAAACTAGTTGGACCTTATCATAAGCACTTTGTTTCAATATCAGCAATAATAAGTGTTATAATAATTCTTCTTGCAGACTCAGTTTCAAGAAATTTATTTTCTCCAATTGAAATTCCAGTTGGAATTACTGTATCAATATTTGGAGTACCATATTTTATTTATTTAATGATGAAGGAGAAATAATTATGGAAGCTATTAGTATAAAGAATTTATCAGTTTCATATGAAAATAATATAATAATTGAAAATATGAATCTATCTATACCAAAGGGTGAAGTTAGTATAATAATTGGAGCAAATGGTTGTGGAAAATCAACTCTTTTAAAAACAATAGCAAGAATTAATAAGCCAAGGTCTGGAAATATTTTAATTAATGGTAAAGATATAAAGAAAATAAAAGAAAAATCTATAGCAAAAGAAGTAGCATTTCTTCCTCAAGGACCAGTATGTCCAAGTGGGATTACAGTAAGAGAACTTGTAGCTTACGGGAGATTTCCACACCAAAAGATGATAGGTGGATTAAATAGCCATGATAAAGAAGTTATTGATTGGGCAATTGAAGAAACTGGACTTTTAGAGTTTGCAGATAGAGAAGTTGAAAATTTATCTGGAGGGCAAAGACAAAGGGCATGGATTGCTATGACTTTAGCTCAAGAAACGGATATTATAATGCTTGATGAGCCTACAACTTACTTGGATATGTCATATCAACTTGAGGTATTAGAAGTACTAAAAAAACTTAATAAGGAAAAGAAAATTACAGTAGTTATAGTACTTCATGAACTTAATAATGCTTGTAGGTTCGCAGATAACATAATAGGTCTTAAAAAGGGAAAAGTTATTTGTCAGGGAAAACCAATAGATGTTATTACGAAATGTACTTTAAAAGAAATATATGGAGTAGAGGCTAATCTTCAAAGGAGTGAAAATGGAGAATATCCAATATGTATGGAATATGAACTTCTAAGGGGTGAACATGAAAAATAAAAATTTTATAATAATAGTTATAGGGCAAATTATATCTTTGTTTGGAAACGCAATTCAAAGATTTAGTATGTCCTTATACTTACTAGAGTTTACAGGTAGTACAGCTACCTTTGCAAATATATTAGCTATATCAACAATACCATATATCTTATTTGCACCAATTGCTGGGATGTTATCAGACAATGTAAATAGAAAAAAGATAATGGTTTATTTGGACCTTTTCTGCTCAATACTAATTGGAGGGTATGCCTTTGTAGTATTTAGTGGAAATGATCATAAGTTGATAGTTGCAGCAGTTATGTTTATGCTATCAATATGCTATACATTATATGGACCAGCAGTAACAGCTTCAATTCCACAAGTAGTAGATGAAGAAAAACTAACAAGTGCCAATGGAATAATAAGTCAAGTAGGATCAGTAGTAAATTTTTTAGGACCAATACTTGCAGGAATTTTATATGGAATAGTTGGATTAAAATTAATAGTCATAATAAATGCAATTAGTTTTTTTGCTTCAGCAGTAATGGAAATGTTTTTAGATATTCCAGATGTAATTAAGACTGTATATGAAGAAGAAGCTTTTAATGTTAGTTCTTTAGATAAAAAAGATCTAAATTTAGTTACAGATATATCTGATATGGAGATAGCACCAACAGTTGAAATAACAAGAAATAAACCTAAAAACAAAGTTTTATCAGTAAGATTTATAAAAGATTCCTTTATAGATATGTACAAAACCTTCAAATATCTATCAAAAAAGAAAAAGGTTGTTCTTGGAATTATAGCTTCATATGCTTTATGTAATATCTTTTTAGTTCCAGTGCTAACAATACTAGCACCATACTTTATAAATATTTTCTTAGGATTACCATCACAAATTTATGGAATAGTTGAGGGAATATTTGTTTTAGGAATGATAATAGGAGGATTTTGGATAAGCATAAAACCAAAGATGTTTTCAATGAAAAAGGTACATTATACATATTTTCCAATGATTGCAGGAGTTTTACTAATGTCTTCATTAGGAGCCGTGAAAGCAAATAACTATGTATTAGCAGTTTTATTTGGCATTTCTGGTATGGCAATTATGATGTCTTTATCATTATCAAATGTACTAACATTAACATTTATACAAAAGGAAGTACCATTAGAAATGTTAGGTAAAGTTTCAGCCTTTTCAACAGCCATTGCAACTATAAGTGTAGCCCCAGGGCAATTATTATACGGGCAGGTAATAGAAGCCGGAATACCAATAGGAATAATTTTACTTATAACGGCAGCAGCTAATATTGCACTTGTAATTTTTGTTAAGTGGAATGTAAGAGCAATAGATGAAATGAATAATGTATAATTGTTGTCAAAACTCCTTAGGGAGTTTTTTTTGCTTTATAGGAAATTATATTTCAAGAATATTTGGTTAAATTGTTTATAGAAGTTAAGTTGTTAAAGCTATATCTAAAGAGAAAAAATACAGCAAGATAATATAACTTTTCACTAACATAATAATATTTTATTACTAATAAATAATGTAAAATTAGCTCATACTATTTATACCCAAATTCACTATATAAATACAGTGTTTAGAAAAATTTCTAAAAGGGTAAAGATTAATAAAAAGATACATTTGTAAATTCCTATTATTATAAAAGAACATATTTTACATTTTATAATAATAGGGTAAGAAACTTTCAAATGAAGGAGAGAAATGAAAGGAGGAAAGATAAAAAGCTGATAAAATTTAGTACAATCACAAATTTAAACTAAGGGAAAGGAGTTTATGTATATGGTTAATATTATAAAAGGGAAAATGAAAAGGTTTTGGTCAGCGTTGATAGCGTTTACTGTATTTTTTTCAACATGCCTGTTGCCATCTTTACATGTTTTAGCAGCACCCAAAATTGCAGCACACATAAAAGCTGGAAGTGGTAATGGTAATGGTCATTTTGGCAGTACGACTCCAGAGGCTTTTGTGCTATCAGATAAAAATGATATTACAAATGAGTCAATTAGTTTTCAAATGAAAGTAGGAAGTACAAAGAATCATACAAGATTTCGTTTTGTAACAAAATATGTAGATGATAATCATTGGGGATATATCGGGTATGATGGAGTAACAGGTTGGTTTATAGAATATAAGAATGGTGGCACAGGCTATCCATCAGTTAATGGACTACCAGAATTAAATCAAAATGATATAGTAAACATTAATACACAATATCAAGAAGATGGGCTTAAAGTAAGTGTAGAAAATAAGACAAGTGGTAAAAGTGGAGAAGCTTTAATTAAGACAGCTGAATTTATTAGTCTGAAGGATCAAAATGGACAAATAGGATTTGGAGCCGCTAGATATCAAGAAGAATACACTGATATATATTTCTCAAATGTAGTAGTTGGGGATAGTAACTATAATACATGGACATTATATAAGGAAAATCTTGCAGGGCAACTATGGGAACCAGCAGTAGAGATTCCAGGAGAATCACAAGAGGAGACACCATCTGAACAAGGGGAAAAGTGGTTTGTTTTAACAGGAGGATCTAACAATGGTGGAGGACATGCTTATGGTAATGCAAATACAAAAGCACCAGTTTTATTACTTGATAACGATAAAAAGATGGAAGCTTCAGGACAACTTTCATTAAAGTTAAAGCCAAGCAATAACTGGGGAGTTTTTTATACTTATGTAAACGATAATAATTGGCTATATGTTGGATATGACTCAAGTAGTCAATGGTATTACCAATATAATTTAGATGGAAGAGGTTCTTATCCAAAGATTCCAGGTCTTCCTACACCTGTTGAAGGTGAAGAATTACAAATGTCTATATCAATAAGCAATGAAACATTATCAGTAACAGTTAATGGAGTTACATCTAGAGTTACAAATCAAGATTTGATTACCTTTGCTAACAAAAATGCTGGGAAAGGAAGATTTGGTGTAAAGACAAATGGAGCAACAACAATTTCTTTTTCAGATGTAAAATATAACGGAATAAATTGTATGGAAGATAATTGGGTATTCTGTGCAAACCGTCAAGGACAAATTTTTGAGGAAAAGTATTCAAAACTTGTACCTGCATCAGGAACTGTTTCAACAAAAGATGGAAAAGTAATTCCAGGGGCAGTTGTACGTATAGGTGTAAATTCAACTGAAGCAGATATAAATGGTAAGTATCAGTTTGATGGATTAGAAATTGGACAGTATAATATGGCTGTTACAAAACCAGGTTATGAAGCATATTCTAAAGTTATAAATATTGAAGATAAAGCTAATATAATAGATGTTATATTGGAAGAAAAGGCACCTTTAGATTTAACACAATATGATAGTATAGCATCAGATAGAATGAAAGTATATATAGGAAAAGACTTCCCAGTTGTTGCCAGATATCAAATGCTTGAAAATGGAGAAGAGGTAAAAGATCAATATTTCCGTGGTAATGAGACTGATATTAATACAATAGCAATCAATGGTGTAACAATTGAGCCAACTGTTACAGTGGAAGAAGATGCTGAAAACTTCAGAATATATGCAATGCATGTTAAGAATACTGAAAATAATATTGATTTAAATATGAAGGTAAAAGTAAGTGTAAAGGAAAATGATTTAACATGGGAAGTAATATCCTTAGATAAGGCAGAAGGTTGTGCTAAGATTGCAACCATTAATGTTCCAGGCTTAAATCTTATAACAATAGATGCTGTAGAAGAAGGTTCTAATTTTGCAGGCGCAAAAACATCTACAACAACTACAGTAAGTGGAGATGTTTTTATAGATTTTAAAAATGGATTTATTCCATCAGAAACAGATTCATATTTATATGGATTCCTTACAAATGAAAAGTTAAGTGCAGGTCTTTATAGTAATTCAGAAGCTGAAGGCGATAAACGTGTTGTTAGAAATAATGGTGCGGATTCAATTAGCCTTACAAGTGCAGCATGGTATTATGAATTAGGAGATAAGAGGGGACAAGCAGCAGCTAGCCAATATGAAGCTTATCCAGTAAGTGATTTACCATGTACAAAAGTATCTATTGCAGCAGATGAAAATGGAGATAAAGATATTGACTGGAATGATGGAGCACTTGCATTCCGTGATATTATGAATATCCCGTATAAATCAGAAACAGTAAAAGATATGGTAAACCACCGTATTGTTATGAATTTTGCAAGTATGGCATCTAACCCTTATTTAACAACAGCTGATAATATTAAAAAAGTATATCTTGCAACAGATGGACTTCCACAATCAGTTGTATTAAAGGGCTATGGAAATGAAGGTCATGATTCTGCAAATTCAGAATATGCAGATATTGCAGAACGACAAGGTGGAGTAGAAGATTTCCAAAGTTTAATTAAAATTGCACATGATTATAATACTGACATTGGTATCCACATAAATGCACAAGAAGTATATCCAGAAGCAGCTTCATTTAATGAAGATATGTTACAAAAACCATTTGGAAATGGATGGGGATGGTTAGATCAGTCACATGTAATAGATAAGCTTTGGGATTTATCAAGTCAAGCAAGATGGAAACGTCTTGTACAATTATATGATCGTATTAATGGAACAGATTTCTATAATAGAGAATGGCCACAAGCAGTAGAAAATTCACTAGGTGAAGTAACTGCAACAAAAGAAGAAATTAAAGCTGATGCTGAAAGTCGTAAAGATAATATGGATTTTATATATCTTGACGTATGGTATCAAGATGCATGGGAAACAAGAAATGTTGCAAAAGAAATAAATTCTCTTGGCTGGAGATTCACAACAGAATTTAGTGCGCAAGGAGAATATGATTCTACATGGCAACATTGGTCAACAGATGCGGCTTATGGTGGAGCAAGTGCAAAAGGATTTAATAGTGATATTATTCGTTTCATCAGAAACGATCATAGAGATTCACAAGTGTTAAATTATCCAAAGTATGGAGGAACAGCAGATAATCCATTGCTTGGAGGATACAGATTATATGGATTTGAAGGATGGGGTGGAGATAAAAACTTTAATAACTACATTCTACAAACATTTAATCAAAATCTACCTACTAAATTCTTACAACATTATTATGTAACAGATTGGGAGAACTATCAAGCTGGACAATCACCAGTGGGAAATCACGAAAAACAAATCACATTGAAAAATGATGCAGGAGATGAAGTTGTTGTAACAAGAAATGAAAAGCAAAGAAGCGATGATAATATTGAACGTACAATAACTTTAAATGGCAAAGTAGTATTAAATGATGTTGAATATTTATTACCATGGACAGATGAGGATGGATCGGAAAAATTATACCACTGGAATTTAGAAGGTGGAAAAACTACATGGAATCTTCCAAATGGATGGGAAGGACTTGGAAATGTTGTAATGTATGAACTTTCTGATCAAGGACGTATAAATGAAGTGAATATTCCTGTAAATAATGGCTCTATAAATATAGAGGCTAAAGCAGCTACAGCCTATGTATTAGCAAAGGGTGCAGAAATTAAGGAGCTAAAAAATAATTTTGGTGAATCTGATTATGTTATAGATCCAGGATTTAATGGATATGCAGCTGGAGAAAAATTATCTTCAGATGAATGGTCAGGAGATATAGAAAATGAATCAGTTGTAATAGAAAAAGCAAATACAGGCGATCAAAGATTAGCATTTAATAATCCTTTGGATAATGTATCTGTAACAACAACTATTTCTGGTTTAAAAGAAGGGATTGACTATGTAGCAGAAATATATGTAGAAAATAACAGTAATTCAAAGGCAACTATAGAAGTAAATACAGGAAGTAAGACAGTTTCTAATTATACTGAAGGCTCAATTTTAAATAACTATGTTCAATCTGATCAAAAGAATGGAAGTAAAATGCAACGTATGCAAGTTTCATTTGTAGCAGAAAAGAGTACTGCAAAATTAACTTTATCTAGATCAGCAGGACAAGGCTCTACTTATATGGATGATATCCGTATTGTAGAAAAGAAATTAAATAATTTTAATGAAGATGGAGTATTTAAGCAAGATTTTGAAACAGTAGTGCAAGGGTTATATCCATTTGTATTAAGCTCTGCACAAGGAATTTCAGATCCTGTAACACATTTATCACAATTACATGAACCATATACACAAGCAGGCTGGAATGGAAGATTAATTGATGATGTAATTTCAGGAAATTGGTCACTAAAGCATCACGGTGCGAATACAGGAATAATTTATCAGACTCTTCCACAAAACTTCCGTTTTGAAGCAGGTAAAGTATATAATGTTGAATTTGATTATCAGTCAGGACCAGACAAAGCATATGCTATGGTAATTGGAGAAGGAACAAATTATACTGCTCCTACAGCAGAACAGTATCTTGCACAAGCTCCTGGAGAGACAAAACATGTTAATATGCAAGTTATTGGTAGTGGAAGCGGACAAACTTGGATTGGTCTTTATGAAAATGGAAGTAAAGCAGGCAGTGGATCTATGGGACAAACAGACTTTGTTCTAGACAATTTAGTAATTACAGAGGATAAAGATGCTATTGCAGTTACACTTTCAAGTTTAAATCTTTATAAAGGCGAAATAGCTAAAATTTACGGAAGTGGTCTTGATAAAATTGAATGGACTTCAAGTAATGAAAATATAGCAGCTATAGATAAGGATGCAAATATTGTAAAAGCACTAGCAGGAGGAAATGCAACTATTACAGCAACACTTCCAAATGGGGAAGAAGTTATATTTGAAATGAAAATTGTAGATGAGGTTGTAATAGACATTCCAAGAGAGGAATTAAGTAATATAAGTTCAAGTGCAAATACAGAAGAACCAACAGGTGAAGGAGCAGGAAGTGGAGTAGCTTCTGCAACTACTGATGGAGATTCTTCTACATTCTGGCACTCAAACTGGAGTGGTAGTGGATTTGTTGTAAGTAAAAATAATCCAGCAATTTTAACTGTAGATTTAGGAAAAGAAATTGAAATTGGAGGATTTAAATTACAACAAAGACCAAGTGCAAATAATGGTATTGTACAACAATACAAATATGAAATTTTAGATGCAGAAGGAAATGTTTTAGAAGTATCAGATTCTATTATTGTTTCAGACTCGAATACACTAGGAGGAGCTTGGGAAACTGCTAAGTTTAATAAACTACTTACTGCAAAAACAATTAAAATTTATGTTGAGCAAGGTAAAGGTAATTTTGCAGCAGTAGCAGAAGTTGTTCCAGTTCTTATACAAAAGGTTGCAGATACAGCAACATTAGAAGACTTAACACTTAATGTAGGGGAAAAAATGTTATTAGCTCCACAACATGAAAAAAATACTGTTCTAAAAGGTATTGTATGGAGTTCTTCTGATGAAAATGTAATAAAGGTAAATGAAAATGGTATTCTTACAGGAATAAGTGCAGGAACTGCTAAGATTAAAATAACAAATGCAGCAGGTTTAGCAGCAGAATGTACAGTAACTGTTAAAAATCAAAACTTAGATTACACAGCTTTAGAAGAAGCTATTACAAATTCAGAAAAGATTAATTTAACTTTATATAAGGATGGAGCAGAAAAAGATGCATTTGTAAAAGCGTTAGCAGATTCAAAAGCTTTAATTGGAAATGCAGTTTCACAAGATGAAATTAATAAAGCAATCCAAATTCTTTCAGAAGCACAAGCAGCATTAAAATTAGTAGAGACACCAGAAGAAGTTAATAGAAATGAATTAGGAAATGCAATTGCAGAAGCTGAAAAAATTAACTTAGCTAAATATCTAGATGGAGCAGAAAAAGATATATTTGTAAAAGCATTGAAAGAAGCTAAGGAAGTATATATAAATGCATCAACACAATCAGCAATAGATAATGCTTTATCAAAGCTTAAGGTAGCACAAGATAATTTGCTAAAGGTTGAGAAACCTCAAGTTGATAAAGTAGATAAAACTAAGTTAGAAAAGTTTTATAAAGAATGTTTAGCTTATTATAAAGAAGAAAATCACTCAAAAGAAAATTGGGGAAAATATCAAGAAGCATTAAAAGCAGTAGAAAAAGTTATAAAGGATAATAATGCAACACAAAAAGACGTTGATAAAGCATTGAATGCTCTTGTTGATATTACAAAGCTAATGAATAAAGAACTTGGAAATCCTTCAACTACCCCAGAATTACCAGCAACAGGAGATGAAACTAGTTCTAATATATTAATTATAGGATTAGTAATTAGTACACTTGGAATTTTTGCATTAACTTTAAAGAGAAAAAAGATAGAAGTGTAATCTAAATTGATACAATTATAGAAGAAGGGCATGGATAGAATTCTTAATAGAAGGCTAGACCATGCCTTTTTATTATCTATAGAAACTTAATCCATTTTTTATAAGGATACCTTATGTAAAATAAACTCTATATTTTAAATACGAATCATTCTATAATTAAGACCTGATACTTGTTCCCTATAAAATGAGAATTTGTTGCAAATTGCGAATATAAAGGCTACGATAAATAGATATGTTTCATAAGCCAAATAGCTACGCAAAGAAGTACTAGGCTCGGGAGAACTACTATGCCAAGAGTTTTGGTTAAACTCGCTGTGCTCAGACAAACCAACAACACTAAGGCATAGTAGGTCTTCCTTCACCAAGTACTTCTAGTTTCTCGCTATATGCTTATTTCACAGTCTATTTACCTTAGCCAACTTATATTAAGAATTTAAATTAATAATGAATTAAATTATTGGTAAAATGTAAATAATATAGTGAAAATATAAGAAAAACTTGTAAAAATAAAGTATAATTTAGTTGAATATGTAAAATATGTATATTATAATAAGTCTTGCAGTTGATTTTGCAAATATATTTATATTTCAATGGAGGGGAAAATGAGAAAATTTAAATTATTTATAGCTAGTATGCTAACTTACTTTATGGCAATATCTTTACTACCTACAAGTTTGTTGCAAACTATAGCTAAAGCGGCAGAAAATGAATATACAACTTTAGTAAAAAGTGATTATTATTTAAGAGCAGAAGGACAATATGAAAACTCTTTCTTAGTTGCTTATGGAGATGCAAGTGATAAACTTAGGGAAGGGAAAATAACAATTTCGTTAGTAAAGGCTGGAAGTGAAACTGTATTGAAAGAAATTGAAGGGTATCATGATGTTCAAATTATACCTTCCCAAAATGATAATAGTAAGTCATTGATTAAAGTTTTTAAAAGTTATATTCAAGCATCAGAAGGTGACTATTATCAAGAATATGATTTTAAAACTAATAAGTTTTCTAGTATAAGTAAAGAAAAGTGGAATGAAAATTATACAGGTAACCCAGAATATAATAATAATACTTTAACAAAAGAATTAACACAAAAAATAATTAATAAAGTGAACGAAGAAGTAAATACCAATATAAATATTGATGATAAGTATTATGAAGATAATGGAGATAGCTATTATTCTTATAAAAATGATAGTGGTCAGCTTAAAGTAAGAATATATAGTAGTTACACTAATGAATCAATAATTCAATTTGCAGTAGATAATAAAAATTACACTAGTGGGAAAAATATGTATAGTGGAGTGATATTTAAGGACTATATATATGTAGCAAAGAATGATTTTGATTATATAGTTGATAACAATAATATGTATATACATGAGTATACATATGACGATTCATGGGTAAGAACTAATGATAGTATAATAAAAGTTAGTGATGGAGAGTTTATCTCAAGTGGTAAAATAGATTTTTATGGAGAATGGGAAAGATATTTAGCAGACTTAAATAATAGGCTTTACTTTAACTCTGCAAATGGAATTAGCAAGTATAAACTAGAAGGTAACCAATATATATTTGAAGAAAATTATACTACATTGGAAAATTCACAAGTTAGTATAAATGATAATGAAAAACAAATATGGTTATTAGAGCAAGATGATAGTAAAGTATATATTAGTAAAATAGAAAATAATGAATTACATAAAGTTTTAGATGTGACTGAATCTGTAAACAAATTAATTGATGATGATAAAAGAAGAGGTTACACTAATATGAAGGTATTTAGTAATGATAACATAATGTTAGTAAATTATAATGGATTTGCTATAATTCAAAAAGATGCTCTTGGAGAACCTTCAAATCCAGAAGAACCAAATAAGCCAGAAGAGCCAAATAACCCAGGGGATAATGGGAATGTAGTAGTAATACCATCAGATGATAAGGTGATTGCAGAAGTATCTAAAATTAATCCTAATGATAAAAATGAAATTAAGGTTAATACAGAAGCTTCAGCTAAGAAGGTAGAAGTATTAATAAAAGATGTTGAGTCATTAAAAAGTGGAACAGGATCTTTAAATATAACTATAAATAATGGAGTAACAATGAACTTACCATTATCTACAATAGATAAGAGCCTTTTAGAAGGAGCAGATAATGTTACTATTAAATTAGATGTTGTAGAAAATTCAGATATAATTAAGCAAATTAAAGCAGTTAATAAAGTATTTGATTTCAACTTAATTATAACTAAGGGTAATGAATCATTAAATATTCACAACTTTAAAGATGGACTAGCTGAAGTTACTCTAAATTTAACAGATGAAGATCTTAAGGAATTAAATAAAGACAAGCTTGTAGTTTATTATTACAATGATGTAGAAAAAACTTTTGAAGCTATGGAAACAGTAGTAAATGGCAACAAAATAACATTTAAGACACCACACTTTTCTAAATATGTTGTTGCAGAAAAAGTAACAGATACTAATGGAGGCTCATCTCCATCAGAAGGAGCAAATGACAATACAAATAATAATACTGAGACAGGAAAAGGAAATCTTCCAGAAACAGGATCAGTAGTATCTAATAATGTTATTCTAGTTTTAGCAATTGGAATAGTTGCTATTGGTGGAATTATGTTTTTTAGAAAAAGAAAACATGCTTAAAATAAATTAGTAAAAGTATAAATCCATGCAGTTAGAAATCTATTGCATGGATTTTTTTGAAACAAGGAGATTGTTTATGTTTGAAATAATAATAGGAATACTACCATTTATAATACCATCATCAATTTTAAAAGAAAATTTAGCTACTTTAATTTTGTTTTTAGTAGGAAGTATTTTTATTATAAAAAATAAAAATAAAATTAAGGAAAATAAATATTTCTATATAATAGGAGTTATGAGTTTATTAATCCTATTATCACAATTAATAATTTCGCCATATATAGAAAGTATTTCAGGAAGTTTTCTATACTTAAATATGGCCATATATTATTTAATTTATGGATATATTATTAAATATGAAAATAAAGATGAAATCTCAAAATATATACTTTTGTCAATAATAGTAGTTAGTTTATTTTATATTTTCTATCATGGGTTATATCAAGGAATTAGAGTTTTTGGAAATATAGGATATGCAAATAGTTATGCTTTATTAGCGTTAGTTAGTTTATATTTAAACAAAATTAGAAAAAAAGATAATCTTACAGAATTTATAGAAATAATACTATTTTTAACTTTACTATTTACAGGTTCAAGAACTACACTAGTTTTATCGTTAATATACATAGCTTACAAATTATATTCAGATTACAAAAATAATAATGTTAAAGTAATAATATCTCTAGAAGGATTTTTTTGTGCAACTATACTATATATTATTATGGAGAAACTAAGGATTTACTCACTATTAGTAATTCCTATACTTATTATACTTTACTATTTTATTAAAAATATTAGACTTAGAGATAAGCTATACTATGGCTTAGGAGTAATATCACTGATTTTATTAATCATTAGTAATAATAATCTAATAAATAGATTGAAAAATATTTCATTATATACAGGAACCCTACAAGAAAGGCTTCTTATATATGAAGATTCAATAAAAAGTATTATAAAGAATCCTTTAGGTAATGGAATAAATATGTTTCAATATAAGTCATTTGCCAATGCAACAGCTTTTTATGATGTTAAGTATATACATAATTCCTATTTGCAAGTTGCATATGATACAGGTATAGTAAATGCCTTAATATTTATTACAGTAATTATTTTAGGGTTAATGATGTTAATTAAAAGTAAGAGTAAGCACAAATTTTCTTTAATATTATCGTATGGAACTATATTATTACATTCATTATTAGATTTTGATTTATCTTTTAGCACCTTTCCAATAATTCTTGTTATGCTAGTGGCATTAGGAGACATAAGAGGTGGAGAAAATAAGAAAGACAAAAGAATATATGAAGACAATAAAAAACAAGCTTTTAATTTAAGTAAGTATTTATATATAACAATAGCTAGTCTTTCTATTTACTTTATAATTTTTGAGACAAGTATAGTAATTGGAAATTACTTTATAGATACCAATTCAAATTTATCAGATAAGATTTTCAGTTTTTCAAATAATATTTCCTTTAAAAGAGATTATAGAGGGTATTTTAATAAAGCTAAAGCAAATAAAAATCTATATGATGAAAGCAAAGATGAAAATTACTTAAAAGAAGGTATCTCACTATTAGAAGATAGCAAAGAAATTAATCCTTTTGATCCAATGGTAATATGGAATCTTTCTTATTTACATGAAGCTTTAGGACAAAATGAAACTGCACTAAATCTTAGTGAAGAGGTTTTAGAAAGAGAAAGATTTTATCCAGCAGCATATATAAAGCAATATGATTATTTAATGAAACTTTATGGAGAAACTAATGATGAAAAGTACCAAAATAAAATTAGGGACTTAGAGGCTACTTATTATAAAAGCTATGAAGAATTAAATAAAAAAGCTAAATATATGAATAATCAACTACAAGAAAATTTTGATGATATTAGAGATAAAAATATAGACTATAATATATTATTAAATAAAAAATATGAAAACAAAATAAAATACTTCAATCAAGAAGATGAAAAGTGGGCAAGATATCCATACAAAACTGATAGTAATCCATTAGGTAAAACAGGGTGTGGGGTAACAGCTATGGCGATGATACAGTCAACCATAAAAGAAAAAGAAATAACTCCAATTGAAATGGCAGAGTTTTCAATAGAAAATGGATATTGTAATAATAATACTGAAGTAAAGTTCTTTGATAATGTAGTAAAAGATGAAAGATATAAGTTAAATGTAGAAAAATTCAATAGCGATGAAATATCAAAAGTAAAAAGACTTGTAAGCGATGGGAAGCATATAGCAGTTGCATTAATGAGACAAGGGGACTTTACAACAGAAGGCCATTACTTAGTTTTATATGGAATTGAAACTATAAATGGAATAAATTATTTTAATGCTTTAGATAGTAATAAAGACAACAATAATTATATAGATAATGGGAATATAATTTATAATAATCCTAAAGATGGATTTATAAAAGTTAAATCAAGTTTATTTTTAGAACAATGCATTCAATTTTGGGTTTATAGTATTTAAATGAACACTTGTTTTATTTTGAGAAGCAAGCTTCTTAGGAAAAAGGTATCAGGGAACAGGGAACAAGCTCAATTATAGTCTGCTACACTTAACTAAATTTTTAATGTCCATCACCAATTATTTTTTACTAATAACTTAATTCATTATTAATTTAAATTCTTAATATAAGTTGGCGAAGGTAAATAGAATATGTGAAATAAGCATATAGTTTAGAAACTAGAAGTACTTGGTGAAGGAAGAAATACTATGCCTTAGTGTTGTTGGTTTGTCTGAGCGCAGCGAGTTTAACCAAAACTCTTGGCATAGTAGTTCTCCGAGCCTAGTACTTCTTTTCGTAGCTATTTAGCTTATGAAACATAGCTATTTATCGTAGCCTTTATATTCGCAATTTATTTCAAATTTTCATTTTAAATTATTAAACTTTAGGGTATAATGAATAACTAGAGAAATAGAGATAAGGCACAATCAAATAAATAATAGACCAGTATGCTAGCCTATTTTGCGTAATACTGCGTCAGTAAATTTTTAGATAACTACCAGTATCTGAAAATTTACTTCCTTGTCTTACACAAAATATTCGTCGCATCTTTGGTTTATTATTTATTTTCATGTGCCTAAAACTTAATTTTAAGGAGGAAGCTACTTTGGCAGATTACATAAATGAAATAGAAAAAAGAAGAACCTTTGCTATTATATCCCATCCAGATGCAGGTAAAACAACATTAACAGAAAAGTTCTTACTATATGGAGGAGCAATAAGACTTGCAGGTTCAGTTAAAGCAAGAAAGGCTTCTACACATGCAGTATCAGACTGGATGGAAATAGAAAAGCAAAGAGGTATTTCAGTTACTTCCTCAGTAATGCAATTTAATTATAGAGGACATTGTATAAACATATTAGATACACCAGGACACCAAGACTTCTCAGAAGATACATATAGAACTCTTATGGCAGCAGATAGTGCTGTAATGGTAGTAGATGGAGCAAAGGGTATAGAAGATCAAACAAGAAAGCTATTCCATGTTGCATCTCTTAGAGAAATGCCTATATTTACATTTATAAATAAGATGGATAGAGAATCAAAAGATCCATTTGGATTATTAGAAGAAATAGAAAATGAACTTGGAATAAAAACATATCCAATGAACTGGCCAATAGGCTCTGGTAAAGAATTTAAAGGTGTTTATGAAAGAGATAACAATAGAATTATAGCCTTTTCAGCGGGAAATCATGGTCAAAGTGCAGTAGAGGCAGTTGAAGGCTCAGTAGATGACCCAAGATTTAGAGAAATACTAGGGGAAGCTCTTCACGATAAGTTAATGGAAGATATAGAACTTTTAGATATAGCTGGAGATGATTTAGATATAGAAAAAGTAAAATCAGGAGAATTAACACCAGTATTCTTTGGATCAGCTTTAACAAACTTTGGTGTTGAGCCATTCTTAGAGCACTTCTTAGAAATGACTACTGCACCACTACCAAGGAACTCAAGCATAGGAGAAATAGATCCATTTGATAAAAACTTCTCTGCCTTTGTATTCAAAATTCAAGCAAATATGAATAAAGCTCATAGAGACAGAATTGCATTTATGAGAATTTGCTCAGGTAAATTTGAAAAAGGTGAAGATGTTTATCATATGCAAGGTGGTAAGAAGATCAAACTTGCACAACCACAACAATTTATGGCTCAAGATAGAGAAATAGTTGAAGAAGCATATGCAGGAGATATAATTGGAGTATTTGATCCAGGTATATTCTCAATAGGAGACACTTTATGTGCCCCATCAAAGAAATTTAAATTTGAAGGTATTCCGACCTTTGCACCAGAACATTTTGCAAGAGTAAGACCAGTAGATACAATGAAAAGAAAGCAATTCGTAAAAGGTGTTACACAAATAGCTCAAGAAGGGGCAATCCAAGTATTTAGGGAACTATTTATAGGAATGGAAGAAATAATAGTTGGAGTTGTAGGTGTACTTCAATTTGAAGTTTTAGAATACAGATTAAAAAATGAATACAACGTTGATATTAAGATGGATAGACTTTCATTTAGATATGTAAGATGGATAGAAAATAAAGATATTGATATGGATAAGTTAAATTTAACTTCAGATACTAAAAAAGTTAAAGACTTTAAAGATAGAAATATCCTTATATTCCAAAATGACTGGGGTATTAGCTGGGCATTAGATCATAACAAAGGATTAATATTGTCTGGTGTTGGTAAAAGTGAAGAATAATTAAATTTAATGATGCAATAAAATGAATTTAATAATCATTTTATTGCATTTTTATGGTTTTAATATACAATTATATACAGATAAGATAAAAAATATTATAATAAAAAATACATATGTGTTATATAAAATTGGTTTAATAGGTTTTATATGGGAGATATATAATTAGGAGATGAATTTGATGAAGTGTAATTTTTCATTTAATCACTATAAAGAAATATTAACATTAGCAAAAGACAAAGGATATAAAAGTACCTTTTTTGATGAAGAAATAGAAGGTAGACAAATTATAATAAGACATGATATTGATCTAGATTTAGATGCTGCATTAGAGATGGCAAAGATCGAAGCTGATCTCGGAATGAAGGCTGTTTATTTTATATGGATTAGTTCACCATTTTATAATATATTTGAGAATAGATATAAGAATATTATAATGCAGATAGTTGAATTGGGACATGAAATAGGATTACATTATGATGAAACATCACATATTTGTAATTCAAGAGAAGAATTAATTTCGTATATAGATAAAGAGAGCGAAATAATAAAGATATATTTTGATTTAGATATAAAAACCGTATCATTTCATAGGCCATCTCAGTATATTCTAAATAGTGATTTAAAATGTGGGAAATATATAAATACTTACTCAAAAAGGTTCTTTAAAGAGTTTGCTTATATATCAGATAGTAGAGGTATATGGCAAAATGGGTGTATTTGTTGTATGTTAAATGAAGATTTACCAGAAAAACTTCAATTTTTAACTCACGCAATTTGGTGGAAGGAAAAATCATTAGTTAATCAAGAAAGATTAAAAGGTTTTTTACAATATAAATTAAGAAAGATGAGTAATGACTTATCAAATAATATAACGATTTATAATAAGAAAAATCTTATAGTAAAGGAGAATGAGTGTGAAGATTACAATTAATGAAGTAATTGAAAAATTAGAATATGAAGATATAGTATTGAACTCTAATTTTGAAATACAAGGAATATCAACCTTAAATGATATGGAGAACAATACAATTTTATTTGTTAATAAATAT
The DNA here is from genome assembly GCF_039521405.1 of Clostridium sartagoforme. NCBI lineage: Bacteria > Bacillati > Bacillota > Clostridia > Eubacteriales > Clostridiaceae > Clostridium > Clostridium sartagoforme. The sequence goes on from NZ_BAAACH010000011.1 coordinate 365,632, forward strand.
AAAGAAGAGTTTATAGAAAAAATTAATAAAGCTAAAAATATATTTATATTATTAAGAGAAGAATACAAGAACCATATATCCTATAATGAAAATGCATATATATTTGTGAAAAATCCAAGATTTGAATATGCAAAACTTGTAGACTTTATATTGTCAAAGCAAGAAGAAAATTACAAAGTTGAAACAATAAATGGTTCATATATAGCTTCATCTGCTGATATTCATAGTTCAGTAAAAATAGAACCAGGATCATTTATAGGGCCAAATGTAACTATAGGGAAAGGCACAAGAATTTTATCCGGTGCAAGAATAAAGGCCAATGTAAGAATAGGTCAAAATTGTATTATTAGAGAAAATTGTGTTATTGGTGGATATGGATTTGGTTTTGAAAAGGATTATGAAGGGAAAAACTTTAGAATTCCTCATATAGGGGGAGTAATGATAGGGGATAATGTTGAAATAGGAGCAATAACAACTATCTGTTCAGGAACAATAAAACCTACGATAATAGAAGATTATGCTAAAATTGATGATCATGTGCATATAGCTCATAATGTATTTATTGGAGAAAATTCAATAGTCACAGCTTGTGCAGAAGTAAGTGGAAGTTGTATTATAGGTAAAAATTCATGGTTAGCACCAAATACTTCAATTATAAATGGAATAAGAATTGGCGAAAATGTTACAATTGGAATGGGTTCAGTAATAACAAAACCAGTTGAAGATAATCAAGTGATGGTTGGAGCTCCAGCAGAAACCTTAGAAGAGGCTAAGAAGTTTAAAAGAATAAAAACAAAAATGATAAGTGAGGAGTAAATTAATAATAATATTTTAGAGAATAATTATTTAAGGGAAGAGATTAATATAGAATAATAATATATATATTTATATATTAAAATAATAAATAGGAGTAATCATGAAGAAATTTAAATATTTTTTAATACCAATAGCTTTAATTATTATTTTTTCCGTAGCATTGAACAAGTTTTTAGATAAAAAGTATGAATCACTAAAAGATATAAAGGATATTTCAAGTGTAAAGCATACATATAATAATATTGTAAGAGATAGAGGGGGACTTCTCAAGGATAAAATGAAAAGTGATGATGATTTAATGTTATTAGGATCATCAGAATTGAGTGCCAAAATTGAACAAAATCCAATAAATTTTTTCCCTTTTGAAGGGGCGGATTATGATGTAAGTATTTATGGAAGAGCGCATACACAAACATTGCAACATTCGGCTATTTTAAGTAGTACCAATAATTTAAAATCTAAAGATAAAATTGCAATTATTGTATCTGCACAATGGTTTGATTTTGATCCTATAAAAGGAACTGGAAGTGAGTTTAGCGTTAATTTCTCAGAATTCCAATTCTATAATTTTTTTCATAACGATAAATTAAGTAATGATAGTAAACGGTATTTTGCAGAAAGAGTTGGAACTTTATTAGAGCAAAGTGGTGAATATATAGAAGAAGCAGTTTATGCTAAATTATATGTTAGAGATGATATACTTTCAAAAATTATCTTAACAATGTTAAAACCTTATTATAATTTAAAAGAGTATATGCTAGAAACAAAAGATAAAGCTCAGACTATTAAAACATTAGAAAAACTTAATAAAAAAAATAGTGATGGTAAAATTTTAAAAGTAATAAATTGGGGAGAAGAATATAATAAGGCAGAAGGGCAAGGGGCTTCAAAGGTAACTAATAATGACTTAAACTTAGATGATGACTATTATAATACTTATATAAAAGAAAATTATGATGAAGTTAAAGATAAATGGAAAGAAAAAGATTTATTGAGTGCTCCTGAGTTGGAAGATTATAAATTTTTCTTAAAAGTAAGTAATGAATTAGGTACAAAACCACTTATTATATTAATGCCTGTTAATGGCTTATATTACGATCATCTAGGATGGACTGTAGAAGAAAGAATAAAATTTTATGGTACATTAGAATCTATTGCTAAAGAAAACGGATTTGATGTATTAAATTTACAAAATAAAGAATATGAAAAGTATTACTTAAGTGATGTAATGCATTTAGGATGGAAAGGTTGGTTAAATATAAATGAAGAAATGTATAAGTACTTTAATGAAAGATAAAAAGGAATTAATAGATTCATTAATTTTAACAGTGATATTAATAGCAATTTTTTTAATATTTATATTATCAACATTAAAGGATCTACCATTTATATATAATCAATTTTAGATTGAAATTAATTAATTTAGATAATTATAAAACATTAATAAAGTGATTAAGGAGAAATAAATATGGATATATTGCATAATGTAAAAAAATATGCAAATGAAGGTCGCTTGGCAGTAATTTGTGATGGGGAACAGCTAACTTATAATGAATTAGATAAAATGTCAGATGCAATAGCAACTTATTTTATAAAAGAATATAAAGAAGATAAGTCACCTATAGTAATACATGGGAATAAAGAAAATTTAATATTAGTTTTAATGCTTGGATCTTTAAAATCAGGAAGAGCATATATACCATTAGATGTAACTTTTCCAGTTGAAAGAGTAAAACAAGTAATTGAAGAAGTTGAAGCTAAGATAGTAATAAATTTTACAGAAGAAGACTTAGGAATAGAGAAAGTATATAATAAGACATCTATAGAAAATATAATAAGCAGCTTGATGGGACAAGTTGTTCCAGAAGAAAATTGGGTTAAAGATGATGAAAATGCATATATTTTATTTACATCAGGAAGCACAGGAAAACCAAAAGGAGTTCAAATAAGTAAGAATAACTTAGATTCATTCAATAATTGGTTTGGAAAATATATGAACTTAGATGATAGCAGTGATGTTATGATGAATCAAGTGTCATATTCCTTTGATGTATCAGTTATACCTATATACTTAGGATTGATATACGGAAAGACATTGAATAGTTTATCAAAGAAAACATTAGAAGATTTTAAACTTTTATTTTCAAATTTAAAGGAATCAAATATTAAAGAGTGGGTATCAACACCAGCTCTTGCAGAGATGTGTATTAAAGATTCTAATTTTAATAGTAGTCTTATGCCAAATTTAAGAACATTCTTTTTTGCTGGAGAAGTACTTTCCAAAAAACTAATTAAAGAATTGATGGAAAGATTTGAAGGAGTAAGAATAATAAATGGATATGGTCCAACTGAAGGTACTGTATTATTATCAGCTATAGATGTTACAGAAAAAATGTTAGAAGATGAAAGATCTATTCCTATTGGATATCCTATGGATGGAGGAATATTAAAAATTGTAGACGATAAAGGAAATACTTTAAAGGATGGAGAAAAAGGAGAACTATTAGCATTAGGGAAAAGTATAAGTAAAGGATATTTTAATAATGAAGAAATGACAAATAAAGTATTCTTTTATGAGGAAGCTAATGGTGAAGTTTTAAGAGGATATAAGACTGGAGATTTAGCTTATTATGAAAATGGAATTATATATTATTGTGGTAGAAAAGATTTTCAAATAAAGCTTAATGGTTTCAGAATAGAACTTGAAGATATTGAAAATAATTTAAGAAAAGTATCTAATGTAAATAACTGTGTTGTATTTCCAGTATATAAGGATGAAAAAATATCTCATCTTGCTTCTTTTGTTACATTAAAAGAAGAAAATGAGTTAAGTAGTTTAAAAAATTCAATATTAATAAAGGATGAACTAAAAAAATATATACCTTCATATATGATTCCAAGAAACATAAAGGTTTTAAAGGAATTTCCAATAAACACAAATGGAAAAATTGATAGAAAGAAACTTATGGAGGAACTTAGATAATGAAATTAGCACAGTATGGAGATTATTTATACCTATATATATTGTTGCTATCATTTATACCTGCAATAATAATGGGGATAAGAGGAAAAAATATAAAGTCATATGGAGTAATTATATCCATATTGATGGTTGGCTTAATTATTGGAACTGGAAAATATAATTTAATGCTATTTATTATGTTTATTTTAGGTGAATTTACAGTAATATATGGATATTTATTTATAAGAAAAAAGACTGACAATAAAATAATTTATTATTTAGCATTATTTTCATCAATGTTACCAGTTATTATAACAAAAACATCTGTATTTGTTAGCTTTGGGCCAATGGGATTTATTGGATTATCATACCTTAATTTTAAAGCAATACAAATGATAATCGAAATATATGATGGAGCAATAAAAGAAGTTAAATTTTCAACATTAGTTTACTTCTTATTATTCTTCCCTACACTAAGCTCAGGACCAATAGATAGATTTAGAAGGTTTGAAGAAGATTTAAACAGAAAAATAGAGAAAAAGGAATATCTAGAGGACTATTTATATATTGGTCTTAGAAAAATAATAATAGGCCTTGGATATAAATTTGTCATAGCATACATAATTAATACTATGTGGATGATTAAAATACCAACAGAAATAACATTCTTAAATGGATTAAGTTATATGTATGCTTATAGTTTATACTTATTCTTTGACTTTGCAGGATACAGTTCATTCGCAGTTGGGACAAGTTATGTGCTAGGAATAAAAACACCAGATAACTTTAATAAGCCATTTTTAAGTAAAGATATGAAAGAATTTTGGACTAGATGGCATATATCCTTATCAAAATGGTTTGGAGATTATTTATATTCTAGAATTGTATTAAGCTCAATGAGAAAAAAGAGGTTTAAAAGCAGATTCACCGCATCACATGTAGCGCAAATAATAACTATGCTTGTTATGGGAATCTGGCATGGACTGAGTTTATTTTATATTATATACGGATTATATCAAGGCTTAGTACTAGTACTTACAGATATACTACAAAGAAAATGGAAGTTTTATAAAAAACATAAAAAAGAAAAGTGGTTTCAATATACACAAATTGCAATTAACTTTAACGTAGCATGCTTTGGGCTATTCTTATTTTCAGGATGGCTTTTTAGATAAAATACACTTAAAATTTAGGAGGATTAAAAATGGAAGATAAAGTTTTAGATATTTTTGAAGAAGTTACAGGAACAGATGAAATAAGAGAGGATTTAGATTTAGATCTATTTGAAGCAGGATTACTAGATTCATTAGGAATAATAGAAGTATTACTAAAAATAGAAGAAGTATTTGGAATAAAACTTCAACCAACAGATTTAGAAAGAAAAGATATGGCTACAGTTAATAATTTAGTGAGCTTTTTAGAAAACTTAAAAGTTACTGTGTAAAAGCTATTTTAGTTCACTGTTTTAGACAATTCACAGTTCACAAGGCACAGTTCACAGTTATGGAGATAATTCAGCTTAGCTGAATTATAAATTTAAACTTCAAAAACTACGCAGTAGTTTAATCCTTAACTGCGAATTGTGCACTGTGCACTGCTAACTAATTAAGCACAAAGTGCTCTACTGCCTTAGCAACTCCATCATTATCGTTAGTATCAGTAATGTAGTCAGCAATATCTTTTGTAATTTGAAGACCATTTCCCATAGCAACTCCAATACCTGCAAATTTAAGCATTGAAATATCATTTTCAGAATCACCTATACACATAACTTCTTCTGCAGTTACATTAAGAATATCAGCTAAATGTGCAACGGCATTTCCTTTAGATGTAGTTCCAATCATAATTTCAATATTATCAGTACCAGAACTAACAACATGAAGTTTATCACCAAATATTTCTTTAAGCTCATCTTTAGCAGCCCATAGGTTATCTAAATTTTCTCTCTCAATTACAATACCCTTAAGGATTTTACCATCAAAACTTTCTATAGCAGATATAAAATCACTATTTATAATAAACTTAACCTTCTTATCTTCAGGAAGCTGTTTATTCATGATAGTATAAGCATGATCATCAGGAACTTCATCTTCCCTCATAAGAGTATCCCAACTATTAAAGTTGATTTTTAAATTATGCTTTTTAATAATTTTATATATTTCAATAGCAATTTCCTTGGGAATAGAATTTTCTAAAATAGGAATATCTTCATAATTAGTTTTTATATAAGCTCCATTAGAAGCTATAACAGGAGTATTTTCAATTCCAATTAAATTAGAATAATATCTTGCAGATCCAAAAAGTCTGCCAGTAGTAATTGCAATATTAACGCCAAGCTTTTTTGCTTGTCTTAATGTTTCCTTGTTTCTTTCACTAATCTCATGGTTACTATTTAGTAAAGTACCATCCATATCAATGCAAATTAATTTGATTTTCTGATTCATAAATAATTTCCTCCAAAAGCCAATTAACAATTACATATCAATAAGTTACAAATATTTAACTATTGATTATTAGTTGCTAATTGTTAACTGTGAATTATTAATTGTTATATATAGTATAATACATAAAGCTTAAAAATAAAAATTTCAAGGTTAAAAACTTTCATGTCAAAACTTGCGATAATAAATTATAGCCCCTAGAACATATGTTTGCTATAATTAAAATATAAAGTTTTTGGAGGGGATAATTTATGATAAATTTAATATTAAAAGCTAAACAAGGTGATAAAGAAGCAGTGGAGAAAATACTAAAAGAATTTGAACCATTAGTTTATAAAACATCAATTAGTTACTATATATATGGATATGAATCAGAAGATATAAGGCAAATAGCAAGACTTACAATAATAAAAGCAATAGATAAGTTTAATGTTGATTTAAGCAATTCTTTTCCATCTTATGTGCAAAAGAGTATTAAAAATCAAATGAATAAAGAAATAGAAAAAGCAAGCAAAAGATATTATGAAAATAAGTTAAACAATTCAATAGCAAACTCAATACAAATAAAAGAAATTATAGATGAAGATGTAAATATATCAGAAGACTATATTAAAAAAGAACTAAATAACAACTTATTCAAAGCTATAGAACAACTTAATTCAGAAGAAAAAGCTTTACTTAACTCAATTTATGTGGAGGGAAATACCCTAAAAGCTTATGCAGAAAATTTAAAGCTTGAATATTATAAGGTAAGATATATGAGAGACAAAGTTATGGAAAAATTAAAGCAGCAATTAGTAATTAATGATTAATTTAGTCCACAAATTATTTAGTGCAAATTTCTTTTTAGTTCACAGTGCACAGGGGAAAGGGAGCAGGGAATATGTGTCAGGTAAAAATGCTTGTAGGGGGGTTCATAACCCCAGAAATATTAATTTTAAAAATCACTATGTTCAAGGTGTAAAGTTATATATATGATTTGAATTGATTATGAATAATGAAATAGCTTAATAAATTCAAAGTAAAAAGGTACTGTTTCGCTATAATCATAGCGAAATAGTACCTTTTTTTATAAGTTTATTTATAGTAAACAAAAAACTATAATTTTTATTCTTTAAAATTCTCTATTAGAGAAATTATTAATAAAGGTATACATAAAATAAGAAAAATAATATATAGTGGATTGTACTCAGTACTAGAATAATAATTTAATATTAAAGCAATTGAAAATACAGCTATATTAAGAATAAATTTTATTTTTTTCTTTTTAGTTGAGTTTTTATTAAATAAATTTTTAATATTAATAAATAAAACACATATGCAATATAAATACACAAAAATTTTCATTATTATAACCTCCTTATTTTCTCTTTAAATATAGCATAATATCCCCTGTTATATAAATATAGCATTAAATTCAATATATTGTAAAAAGTAAAAAATATAATACAATTTTATTATTGGGTCCTTCATTAACGGTTTTTGCGAGCGAAAATGATTATCCAGATATTGAAGAGAATAAGGAAATTGTTCTTAGACACTTAAATGCACCATCTAATTATTTACAAGATTTTGAGGATAGTTTTTTATTTGCTCAATCTAATAATAACGGAATATCTCTTATGGCATTAACTGGTTCAACATTTTATGCTCCTAATGGTGGTACTTGGACATACACACATGGGGGACCAACATCAACAGCATATAATTATCAAATAAAATATCGAAAAGTAGAATACCTTACACGTCAAAATCTTGCTGATATGTTAGCTTCTCAATATGATGCGAACTTTTTTAAAACATTATCTAGCCTAGCTGCTAGTGGAGGAATTTCTGCTGTAAAGAATTATATTACTTCTAAGGCTACAAGTGCAGCAGCAGCTTTCATAAAATATTTAAATGCAGCTACAACGATATATGGTATCGTAACAGCTGTAGCTGAATTAGAAGAAGCAGCTATTTATGGTCCTTTCCAAGAAGCCTATAATAGTGGATATGGAATGATGGTTGAATATTATCAATATACTTATAATGGATATTGGTATAATGCACAAGCTAATACTAAATGGACAAGATATCCGTATGCTCCAATGCCTAGTACCGCTAATGGATATGGAAATATAGTTGCTTATTAATAATCATATATTTCTAATCTTTTAAACTTAAAATCTAAGCCATTATTATCTAAATTGAATAAAAATAATTGCGTTAAAGTTGAATTTAGCGTAATTGAAAAGCCAATGATTTATAATCATTGGCTTTTATTATTCACTAAAGATACTTTTAGCGAAATTTATATCATAATATAGGAGTTGATATTATGGAAATTAAATATAAAAATACAGTTGAAGATGTTGAATTTTTATTAAGTTATTATAGTGCAAAGTTTTTAAAATATTATTTTTATCCATTATATTTTGTTTCACTACCTGTTACCTGATCTCTGTTACTTGTTACCTAAAAAAAGCTTTCAGCTTTTTAAGCGCTCTCTTTTTCAAACAACTGCAATAGTAGTAATCTTTTCCTTTAAGAACAGAGAATTTTGAGAGGTTTGGTTTGCTATTAGAAATATATAAAAACTCTATTATTTCTCTTTCTTCATAGTCAAGTTTTTCTAGGGCTAGGTAAAGTTCTTCATATAAAATATCATTAATAACTTTTTCTTCAATATTAATACTTTCGTCAACTATATTTAACCCTAATTCAAAGTCGTTATCAGTTTTATTATTTAAACTAATCTCATCATTATAGCGTATTTCATTTCTACAAAGATATCTATAGCCATTTTTAATAGCCCAAAGGGCATAAGAAGGGAATTTACCTACATCTCTAGTTAAATCAAATTTATCTATGGCATGAAGTAAGTTTAATATTCCAATTTGAACAATATCTTCAAATGACTTATTTTTTAAATAAATTATTTTAGATTCTTTAATTATTAATGGATAATACATTTTTATTATTTCCTCTTTAGCTAAAGAATCATTATTCTTTGCTCTTTTTAATAAATCCTTCATTTATCTTTCCTCCTAAATTAAACTTTTCATTAATAAATACCCCTAAAATAAAAGAATTGAGAAAAAAATAAAAAAAGTTTTAGTTAAAAAAATACAAAAATTACGGTTATTTAGATGTTTTAGATTAATCTTACTAAAATATAAATTAAATAGTAGAACTAAATGTGGCAATAAAAATAAATTTACCAAATATTTGACCGATTTATTACAGCAAATACATAAAATTACTATTTATCTGTCAAAAGCTGTAGAAATAAAAGTATAGTTTAATTAAATTTTTGGATTTATAATTAAAATATAATGGATGGAATGAGGGATAAAATGGTATTTGCGAATTTGATTTTTAAGGAGTTAGTTAAAGAAGGCGACTTCAAGTCAACAATTTTACTTAAAAAAATAGATGAAGCAGGAAAGCTAAATATAAAAAGATTAGTATTAGCCCCAGCATATTATGATGAAGAAAGCAAAAGCAACATAGAAGAGGTTAATAATATAGTTGAAGAATTAAATGCCTACTTACAAGCAAAGGAAATAGACTTAACTCTATATTCAGCCAATTTACTAAGAGATAATTATGAAAATTTAAAAGAGTATATAAAAGGAAATTTAGGAAGTATAAATAAAACAAATTTTGTTTTACTAGATGTAGAGGAATGTAGTAAAATAGATGAACTTTTAGAAATCGTTTTTGAATATAAACTTAGAAATTTAGTACCTATAATAGTAAGCCCTGAGAAAATAAATGAAATAATAGAAGATAACAAGAAGATAGACAAGCTTATAGATGAAGAATGTTTATTTCAATTAGATCCTGCAAGTTTAAAGGGTGTGTATGGTAAAAAAATTCAAAAAGCAGCAAAAGCATTAGTAAAAAGAAATATATATCAATTTATTGGTTTTGAAGAACAAATAGAAGCAGAATATATAGATAAGCAAATAGAAGATTTAAGTAAAAAGAGTTTGTTCATTTTAAAGCCAGATGGAGTAAGAGTAAAAAGAGTCTTAAAAAGTTCAAAAAAGAAGAAAAATGGCTTTTTTAGATAAGATATTCAGATATTATCTGAGTATCTTATTTTACACTCAAAATTATGCATAATTATTAATAAAAAAGAATATTTATACAAAAAATAATATTGATATAAAATAAGTTAAAAAATAGATATTATATGAAACGACAAATATATACAAAAATTAGTATAGTGTTAAATGAAATTAAAAATACAATTTAAGTTAACATAGGATTACATATGTTATTTTTTTAATAACATCATTTTAATTAAATAATTTAATTAAAATTCATAGAATTTTAGTGGCACAGAAAATATTTATAAAAAAATATTCTAAAAAACACATAAACTTCTAGGAAAAAATATAATTAAATTTTAACTATATAAATAAAAAATATGATATTATAAATAAAAAAAGTTATGAATTTTAAATAAATGTCGAATATATAAATTGTGTTTAAATATAGAGAAAAATTGTCGTTAAAAAAGTAAAACAATAATATAAATTTGTGCTATAATTTTGTATTGTTCTTGAAAAAAATATACAGATTTTTTGCAAAAATTATATTACTAATGATTAAATATAAATTTTAATAATAATATAAAGTTTATTAAAAATTTAAATAAGGGTATAAAAATTATGTCTATTAATGATATAATAAGCTGAAAGCGTAATTATATATTGGGAGGAAATTTCAGTGGAAGAACAAGTAATAAGATTAGATGAATTATTTGAAGCTTTAAAAAAGAGATGGTTAATGATAGTTACAATTACATTAATAGCTACTATAATTTCAGCAGCATTAAGTTTCTTTGTAATAAAACCTAAATATGAAGCAAGTACAAAAGTCTTTATAGGTAAAGATGAAGGAGATAATCAAGCATATAACCAAAATGATGTCCTTATGTATCAAAAACTTATGAAAACTTATTCAGAAGCAATAAAAACAAAAGATTTAGTATCAAGAAGTTTACAGGGTACAAGCCTTGAGTTAAAACCAGAAGATGTTTTAGCAAATTTAACAGTGTCACCTGTTACAGATACACAAATACTACAAATTAAATATAAAAGCAATAATCCTCAAGAAGCAAAGGTAGTTATACAAGAACTAACAGATGAATTTATAAAAACATCAAAAGAATTAGTTCCAAATGGAAATATAAAAACTATAGAAGAGGTTCAATTACCAGAAAACCCAATTAGTCCTAATAAAAAAATGAATATTGCAATAGCATTTTTACTTGGACTAATGGTAAGTGTAGGATTAGCCTTCCTATTAGAATTCTTAGATAATACTTTTAAATCAAAAGAACAATTAGAAAGAGAATTAGACATTCCAGTAATTGGTGTAATACCTACAGTAAAGGAAGTTTAGGAGGATAATATGTTTATAGTAGAAAAAGAACCAAAGTCTATAGCAGCAGAAAGTTATAGAACATTAAGAACAAATATACAATATTCATCCTTTGATAAAGAATATAAAGTAATAATGGTTACAAGTTCAGAACCAGGAGAAGGTAAATCAACTACAGCTGGAAATCTTGCTTTATGTTTAGCTCAAGGAGAAAAAAAAGTAATATTAGTAGACTGTGATTTAAGAAAACCATCACTACATAAAAAGTTTAAAATCTCAAACATAGTAGGTTTGTCAGATGTAATGATAGGAAAAGAAGAATTAGCTACAGCAATGCATAGATATAATAACAATTTAGTAATATTGACATCTGGTAAAATACCGCCAAATCCATCAGAAATGCTTTCATCAAAGGCAATGACAACATTACTAGATGCATTAAAGAAAAACTTTGATTATATAATACTAGATACACCTCCAGTTCAAGCTGTTACAGATTCACAAATACTAGCAACAAAAGCAGATGGAGCAATTTTAGTAGTAAGAGCAGAAAGAACAAAAAAAGACTCAGTTCAAAATGCAATTAGTTTATTAAAAAAAGTAAATGCAAATATTATAGGAACAGTTTTAAATGGATTAGACAATAGTAGAAACAAATACTATTACTATTACGGAGAAAAGTAAAAACAGGGAATAAGGGAACAGGTAACAGGGAACAAGGAACAGGTACTAAGTGAGACCTGTTACCTGACACTTGTTTCCTAGAAAAAGGGGGTTTTTAAATGGTAGATTTACACTCTCATTTAATATATGGAATTGATGATGGATCGAAGTCTAGGGAAATGACTTTGAATATGCTAAGGCAAGCTGTCTTAGGGGGAACTACTAAGTTAGTTTTAACTCCTCATTATATGCCAGGGTATTTTGAAGTACCTCTAGAAGAAGTGAAGGAAAAGGCAGAGGTTGTAAGAAGCTTAGCAAAGGAAGAAAATTTAAATATTGATATATATTGTGGACAAGAAGTATATTACACATCAAATATATTAGAAAATTATGATAATGGATATATAGGAACAATAAATAATTCAAGGTACATGCTTATTGAATTTAACATGAGGGATTTTTCTAGTAAAGAAGCTATTGAAAATATATATGAGCTGCAACTTAAAGGTATAGTACCTGTTATAGCTCATCCAGAAAGATATAGAAAATTTATAAAAAATCCTTCACTAATAAATGAATTTATAAGAGAAGGATTTCTTTTTCAATTAAATCTTGGAAGTATTACAGGAGAGTTTGGAAAAGAAGTACAAAAAAATGCAGAAATTTATATAAAAAATAAAATTTATAGCTTTATAGGATCAGATGCTCATAGAGATGCAAAAAGAAATCCTAATATGAAAGATGGAGTACAAGCTATAAGAAAATTAGATAAAAACTACTTTAATTATTTATTAGATTCAGGAGAAAATCTTTTGATTAATAAAGAAGTAAAGTATATAGGAAATTTAATCAAAGAGAAAAAAGGACTTTTTGGGATATTTAATAAAGTATAAATTAAATAAACAATATTATGTATAAATAAAAGGGGTGGAGAATTAGTGATGGAAAGACTTCAGATCAATGAGCAGGAAATAATAGAAATTGAAAGAAAAGAAAGTGCTATATATAATATATCTAAAAGAGCTTTAGATATTATAGCTTCGACATTAGGATTAATAATTCTAAGCCCTATTTTACTAGTTGTGGCTATTTTAATAAAACTAGAATCAAAAGGACCAGCAATATTTTCACAAAAGCGTATTGGATTAAATAAAAAAGAATTTAAAATGTATAAATTTAGATCCATGGTGCAAAATGCTGAAGAATTAAAAGAAAAGTTAGCAAAGAAAAATGAAATGTCTGGGCCTATGTTTAAAATGAAAAACGATCCTAGAGTTACTAAAGTAGGAAAGTTTATAAGAAAAACAAGTATAGATGAACTTCCACAATTAATAAATGTGTTAAAAGGAGAAATGAGCTTAGTTGGACCTAGGCCAAGCCTTCCAAAGGAAGTATTAAAATTTGAACCATGGATGCTAAAAAGATTAAGCGTAAAGCCGGGGCTTACATGCTACTGGCAGGTTTCAGGAAGAAATAATATAGACTTTGAAAACTGGATGAAGCTTGATTTACAGTATGTAAATGATAGAAGCTTTTGGTTAGATTTAAAATTAATATTAAAAACAGCAGGAGTGTTGTTTGGAGATAAAAATGCTTGTTAAAGGGAAAAAATAGGGGGACTTAATATGAAAATTGCAATTGCAGGAACAGGGTATGTAGGGTTATCAAATGCTATATTATTAGCTCAAAATAATGAGGTTGTAGCTCTTGATATAATTCAAGACAAGGTGGATATGATTAATGATAAAATATCACCTATTGTAGATAAAGAAATTGAAGATTATTTAAAAAATAAAAACTTAAAATTAATAGCAACAACTGATTCATATAAAGCATATCAAGGAGCGGAATATGTAATAATATCAACCCCAACAAATTACGATCCAGAATTAAATTACTTTAACACAAGAACAGTAGAAGCGGTAATTGCAAATGTATTAGCAATTAATCCAGAAGCAACTATGGTAATAAAGTCAACAGTTCCAGTAGGATATACTGAAAAAGTAAGAAAAATGTTTGATACTAACAATTTAATTTTTTCACCAGAATTCTTAAGAGAAGGAAAAGCATTATATGATAATTTATATCCTTCAAGAATAATAGTAGGAGAAAAATCAGAAAGAGCAGAAAAATTTGCTAACCTTTTAAAAGAAGGAGCAATAAAAGAAGATATACAAGTTCTATTTACAGACTCTACAGAAGCAGAGGCAGTGAAATTATTTTCAAATACTTATTTAGCATTAAGAGTCGCATATTTTAATGAACTTGATACTTATGCAGAAATAAGAGATCTTAATACTAAAGATATAATTGAAGGAGTAGGATTAGATCCAAGAATAGGAAGTCATTACAATAATCCATCCTTTGGGTATGGAGGATACTGCTTACCTAAAGATACAAAGCAATTAAAGGCAAATTATGAAGATATTCCTAACAATATTATTGGAGCAATAGTAGATGCAAATAGAACAAGAAAAGATCATATTGCCGAAATGATACTAAAAAGAAATCCAAAGGTAGTTGGAATATATAGATTAACAATGAAAACAGATTCAGATAACTTTAGAGCTTCATCTATTCAAGGAATAATGAAAAGAATTAAATCAAAGGGAATAGAAGTAGTTGTTTATGAACCAGCATTAAAAGAAAATAATTTCTTTAACTCAAAAGTGATTAGAGATTTAAATGAGTTTAAAAAGATGTCAGATGTTATTGTTTCTAATAGATTGGTAGAAGAATTATTAGATGTAGAAGAGAAGGTTTATACTAGGGATTTATTTGGAAGAGACTAGAGATAATAAGGGGGTTATTTTATGTTATGTGCTTTAATTATGGCTGGGGGAAAAGGAACAAGATTTTGGCCTTTATCAACAGAAGAGAAGCCAAAGCAATTTTTGAATTTAATAGGTGAAGAAACTATGATTCAAATGACAGTAAATAGGGTAAGATCTATTATTCCTATAGAAAGAATATTTGTATGTACTGGCGAAAGATATGTTGGTTTAGTAAAAGAACAACTTCCAGAACTTTCAGAAAGAAATATAATAGTTGAGCCGGAAGGCAGGAATACAACTCCATGTATTGCTCTATCAGCATTTATTATAAAAAGATATTATAAAGATTCAAATATGGTAGTTTTACCTTCAGACCATATTATTAAAGATGAAGATGAATTTAGAAATATAGTTCTTAGTGCCGATGAATTTATAAAAAATAATAATGAAGCAATTATAACTTTAGGCATGAAACCTACGAGAGCAGAAACTGGCTATGGTTATATAAGGTATAGTCATGAAAATCAAATAACTAATAATCGAGATTTTATTAGAGTTGAAGCCTTTGTTGAAAAGCCTAATAAAGAAAAAGCAGAAGTCTATATAAATGAAGGAAATTACCTTTGGAATGGCGGAATGTTTTTGTGGAGTATAGATAATATCTTAAATAACATTAAAAAATATTCGCCTAATACTTATGAAGCTCTTCATTTGTTAGCGAGTGCAAAAGAAGAACAAATACAGAAAATTATAAATAACAATTATAAAAATACGGAGTCAATTTCAATAGATTATTCTGTCCTTGAAAGGTCTAAGAATATTTATGTTGTTCCAAGTGAGTTTGGATGGGATGATGTCGGAAACTGGCAAGCGTTAGATAGGTATAGAGAAAAGGATGTAAATGATAATATAATAACTAAAAATGTAAAAGTAATTGAATCAAAATCTAATATGGCAATAAATAATAATAAAAGGATTGTAATGATAGGAATAGAGGATACCATGGCTGTAGAAACAGAGGATACAATTTTTATAGTAAATAAAGAATATATGGAAGATATAAAAAAATTTAAGGATTTTATAGAAAATTAATTTAATAAATTCAATAGATTAGAGGATAAGTTATGAAAATACTTTTTAATGGATTATTATATTCTAAGCAGGGTGCAGGAATATCAAGTTATGCTAAAAATTTAATGCTTCAATATAATAATTTAAAAAAAACAGAAATTGATTTAATATTAAACGATAGTTTTAAAAATGAATTTAATAATTTGAAAAAAGTTATAGTAAAAGATTGTAAGTCTTCGGCTTCAAGAATACTAACTGAACAAGTTAAATTGGCTAATAAATATAATAAGTATGATATTATTCATTTTCCGGATTATGCTAGTCCGATTGTTTCAAAATCAAAAAGGATTGCTACTATACATGATTTAGCTTTCATAACAGTTAAAGAACACTATACTAGCAATCAAATAGTGACAAAGAAATTTTTATTTAATCAGACAATTAAAAATGCTGATATGTTAATATGTATTTCAAGATTTACATATAAAGAGTTGAAAAAGTATTATCCGAATATATCTGATGATAGAATAAGAATAGTTAATAATGGATTTAATAAGCCTATAGTAAGTAATATTAATTCAAATACTGATATTACTAAGTTTGGAATATATGGGGAGTTTATTTTATTTGTAGGAACAATTGCTCCATCTAAGAATCTTATTAGATTCTTAGATGCATTTAAAAATTCATTAACGATAAATCCTAAATTAAAGTTTGTTATTGTTGGCAAAAAGGGATGGGGATTTAATCAATTAGAACATAAAATAAATGAATTACAAATTAAATCTAGTGTGATAATAACAGGATATGTAACTTACGATGAATTAGAAAAATTATATAATAGGTGTTTATTTGTTGCTTATCCATCCATTTATGAAGGATTTGGACTACCCGCATTAGAAGCGTTAAGTAGAAAAAAAGCTGTTCTTCTATCTAACATTGATGTTTTTAAGGAAACTATAGGTAGTGAAAATGCTTTGTTTTGTAATCCATATTCAGTAGAAGATATAAGTAAAAAGTTAATTGATTTAATACAATATAAAAATTTAAGAGATAGAATAATAGAAAAGGGTTATGAAAAAAGTAAGGAATTTTCCTGGGATAAATGTGCTAAGGAAACTTGGATGGTGTACGAAGAATTGTTAAGGAGAGATAAATAAAATGAAAAAAACTGTATATATGTTAACAACTATGTTTTATCCATCTATTGGAGGAGTAGAAAATCATATATATAATTTATCGAACGAGTTTGTCAAAAAGGGTATAAATGTAAAAATAATAAAGCCTACTATAGGAGTTGAAAATGAATTCTCAATTTTAGATGGAATTAATGTACATATAGTAGGTATTGGTGATGAAAGTGATAAATTAAAATATGAAGAATTAAGAAAAAAATCTGATGGGAGTTTGAAGGGATTATTTTATGGATATAGAAGAAAAAATTTTTATAATAGATATTTAATGGAAGTATTTAAATATTTGATGGAAGAAATTAAAAATGATAATTCCGATGAGATTATTTTACATCAACATGATTTTATATCTAGTATAAAACTATCAAAGAAGCTATCAAAGAAGTTTAAAGTTATATTTACTAATCATACTGGAGAATTTCTATTTTTAAAAAAGTTACCTATTAGTAAATTTTTAATAAAAAAATTAACCGAACATTTTAGTTACATTATAGCTCCAAGTAATGAATTAGCTGATTTTAGAGGAATAATTGATGATAATAAATATAGCTATATACCAAATGGAGTAAACTTAGATATTTTTAAAGACGTTAGTAGAAATGAAATTAATGAATTAAGAAAAAAGTATGATGTTGATGCAAATAAAAAAGTTGTTATATGTCCTAGAAGGTGGGCACCAACAAAAGGTATAATATATTTAGTTAAAGGTATAAAAATACTTAATGATAGAGGTATAAATCAATATAATTTCATATTTGCAGGGAATGAATATAACGATTATCCTGAATATAAGAAACAAGTTGAGGATTATATAAGAGAAAACAAGCTAGAAGGTAGTATAAAATTATTAGGGAATATAGATTATAAAAGTATGAATGAAGTTATAAAGTTATCAGATTTTGTTATAATTCCATCTTTAATGGAGGCTGTAAGCTTATCAGCGTTAGAAGCAATGGCATGTGAAAAAGTTATTATAGCTACAAATGTAGGGGGATTAAAACAAATTATAGAAGATGGAAAAACTGGTTATTTAATTGAAAAAGAAGATGAAATAGCTATTGCAGATAAGTTGGAAGAAATATTAAACATAGAAAAGGTTACTTTGGAGGAAATAGGATACAACTCAAGAAAGTTTGTTGAAAATGAATATGGTTGGGAAAAAATAGCTGAAGATATATTAAATATTTATAAATTCTCAAGTATTAATAAGAAATAAATTTTAATTAATAATACCTTATAATATAAAAGTAAATGCATGAGATTATACTATATAGCTTAATATATATGAATTATAGAATATAATATTTAATTTTATTTAAATAATTAATTAAATTAATACTCTATTAATCTGCATAGATATTATTAAACTTAATGGATTATTTTGCTATAGGAACTAGACATTGTATAAAAATATAGTAAACAGATAGATTAACGAAATTTTTATTAAAGGAAAGATTGGTGCTATATGAAAATATTGGTTGTAAATTCATTTTATTACCCAAATATGTTAGGAGGAACAGAGCATAGTGTAAAGTTACTAGCAGAAGGATTGAGAGAACAAGGGCATGATTTAGCAATATACTGTATAGATAATTTTCAAAAAGATATTAAAAAAGACGTTATAAATGATATTGTAGTATATAGAGGAAAAGCAGGATTATTTAATATTGAGAAAATGGTGAAAAAAAATGGAAATCTAAAATCAAAGATAAAAAATAAAATTATTGAACTAAGAAATTATACTGCATTAAGAGAGTTTAACTTTGTATTAGGTGACTTTAGTCCAGATGTGGTTCATACAAATAATTTATTCGGAATTTCTCCGTTATTTTGGAAAATATGTAAAAAAAAAAATATAAAGATAGTTCATACATTGCGAGACTATTGGTTGTTGTCACCAACATGTTCATTAGAAATTGAAAAAAAGAAATCTATTTTTATAAAATTAACTTTAGTTATATATAGATATTACTTTAGAAGACAAACTAAATATGTTGATATAGTTACGGCTCCATCACAATTTACATTAAATAAATTTATAGATAAAGGATATTTTAAATATTCAATTAAAGAACATATAAATAATAGTATTAAAATAGACATAAGTGATACAAAAGAAATAATTGAAGAAAAAAGAAGAAAAAAGGATAGCATTATAAAATTTTTGTTTGTAGGAAGTTTGTATGAAATTAAGGGAGTGAAAAATTTATTATATGTATTTAATAAGATAGATAATAGCAATATTAGACTAAATATCTGCGGAGATGGTGAATTAAAACCATTAGTAGAAAATTATTGTCTAAATGATGATAGGATACTATATAAAGGAAAGTTAAACTCAGAAGAATTAAAAATTGAATTCATAAATAATGATGTTTTGATTATTCCATCTATTTGGGACGAGCCTTTTGGACGAGTTGTTATTGAGGCAAATCAATATGGGCTTCCTGTTATCGGATCAAATAAAGGTGGCATATTTGAGATAATTAATAATTCGAAGACTGGAGAAACATTTCAGTTTGATGATTTACAAGATTTAAAAAATAGAATTGAATTATTTTCAAGTAGGGAATATGTGAAAAAGTATTTTAATAATATAGAAAAAAATATATTAGAATATTCATTACAAAAGCAAATAGAACTTTTTTTAAAGCTATATAGTAAGCAATAATTATGATACCTATAGAAAAAGGAGACATCCTATGAAAAAGATTTTAGAATATTTAATATATATATATATTATTTTAGTTACATTCAGTGGCATTTTTGTAAAACTAGTATCAGCTAGTGAAAATTTGCTTATTATAAAGTCAATTTTACCAGATTGTGTTATATTAGTAATTATGATAATTAGTATGATAATAATTTTAAAAGAGGGATTTAGAATAAAAGGTAAGTATTTTACACGGGGTTTATTTTCTTATGTAAGTATTATATTTTTAATTAACTTAATCTTCTTAGAAAACATGAGGAATTTTTTGTTTGTATTAAGAGATATATACTTTCCATTTGTACTATTAACTTTATTAAATGAGATTAATATTGATGAATATAATAAGAAAAAAATATATAAAAATATTTGTATTATTTTATCATTTCAAGTTGTTTTAGGTTTTATTTTGGGTATAAGTCAAAGAATTTTAGGTTGGGAATGGACTTCACAGTTTTATGCTGGACATCAGTTTTATGGAATAGATATATATACAGGAATAAAGATATGGTCAACTAATGGCATGCTAAGAGTACCATCCTTAGCGGGAGATAGTACATTATTTGCGTATTATAATATTTTAAGTTATTTTTTTATAAGAGGATCTGCAATAAAAAGAAAGAAAATTTTACTTTATTTATGTAGTGGTAATATAATTTTAAGTACGAATAAAACAGTATTGATATTGTTAATTATAGATATATTTAGACTAATAATTAGAAGTAGTAAGAAGAGGATAAAGTTTATAATTATGGGAGTATCAACTATAGCATTTATGATAATATTAGTAATAATTCCACGATTTATTGAAGGATTTTATAGTACTTTATTTATTAGGTGGATCAATTGGATAGAATTAATTAAAGATTTTAATTTTTTTAAGCCTTTTGGAAACTTGTTTTCTATAGGTGCTGGTACAGAAGGATTTTTATCAACTTTTGATAATTCTTATTTATATATGTTAATATCGTATGGAATATTTGGATTAATTGGATATTGTTTGCTTTTATATAGTATATATAAGAGTAATAAATTAAGTAAAAACAGATTAGTTTTAGAGTTGTTGTTAGTTGTAATTATTGGAGGTATTACTACAAATTTATTTCAAGGGAGGGTATTTTTCACTCCATTTTGCCTTCTATTATTTTTAATTGATAGAGATATTGATTCCGAGCATAAGAATAATAGAATTATTTAGTAGAGCTTTAAGCATCATAGTGTACTTTTAAAATTAATTTCAGAATAAGGGGAGGATTAGGAGAATAATCTTTATGAATAATAATTTGTTAAAAAAATTTATGGAGTTTGGAATAGGCAGTATAGTAACTTTAATGTTAGGTTTTATATCATCTCCAATAATAACTAGAATGATAAGTCCGGAGGAAAATGGAAAATTTGGTATGTTTAATACTGTTACAAACTTATTATTAATAATAGGAATTCTGGGATTAGATCAAGCGTATGTTAGATATTATTATGATGAAGAAAAGGAGAATAGAGGAAAGCTTTTAAGGAATTGTATTAAGCTACCTTTAATAATAAATTTATTTATAGGAGTTTTAATTATAGTTTTTTATAAACCTATATCAATATATATAGTTCAGCAAGAATCATTTGCGGTTACAGTATTATTAGTAATAAACTTATTATTAAGTATAATTTCAAGATTTGCCTTACTTCAGATTAGAATGAAGCAAAAGGCTAAATTATATTCTTTACTTAATATAATAATGAAAATAGCTAATTTGTTATTTGTTATTGCAATATTTTTTGTTTATAAAAATAATTATATGACATTAACATTAGCAATAGTATTAACAAATGCATTAATAACATTCTTAGCTGTTGCAATAGAAAATAAAGAGTGGACGAGTGTGGGTATAACTAAATTAAATACATCAAGAAAAGAAATTATAAAGTATGGTTTACCACTAGTATTTTCTATGGCAGTAACTTGGATATTCCAATCAATAGATAGGATAACAATTAAAGAGTTTTCAGGATATGAGCAAGTAGGGTTATATAATGGAGCTATGACTATAATTGCATTGCTAAATGCTGTACAAGCTACATTTACTACTTTTTGGACACCAGTAGCATTTGAGAAATATTCGGAAAATCCAGATGATAAAGAATTCTTTCAAAAGATAAATAAAATAGTAACAGTTGGAATGTTAGTTATTGCAATTGGGCTTATTTCTTGTAAAGATATAATAGTTTTATTACTAGGGTCTAAATATAGAGAAGCTGTCTTTATTTTTCCTTATTTAGTGTTTATGCCTATAATGTACACAATATCAGAAACTACAGTAATAGGTATTAATTTTAAAAAGCAGCCTAAGAAACATATATATGTAGCAGCAATATCAGCACTAACAAATTTAATAGGAAATTTACTCCTTGTATCTAAATTTGGAGCTACTGGAGCAGCAATATCAACAGGATTCTCATATATAATATTCTTTATGTTAAGAACATATTTTTCAAGAAAACTTTATAATGTTAATTATGACTTAAAAAAATTTGCTATATCAACTATAGCAGTATATATATTAGCCACATATTCAAGTTTCTATAGATTTAATATAGGTGTAGTAATTTTAACTTTTATCAACATAATTATAGTGATGTTTTTATATAAAGATGTATTTTTAGAACTAATAGATATAGCTAAAAATAAGATAAAGAAATAAGTTTAGAGAGGTAAATATGGTAGTACATTTATTTCCACAGGAAAAGTTTACTGTTCCATTTATTAAATTTATAAATAGCACTTTTAATGTAAATGAGCATTTATTTATAGTACATGGTAAAAATGATAACTATAAAAAATATGAAGTAGAACAATATAACAATATAATATATGTCAATAGAGATAATAAAAACAATATAATAGAAGTTATTAAATATATAAATAAGGCAGATAAAGTTATCATACACTCATTATTTATTCCTAATTGGCTTAAGTATTATTTATTAATTAGTAAAACTACACTAAAAAAAAGTAATTGGGTTATTTGGGGTGCAGACTTATATTTATATAAAATAAGAAATAAAAATTTAAAATCTGATTTAAATGAAGTTATTAGAAGAAGAATAATAAGCAATTTAGGTGGATTGATAACTCATATAAAAGGAGACTATGAGTTAGCTAAAGAATGGTACGGAGCAAAAGGAAAGTATGTTTATTCATTTATGTATCCAAGCAATCTTTATAACGATTATAATTTACCTAAAAGTAATATAAATAATAATGGGACAATTTATATACAAATAGGAAATTCTGCAGATCCCACTAATAACCACTTGGATATCTTTAAAAAGTTAGAAAATTATTTAGATAAAAATATAAAAATAATTTGTCCATTATCTTATGGAGATGAAGATTATAAAAATAAAGTTATAAATGAAGGTAAAAGAATATTTGGTAATAAATTTAGTCCATTATTAAATTTTATGAATAGTGAGGAATATTTAGAGATATTAAGTAAAATAGATGTAGCAATATTTAACCATAAAAGACAGCAAGCGGTGGGTAATATAACTTCTTTACTTGGATTTGGTAAAAAGGTTTATATAAGAAGTGATATAACTACATGGGAGTTTTGCAAGGCTCACGATTTGACAGTATTTGATGCAACTACAAGTTCTAATGACTTATTAACTCCTTTAGATTTAAATGATAATGTGAAAAATATTGAAAGTGTAAAAAAGTATTTTTCAAAAGAGAAATTAATATTGGACTTGCAAGAAATATTTAAAAACTAAATTATAAAAATATAGAGGTGTAAATTATGAAAGGAATAATATTAGCAGGTGGATCAGGGACTAGACTTTATCCTGTTACTAAAGCAATGTCAAAACAAATGGTGCCTATTTATGATAAGCCTATGATTTATTATCCAATGTCAGTTCTTATGTTAGCTGGTATTAGAGAGATATTAATAATATCTACACCAAGAGATATTATTAGTTTTAAAGAGCTATTTAAAGATGGTTCAGAATTAGGATTGAGAATAGAATATGCAATTCAAGAATCACCAAATGGTCTAGCCGAAGCTTTTTTAATTGGTGAGGACTTCATTGGAAAAGATAATGTTACCATGATTTTAGGGGATAATATATTTTACGGACAAGGATTGGTTGGATATTTAGAAAGAGCTGCTAAATTAAAGGAAGGAGCTGTAGTTTTTGGACAGTATGTTCAAGATCCTAGAGCCTTTGGAGTAGTTGAGTTTGATGAAAATAGAAATGTTATTTCATTAGAAGAAAAGCCATTAAAACCTAAATCTAAATATGCAGTTCCAGGGTTATATTTTTATGATAATACTGTTGTTAACAGGGTTAAGCATTTAAAACCTTCTGAAAGAGGTGAATTAGAAATAACTGATTTAAATAGATTGTATATGCATGAAAATAAGTTAAAAGTAGAAATATTTGGTCGTGGAATGGCATGGTTAGATACGGGGACTCATTCATCTATGTTACAAGCATCTAACTTTGTTGAAGTAATTCAAAATACACAAGGAACTTACATAGCTTGTTTAGAGGAAATATCATATAGAAAGGGATGGATATCAAGAGATCAAGTTAGAGAATTAGCAGAACCATTAATGAAAACTGGATATGGAAAATATTTGATTGATATTATTAATGAGGATTAAAGTAGGTGATTGGATGAAGACTTATTTAGTAACTGGTGGAGCAGGATTTATAGGCTCTAATTTTGTTTTATACATGCTTAATAAATATGAAAATATAAGAATTATAAACTTAGATAAATTAACTTACGCAGGGAACTTAGAAAATTTAAAGAGTATTGAAAATGATTCAAGACATATATTTGTTCAAGGTGATATATGTGATGCTGATTTAGTATCTTCATTGTTTGAAAAATATGAAATAGACTATGTAGCTCACTTTGCAGCAGAATCTCATGTTGATAGAAGTATAAAGGAACCAGAGATTTTTGCTAAAACCAATGTACTTGGAACAGTTAAGTTATTAAACTGTGCAAAAAATGCTTGGGAAACAGAAGAAGGATGGAAAACAGGGGTTAAGTTCTTACACGTGTCAACTGATGAAGTATATGGTTCGCTTGGAGAAACAGGATATTTTATGGAAACAACACCATTAGATCCACACAGCCCATATTCAGCAAGTAAGGCAGGGTCAGATATGATGGTTAAGTCATATGCAGATACTTATAAAATGCCAGTTAACATAACAAGATGTTCTAATAACTATGGACCATTCCAATTTCCTGAAAAATTAATACCACTTTTAATAAATAACTGCTTAAATTTAAAGGACTTACCTATTTATGGGGATGGATTAAATATAAGAGACTGGTTATATGTTGAAGATCATGCTAAAGCCATAGATATGGTTATTAATAATGGAAAACTTGGAGAGGTTTATAACGTTGGTGGACATAATGAAAGAACAAACCTTCAAATAGTTGATACAGTTATTAAATATATCAATGAAAATGTAGAGAGTAGGGTAACTGAAAATTTAAAAAAGTTTGTTGAAGATAGAAAAGGCCATGATCGAAGATATGGAATAGATCCAAGCAAGATAAAGGAAGAACTTGGATGGTATCCTGAAACTACTTTTGAAGTAGGAATAGTTAAGACAATCAAATGGTATTTAGATAATAAAGAATGGATGAATAATGTTACTTCAGGAGATTATTTAAAATATTATAATGAAATGTATAAATAGTTTATTTATCATAGATATTAAATAGAAGAATATATTATAGATTGGGGATTTGATATGATAAGTTTTAACATTCCACCTTTTGTTGGAAAAGAAGAAGAATATATATGTAAAGCAATTAAAGAATATAAAAAGTTGTGTGGAGATGGTAATTTTACTAAGAAGTGTAATGAATGGTTTCAAAATGAATTTAATATTCTTAAAACCTTATTAACTACATCATGTACACATGCTTTAGAAATGGCTGCTATATTATGTGATATAAAGCCTGGAGATGAAATCATAGCTCCATCATATACATTTGTTTCTACTGTAAATGCATTTGTTCTGAGGGGTGCTAAGATTGTGTTTGTAGATATAAGACCAGATACAATGAATATAGATGAAAATTTAATTGAAGATGCTATAACAGAAAAAACAAAAGCTATAATTCCAGTTCACTATGCAGGGGTTTCCTGTAAAATGGATAAGATAATGGATATTGCAAAAAAGTATAATTTATATGTTATTGAAGATGCTGCTCAAGGAGTAATGTCTACCTATAAGGGGAAAGCATTAGGAACAATTGGAGATATTGGATGTTATAGTTTTCATGAAACAAAAAACTATAGTATGGGTGAAGGTGGAGCCATTTTAATTAAAAATAAAAATTTTATTGAAAGAGCTGAAATTATAAGAGAAAAAGGTACTGATAGAAGTAAATTCTTTAGAGGACAGGTTGATAAATATTCATGGGTAGATATTGGATCATCATTTTTACCAAGTGAGCTTAATGCAGCATATTTATATGCTCAATTAGAAGAAGCAGAAAAGATAAATAAAGATAGAATAAGTAGTTGGAATTTATACTATAAAGGGTTAAAAGATTTAGAGAATAAAGGTATAATTGAATTACCATATATTCCAAGTGAATGTGAACATAATGCACATATGTTCTATATAAAAGTTAAAAATTTAGAAGAAAGAAGTAAATTAATAAATTATTTAAAAGATAGAAATATATCTACGGCTTTTCATTATGTACCACTTCACTCATCAAAAGCAGGTTTAGAATTTGGAGTGTTTCACGGAGAGGATAAATATACTACTATGGAAAGTGAAAGGTTATTGAGGCTACCTATGTATTATGGTTTGGAAGAAGAGCAAGTTCAATATATAATAGAAAAGATTAACAGCTTTTTTATTAAATAAATAAATAAATTAACTTGAAATGATTATATGATTCTATTGAAATAATTTTAATGATTTCTTAATATAATGTGGATATGTTATAATAAATAATTTGATTATATTAAGATAAGATTAAAAGTAAAATGATCCGGAGGATTATAAATGAAGATAGCGATAATTGGAGCAAATGAATATCAAGCTAAATTAATATTAAAATGTAAAGAGAATAATATAGAGACTCATGTTTTTGCTTGGGAGGATGGTGCTGTAGGGAAGGTATATTGTGATTTCTTTTACAATATAAGTATTACAGAGAAAGAAAGAATCCTAAAAAAGTGTATAGAAATAGGAATTGATGCAGTATTATCAATTGGCTCAGATTTAGCGATACTAACAGTTAACTATATTGCAGCAAAATTAAATCTTGTGGGCAATTCACTATTTTGTACAAAAGTTTCTACTGATAAATATGAAATGAGAAAAGTATTATCTAGGAATGGAGTTCCTTGTCCTAAATTTAATAAAGTTAGAGCATCATTTGATAATAGTGAAATTAATAACATGAGAACCCCATTGATAGCAAAGCCAACTGATAGATCAGGTAGTAGAGGTGTAAATAAAATTAATAATATCAATGAGTTAGATGAAGCAATTAATAAGGCTCAGAATGAATCTTTTTGTAAGGAAGTAATTGTAGAAGAGTTTATTGAAGGCAAAGAATATAGTATGGAGTTCTTTAGTGACAATGGCAATCATACATTTTTACAAATAACAGAAAAATTCACTACAGGAGCACCAAATTTTATAGAGAAAGCTCATCTTCAACCTGGAAGAATAAAAGAAGAAATTCTATCAAGAGCTATAGAAATCGCAATTAATGGATTAAATGCATTAGAAATTTGTAACGGAGCATCTCATGTTGAGATAAAAGTTGATAGAGACGAAATATTTATTATAGAAATAGGGGCGAGAATGGGTGGAGATTTCATAGGAAGTGATTTGGTAAGGTTATCTACAGGAGTTGATTTTACTAAAGTTGTACTTAATAAGGCATTAGGAAAGGTTAGCAATGTTAAAAAGAAATATAATAAATATTCTTTTGTTTATTTTATTTTTACAAAGAAAGATTTAAATAATATTATAGAAAATTACGGGCATATAAACAAATATATTATTGAGAAGTTCCTACCTATAGATAAGGTATTTACAAAGGTAACAGATAGTTCTAACAGATATGGATATATATTATTTCAATTTGATACATATTATGAATATTTAGAGGTTGAGGGTATATTGTTAGGAGAAGAATTATAAATGATAGATGTAATAATATTTGGATGTGGAGATTTAGCAAAACAAGTTTATCATTATTTAAATGCTAGTAAGAAATTTAATGTTATTTGTTTTACTGTAGATAAGAAATATATAAATAGTAAATACTTAGAGGGAAAAGATATAATACCATTTGAGGATATAGAGTCTAAGTTTCCAGCTAAAAGATATAAGTTTATAACTGCTATTGGATATAAAAATATGAGAATTAGAAATAAGATATATAATGACATTAAATCAAAAGGATATGACTTTATAAACTATATCCATGAAAGTGTGATTATAAACAATCCTATAAATATAGGTAGTAATAACCTGATTTTATCTAATGTTGTTATAGAGCCTAATGTAAGAATAGGGAGTAATAATATTATTTATAGCAATACAGTTATTGGACATGATAGTACTTTAGGAGATAATAATATTATATCAATTGGAAATAATATAGCTGGATTTACAAAAATAAAAACAGGATGTTTTATAGGAATAGGTTCAACTATAATAAATAATTTAACAATTGAAGATGAGTCATTAATAGGTGCAGGAAGCTTAATTATAAAAAGCACTGAGAAATTAGGATTATACACAGGGGTACCAGCGAAGAAGTTAAGGGAAATAGATTCTAATGTAGGCATAGAAATAACATAGAAATAATTTTAAATAAAAATGAAAGTATATTTAAATTGATTTAAATATACTTTCATTTTTTGTTTAATTAATAATCTCAAATTTATCTAGAACAAAATTATAGTCTCTGGAAGCTGGATTCTTCGTATTAGAAACTTCAATAGTAACAGTATGATTACCATAAGTAAGGCCCTTCTTATCAACAATTAATTTATTAGGTGTAGCTATGCTTGAAAAATTATCGATAGTGAAAACCTCATTATCAATAGTAATCTTAGAGATACCACAAATAGAAGAAGCATAAGAATAAAGCTTTATACCAGTACCATTAAACTGGAATGTGATAGAATCGCCAGGCTTATTAGAAAGCATAGCAGAACCACCAGAGTAAGAACTGTGGTTTTGAGGATTCCATGATCCAATATAAGAAATATTAGTATTAGTTTCTTCATATTTACCAGCCGTAAGAGGAATAGTATTATTTAGAGTAATAATTTTATCTTCAGTACTATAGTCTATTTTTGAAGGCAAAGATGAACTTAATTTAACTCTTGTAGTAAATCCACTTAAGCTTAAAGAAGAGTTATCACTAGTTGTCTTTAAGTTAACTGTTCCTTCCTTTAAAATCTTTGCTTTTATAATGGCTAAAGTACCGTTATTAGTAGTTACCCCTGGTTTAATTCCTTTCATTGAAACAGCAAAAGAAGCTTGTCCGCTTTCTATTTTACCATTAGCTCCTAAAGGAGTAAGAACTTCATTGCTTCCAAATATATTACCTTTAGTAACACTTTGAATTTCTAATAAACTTGTATCATAAACGAAATCAATAGAGCCACCATATAAATCAGTTACATTTGATATATTTACAGCTATTTCAATAGTATTTCCTATTCTAGTTTCTCCAGTTACAGTATATGAAACCGAAGGTGTAGTGGCAGCAAATACAGTATTATTTGTATTAAATAATACTACTTGAAATAAAAATAAAATAGATAAAAATAGCGAAATTTTATTTTTATACAAATTAAATTTATTCTTCAATATTAAATCCCCCCCTAGTTTAAAAAATTTAAAATTAGTTTTCTATATAATTCTACTATAAATTAAATATTATGTAAATAAATTGGATGATTGAAGAAGCTATAATTATAGTTAATGGGAGAGATATAATTATAATGGGCTTATTATGGAAAATACTATGCTATTGGAGAGGCTTCTATATATAAATGAAGATGGAGTTATTGACATTTTAAAGTTAAGTTTAGTAGCTTTAAAATATAATAACAGAATTAATAATTTTTCTTACATTCATAAACATTTTTATAAAAAGGTTTATGAAAAATCACATTAATAGTATATAATCAAATTATATTGTATAAGTTACAATAAATATTTAATATTATAATAAAGTATTTAACTATTTTATAATATATAAAATAATTAGTATTAAGTAACTTATATAAAAGAGTTAAGGTTTAAGCTAAAGTTTAAAAAAGGAGATTATACTATGAAGAAATTTTTATTATGCTTAACTTTTGTATTACTTATTTTTACAGAAATACCTGTACAAGCCGTAGTTAAAGGAAAACCAATCGAAGGTGAAATTTACGAAGAAGCAAGTGCAAAGGACTTAATGCCGTATATTTATAAAGATACTAAAGATTATAGTGAAGAAGTAATTGAAAAAATAGATGCTATTAGTAATTATAAAGTATTAAAGACAAAAACTGAATCAAATTATGAAGTCACATTAGCTCATAGTGATGGGACATATGAATATATAGAGGATACAAATGATTTTAATGAAGCAATATCAGGAGTAATGGAGTTGAAAAAGGTATATAGTGATAATTCAGTAATTCCATCAATAATAAACAGTGATGGACAAGTTATCTATTCAACTAATTCTATGGGGAGGGTTTGGAATCATAGAGGTGGAGTTCCTATTCAAGGTATTCAAGAAGTAACATATATATATTCAGACTCATCATTAAGTAGGGCATATACTTATATAAATCAAGGATATATAGATGATGTGCCAATTATAGAGGATGCTGGAAAATCTGCTAAAATACAAGTGAATGGTTATTCAGGGTGGATAAATAAGGATTCTGCATCTGGAAATTATGATTTAGTGGTTGTACCAATAAATCAAGTAACAAATCCAAGTTGCTATTTAGTGAAAAATGGTTTTTTATATCATTATATATCTTTTAATATGACTGATTTAAATGATAACAATGGATACTCAATAAGAATAGGAGTAGCACCTGATTATTTAGTACCTGGAGTTGAGTACTATAGTTATGATGGAATATTTTTTTATAGTGGCTCAAGTAGAGTTGATGGATTAAATAAACTTATTAACGACTTAAAAAGTGGTAATAACAGTAATGCGGTAAATTATAATAAGCCACATTATAATTATTATGGATATTTACCATTTAGAACTAGAACAAGCTATACTGCAGAAAATATTAATTCATTTATAGAGAATAACACAGAAGCAACAAGTAAGTTAAGAGGAATAGGCGGAGCATTAATTGATTCTCAAAATAAATATGGTGTAAATCCTGTATTAGCATTAGCAATTGCTATAAATGAATCAAATTGGGGAAACTCTTGGATTGCTCAAGAGAAAAATAACCTTTTTGGAATTAATGCAGTAGATTCAAATGCGTCAGAAGCAGCAGATGTATTTAATACTCCAGGAGATAGTGTAATAGAGTTTTCTAAGAACTATATATCTAGGGGGTATGCAGACCCTGCAGATTGGAGATACTATGGGGGATATTTAGGAAATAAGTATTTGGGAGCAAATGTAAAATATGCATCTGATCCATTTTGGGGTGAAAAAGCTGCACAACATGCCCTTACTATAGATTTACAATTATCTGGCAATGATATTAATAACCTAAAGGATTATAATGGATATAAGCTTGCATTATATACTGGAGCTAATGAGGTTTTATCAAGTACTGGAGAAGTATTATACAATATAAATCCAACAGTTAGTGGATATGGTGGATACGCTGGAAACATAGTAGCTTTAAAATTTAGTTATAAAAATGGTTCAGGACGATATCAAATTTTTGCAGATAGAACAACTAATATTAATGAGGGTATCTATAGTGGGTATTATGATTGGAATAGTAATGGATTTATAAATGATGCAAATATAAAGTTTGTAAATAATCAAGAAACTGCTTTCATACCTGGGTATAGTAAATTAGATACTAATAAGGATGGAAAGGTTGATATAGCTGATTTGTCATTAGTAGCACTAAATTATAACAAAACAAATAACTTTTATCCTGAAATAGATATAAATCAAGATTCAATAATTGATTTGTTTGATATGATATATATATCTAAAGGGATTTTATAAAATATAATTAATATAACATTGAAAATATTTCTTTAAGAATAAATCAAAACATTATAATTAAAATGAGGGAATGGTGAAAGATGAAGAAGATAATAACAATGCTATTGTTGTTATTTATATTAATAACCCCAGTTAAAGTTTTTGCAGCAAATAATACATCTGTAGAGGCTAAGGTAATAGGAGAAATTAAAAAGGATTCTAATATTGAAATTTTTGTTAATTTAAGCGATGTTGATAAATTATATGCTGCATCTATAGATTTCATATATAATACAAATCAATTAAAGGTAGAAAGTATTAATTCTACGGAATATGTTACAAAACATATAGATAATATAATGGAACTTGGGGGAGAAACCAATAAAAATGGCAATACTGCATCTTATTCATTTACTTTTTTAGGAGATTTGGATGGTTTAAGTGAATCAGGAACATTAGTAAAGATAAAAGCTAAAGTACTTAATGATGATAAATTATCAATTAATGAAGATAATATGAAAGTAAAATTAGTACAAAGATATGGAGATACTGTTAGGAATTATGATTATAAGTTCTTAGGATATAATGGAGTGAATGATTCTAGTAGTGGCTCATCAAATGAATCTAATAATGGTTCAAATAATAATGAAAGTAACAATACTTCTGGCAATGGTGGAGCAGATGGAAATAGTAGCTTTACTAGTGATAGTGGTAATTCAGGAAGCAATAGTTTAAGTAATGCTGAAGGTAATAATTTACAATCTAGTGATAATAAAAGTTCAAATGATGGGAAATCTAATGATAAAAACAATTCAAATGGAGAAAGTAGCTCTAATAGTGAAGATAACAAAGAAAATAGAGATAAAAGTTCAAATAATAATGATGGTAAAATGGAAGTATCTAAAAATAATATTGCTAATGTAATATATGTGCTAATAGTTATAGTCGGTTTAGGTGGATTAGGATACTATTATTACAAATTTAGGAAAAATAAAAATAAGGATAATTAAAAATAGTAAAAAGTGATGGTAGATAAATATCATCACTTTTTTGTTTTAATGTTTTATCAAATAATGCAATAAAAATATAGAACGAATTTTAAGATTATAAAAGGTTTTATTCTATTTAACTGGAAGTATTAATTAAAATAATGTAAAATTATCTTATTAAAGTAAATATAGGAAATTAATAGGGGGATATCAACTTGAAAAAGAAAATACTTTGTTTTTTAATTATTATTATAGTTTTTATGAACACTTTACCAGCTTATGCACAATCTGATACTACACCGCCAGTTATAAATAATATAACAATATCAAATAAGGAAGAGGTTAGACCAGGAGATACTTTAAATATAATAATAGAAGCATCCGATACAGAGTCTGGTTTTGATGAGAATACTTATTGTGAAATAGATTTGTATAATGGAAATAGAAAGATAAACTATTTAAAGCCTAAATATAATGCAAATACAGGATATTTTGAGCTAAATTATAAAATACCATCAGATATGCAAAATGGGAATTGGTGGATAAACTCTGTTTTTTTATATGATAAAGCAAATAACCATGTACTTTTGAAAAATTCTGATAGAGAAAAATATAATTTTAATGTAATTAGTGATATTACTGATGTTACACCTCCAAGTATAAATAATGTAAATATATTAAATAAAGAAGCTAAACCAGGAGATACTTTAGGTATAATAATAGAAGTATCAGATGATGATTCAGGTTTTGATTTAAATACTTATTGTGAAGTAAGTTTATATAATGGAAGTAGAATGATAAACTTTTTAGAACCTAAATATAACGCAAATACAGGAAACTATGAGTTAAATTATAAGATACCATCAGATGTGCAAAATGGGAATTGGTGGGTAAGGTCCATTTATTTAAATGATAAAGCAGGGAATTATACACTTTTAAATAACTTAGACCAAACAAAATATAATTTTAAAGTGATTAATTATGCTAATGATAATACAGCTCCGAGTATAGATAATGTAAATATATTAAATAATGAAGTTATGCAAGGAGATACTTTAGGCATAACAATAAAAGCATCAGATATGGAATCGGGTTTTGATGCAAATTCTTATTGTAAAGTAGATTTATATAATGGAAGTAGAATGATAAACTTTTTAGAACCTAAATATAATGAGAATACAGGAAACTTTGAGTTAAATTATAAAATACCATCAGATATGCAAAGTGGCAATTGGTGGATTTCTAATATAACTTTATTTGATAAAGCGGAAAATTATAAAGTTTTAAATAATTCAGATAAAACACAATATAATTTTAATGTAAAGTCTTCATTTAATGGTACAGAAAATAAAGTAATTAAAAAAGGTGAAGAATTTAGTCCTCTTAAGGGAGTAAACTTTTTCAATAACCTAGAAGGCGACCTTACAAATAAATTAGAATGTTATGGACAAGTAGATATTAATAAAGAAGGTCTATATTTAATTAAATATTTAGTAAAAGGCAATAATGGAGATATATATGAAGACTATAGATGGATTACAGTTTGTGATACTGAATCAGTAGGTAATCTATCATATTTTAAAAGTGACATTGAAGTTAATATTTCTGGAATAGATGATAAGATTCTTAATATAGTAAAAGGTGGACAAGAATATAATAATGTTAATGATGGAATTTTAAATGAAGAGGGAGAATACACTATATCTCTTAAAGATATTACAAAAGCAAGATCAAATGAAGAAGGAGATAAAGCAATTAGCTTTGTTATTGATAAAACTTTACCAGTTATAGATGGAATAAAAATAGATTCAATTATAGAAGATGAAAAAGTCCAAGCATCTCAATTTTTAAATGCAAGTGATAATAGAGGACAAGTTAATATTGAATTTGTTAGTGAACCTAACTGGAGTCAAGTAGGACTACAAAATATAACTTTAGGAGTAAAGGATTTGGCAGGAAATTATATTGAAAAGACTATTGAAGTCAATATTAAGGATAAATGTGATTTAAATGATGATGGAATAGTAGATATTTTAGATTTATCAGATGTTTCACTAAAATACAATAAAAAGAAAGATGAAATAAATTGGAATTCTAGATTAGACTTTAACAAAGATAATATAATCGATATATTTGATTTAGTACTATGTACAAAAAGAATAAAATAGATTGTTGATTTACTTTTATTGATAAGAAGTGTACTGATTAGATAAAGAAAAATAATATAATAATATTTTTATATTATTTAGTATATTCATAAACTTATAAAAATAAACAAAAGTTGAGACTGTATTATATTGGATGAGTCATTCAGTATGATGCAGTCTTATTTTAGGTTAAAGGAAAAAGTATGATTATAAATATACAAAAATTATTATAAAATACAAATATTGATAAAATATTACAAATACATTAAAATTATAAAGTGAATAATAATATTTGGAGGGGGATAAATGGCTAAAGGAAAGAAAATAATGTCTTTAATTATTACATATATATTTGTAATTACAATAACTTTATCCAATTTGCACTATAAGGTATCAGCAACTACATTATCTGAATTAAAAGATTTTAAAGAAGAAATGAAATCATATCAAGATGCAGAGTTTTTAGAAGAGAATAGCATTGGAGAAAATAGTTCGATATCTTTAGGAGAATTATCAAACAAACAAGAGCATGTATTTGATACAAATAAATATGTAGCTATAACAGAAAGTTCTTCTAGCAATATATTAAAAATAGGTGTAAAGGCTCCTAATGGAGATAATGTATTCTCAGGTAAGCTCATAATAACAAGTGGATCTGGAAGTAATACTATAGAAATACCAATTACAGAAGGAATTACATATATAGATAAAAGTTATTTAGTACAAGGAAATAATTTTAGTGTTTTTGGTAGAACAATCAAGGATGAATATGTCCTTTATGGTGATGTAAAAATAGATAATTCAACAGTAGAAGTTAAAGGAACATCATTAAATAAGGCTAAGCTTAATATTTCTATACCAAATAATAAAGAATTTAGCTTAAATTTTAAAATATCCAAAAAGAAAAGTGTAATAGAATATTATGATATGGATATTATTAGTGAAGATTATTCTGAAAATTTTTCAATTAATAGTTTTCTTGAGAAATATAATAATAAAAATATTTATATTGATGGAAGCGAATTTTTGATTGGTGCTTATTGCAAGGACTACAATAACTCTAATAAACGTATGTTAGTACAAGTCGTTAATAATAAAACAACTAATATAAATTTGGATTATAATAATGTTTCTCAAATTTTGATAGAAAATAATGAAGGCTATAAAGTAAATTATATTAAATTAGGTAGTAGTTGGGCTACATTAGAAGTAAAAAATTCGGATTATATAAGTAAAAATATATTTGATAATTATAGCTTTCAAGTAGTTAATAATAACTCTCAAGATTATGAAAGTTATAATTATGTAAAGAAGCTATCAAGTGCAATTAATACAGATAGCTATGCTATTAAATATGGAGAACCTTTAAGATTAGTAGCTGAAACCTCAGATAGTCTATTATTTACTCAGAATATGAAAATTACTGCCAACTTATATTTATATGATAAGTATGAAAATTTGGTAGGTTCTAATCTTATTAATGATAAATACATTAATAAGATAGTTGATGGAAAGAACAAAGAACAAAGTAGGATATATACTAATGGTGGAAATGGA
Source organism: Clostridium sartagoforme (assembly GCF_039521405.1). NCBI lineage: Bacteria > Bacillati > Bacillota > Clostridia > Eubacteriales > Clostridiaceae > Clostridium > Clostridium sartagoforme. The sequence goes on from NZ_BAAACH010000011.1 coordinate 402,554, forward strand.
CACTATACAGTAAATAATTATTTGAATGAATTTGGTAAGAATATAGATGTATTTTATAGTATAGATTTTAACGGAAGAATATTTGAATCTAATACTATTAAATATACTTTGGATGAATCAAAATATAAAATTATTCCAGCGAAAGATCCATTAGGACAACCCCTGGTTAGTGGTGGTGTTGGTAGATATAAAATAATTGATGGTTATTTGTACATTAGTAATGATGAAATTAATAGTTCATCACGTAAGTATTCTATTGAAGGATTTAATGCTAATGGGGATAGGGTTATATATAAAGATTATTCCTTAAATAAAGATACTAAGGAAATAATAGATAGTTCTCTTACTGGATATACAGTTAATTTAGATAAAAATAGCTTTAAGAATATAAATACTATAAAGTTTATCTTGATAAAGAAAAGCAATGCGTATTACGGCTCAAATACAGATAGCTTTGAAAAAGAATTTGATGAAATAAAACCATATTTTAAGTATTTTGCGAAAGAAGATAACTATGACTTAGTAGTTGAATCCAAAAATTTGGATAATATATATCTTACATCAAGTAAGATAGGAAAAGGTAATGTAGTATCTAGTATAACTAATAATGCAACAGTCAATGTAAAATATAAGTCATCTAAATATTCTGTAGATGAACTATATTATTCATTAGATAGCGATTCTTATGGATTTAATACACTTGATATTAATAAAAATATTTTTGTATCACCAAATACTTTCTATATAAATAGAGCATCAATTATTAAGGAATACGATAATGGGCCTGAAAGTGAAAATATAGAAATTAAAGACTCTTTCATCAGTAATGAAGGTAAAAGAATTATGATAGGAAGTGAAAAAACATATAATGTTAAACTAAATAACCTATTATATTTAAATGAGAATAATAATTTAATTGAAAGTAATAGTTTTAATGATGAATATGGAAACAAATTAAGTGGAGCAATTAATTACACAATTAGATATAAAGGAAATAACTATGATAGTGGAGAAACTAATAATATAAATTCATTGCCAAGTGGCATTAAAGAAGGTGTCTACACTGTAGAATTAGCTATTAATAAAGATAGCAATAATCCAATTAAAATAACTCAAAATAATATAAAAATCATATCAAGAGATAAGGTTATATATGAAACTGGTGTAAATGTGGCTTCATATAAGTTATATAAAGGAAGTAAAGAAGTCGATGCTAGCTTTAATAATAGTATTGGTCCAGTTATATTGCAAAATCCTAATATTATTAATGGAGAAGACTATAGATATAACTATTTTGAAGTCTCATATTATTCACAATATGGGAAGAAAATAGTTTCTATAGAAGATAATAGTGAGACTGCATATGTTAAAGAGGGAAAACTACATGTTAATAGTATTTATAATGACGAGGTATCTTGGTATAAGATAGCTAATGCTAAAAGAGTATCTGTTTATGGAAAGGATGGACTGAAAGTAGAAAATATTCTTGCAGAGGATTCAGAAGTTCAATTAAGGCTACTTAAAGGACAAGTTTACACAATAGAGGCATTAATAGAAGATAATTCAGGGATATATTTAGTAAGTAAAAACTTTATTGCTGAGAAGACAGGTTATGAGTATAGGCTTATTGATTTTGATAAATCATCATTAAATAAGGTAGCAGTTGAAAGTAGTGCAAAAGGGAAATTAGCTACACATAATTTAACCTTATCATATGGAAATGGAAAGAAATTTGAATTTAACGAGGTTTCAGATATATCAAAAGGATTATATTTACCAAGTGGTTCTTATGATATTACCATGGATATAGTTAATTACAGTTTAGGACTTTCAAAGTATAAAAAGAATATTGTGGTAGGTTCTAGTAATGTTGTAATTCCTGTATGGAGGAATTTATCTTATGAAATTAAATTAGATAAAAGTGAGTATAATGTTAATGAAGGGATTAGAGGTATAATAAATAACTTTAAGGATAATGATGCAATAAAATCATATTTTGCAGATAATAATCTTAGTAATATTAAGATAGATTTAATGCATGGAGATTCAGTTGTGACCTCTTTTGAAAATGTGATCCCTAAATCATTAAATGGAGAATGCATAATTAGAATACGAGGAGTAAATGATTCGTTAGGAGAGATTGTTTCTAATAATATTCCTATAGTTATAAACAATAATGAGAATATATTAGTTGGAGATATAAATCTAGATGGATATGTAGATTTATTTGATTTAGTATATATCTCAAAAGATATAGATAAGGAAAAGGGCGTAGATATCTCTTTTGATCCAAGAGTAAATCTGGATAATAGTAATAATAAAATTGATATAGCAGACTTAGCAAAGGCAGCAATGAACTATAGTAAGTAAAGCAAATATATTAATAAATTATTTTCAAAGCTATTTTTAAAAAATAATCAAAATCCTTATTTGTCGACCATTTTGTATGAATATATAAGTGAAGTTTTATCTTATAATATATCAAAAAGTTTAAAAGATGATTCCTGTTTAATACAGAAATCATCCTTTAAACTTTTTTACTATTTTTAAACTGCTTTTGACAAAGGGTAAAGTTTAATAATTATCAGTACTTTTTATTAATAAATTATAGTTTTTTTGTTAAAAATATAATGTCGAACAAGTCAATTATGCTATCTTTATTTATATCAAATCGCCTTCTCCAAATAGAATCCGTTGATTTAACATTATATTTTAATCCTAATGTCGATAAATCTAAAATATCAACAATTCCATCACAATTTACATCCTCAGGAGTTTTCAAATCAAATTGAAAATTTCCAGAATCGTAGGTTTCAATATATAAAATTCCGTTAAGTATGTCTAAATTATTAATAAAAGAATTAGTATTTCTAAAACTAGCTAGTTTTTTTGATGATAAATTAATACTTTTAATTTCATTACCAAGAGCTATATATAATGTGTTGTTGTATCCAATAAGATGATTAGATGGAGTGTTTTCAAGAACTACTTCTGATGCATCTCCACTTATACTTATAGATTTAATTTTATTTTCATAATTATCATAATAAATTTTATCTTTTAACCTAAAGGATTTATAACCAATATCTTTTCGCAAAAAGGAGAATTTATCACTTGTACAGTTTGGATAAATATTGGGCCAAATATGATCTTTACTCATTTCTTCATCTGATAAGTTAAAATAGCTATAATTATGTTTACCAGTATCAAAGGAAGGGTCAGCCCAAGTAATATCTAGATGATAGTATTGATTATCAAACTTAACGTAATTCCACGCATGATTCATTTCATAACTAACTATTATACCAGAATCAATTCCAACCAGATTAAATAATACTTTTGCAGCTTTGGAATATCCATCACAAACGGCTATTCCATTTATTAAGGAACCATAAGCAGTATGAGAAATATAAGGCACTGTATTGCTTTGTAGATTCTCATAATCATATTTAGTATTGTTTATTATGTAATCATAAATTTCATACTCTAATTCTAATGGATTAGAAATGTCTTGCAAATACAAATCATTTATTTCTGCAACTTTTAATGAAAAATCATTAATAACTTTATTAAGTGTGTCTTTATCATAAGGATAGGTAATTTGTAATTCACAAAAAGAGATAAAGTTATTAGAATCTGTAGAATAAGTGAATGAAACAGAATCTGTAGTATAAAAAATATCTGGATATTCATATAAAGTATCAAAATAAGTATTAAAAATATAATCAGCGTCATTAGGAGTTAAGCTTGTACAGAATCTTGATATATCTATTTTAGTTTGGCATTTTTTTAATTCTGAATATATATACTGCTTTAATTCGTATTCATTATTTAAGTTATAAGTAAGCGAGTTAAACAAATTCATATTTTGTTTAAAGGTTTGGTTAGAAATCTCTTTATAAGTTTTCTTAGATGAAATGTAATCTTCTTCTGAATAAGAAATAGTAGTTAAGTTATTAGTATTATTAAAGTCTTTTGAGTTAGAATCTAATGTTGATGCAAAGATATTTTCAAAAGGAAATATTAAAGCAAATAATAATAAAGAGCTTAGAAATAATTTTAATAGCTTTAATGTTTTATTCAAATCCATCCCCCCTATATGTTGTATAAAAAAATTATATATAAATATTGTATAATTAGCAATATTATTAAGACAACTAATAGATAGTAAGATATTTATAAGTGTATAACAGTTTGTGATAATGAATAGAAGAAATTTTATAGACAATTAATAAAATGATTGTTATTATAATAATAAAATTATTACTATAATAAATCTTAATAAATGTTAAATGGAGAAAGTTTTATGAAAAATAATAAAAGAAATAAATCAAAAGGTAAAAAAATATTAATATATTCTATAAGTGCTATTTTAGCAATTGTATTAATAGTAGCTTTAGGAGGGTATATTTATATAAATAAAACTCTGAATAAGGTGGAAAATGTAGAAGTTAATACTGATAATATAGGTCTTAATACTGAGGATAAAGAAGAAGTTAAGGAAATAAGAAATATAGCTCTACTAGGTGTAGATTCTAGAGATGATGATTTAGTTGGAAGATCTGACTCTATTATGATTTTAACATTAGATAATGTACATAATAAGATAAAGCTTACATCTATAATGAGAGATTCCTATGTTAATATTGATGGACATGGCATGGATAAGATAAATCATGCTTATGCCTTTGGTGGAGCAGAATTAGCGCTAAAAACTTTAAATACAAACTTTGATTTAAACATAAGTGAAGTTATGATAGTTAACTTTAGTTCTCTTGTAAATATTATTGATAAAATAGGTGGAGTAAATATTAATATATCAGAAGAGGAAATTCCACATATTTCTGGAGTAAACTCTTCAGGTGATCAGCTTTTAAATGGCAGTCAAGCTTTAGCTTATTCTAGAATTAGATATGCGACAGGGGGAGACTATAAGAGAACAGAAAGACAAAGAACTGTTATAAATGCCATTTTTAATAAATTAAAAAATACTCCATTAACTCAATACCCAGATTTAGTTAATGAGTTTTTACCATATGTTCAAACTAATATATCTTCAAATAATTTATTGAAATTAGGAACTGAGTTTAGTACATTAGCTTCAAAAGAGCTAAAGCAAGATAGATTCCCAAGAGATGAACAAGGTCAAGGACAAACTATAGATGGAATTTATTATTTAACTTTTGATTTAGAAACTGTGAAAAATTCAATTAAAGATTATATATTTAATGATAAATAAGATAAAAATAGAATAGATAAAAATTGATATGATTCCTCTAAAGTAGACAGTGTTAATACACAAAGCATTCTACTTTAGAGGAATTTTTATATATTTTTAAAAATTCCTCATAAATGCATATATACATTAATGAGGAGGTGATAAACATGGCAAACTCAGTATTAGTACAAAATTCAGTAGAGGTTAAATACCAAATTGGTGTTGATTCTAAGGGGAAGGAAGTATTTAAGAAACAAACTTTCAAAAATATTTCTGCAGATGCTACAGATGATAATTTAGTAGAATTATCTGATGCAGTTGAAAGTCTTATGGATTACACAGTAAGTACAATCCAAAAGCAACAAAACTTTATAATAACTAGAGGTTAATTTACCTTATTAGTTATTAAACAGCATTAAAATTTAGTAATGTAATTTATGAAAGGGGGATATATCATGATAGAAAGAAGTGCAAAAATGACTTTTAAAGATGTTTCAGGAAAAAAGGTTAACTTAATAGTTAAAGATGTTAAGGAAAATGTTTTAGATGCTGACATTTCTGCTCTTATGGACTCTGTATTAACTAATAAGTTAATAAAAACAGAAGCAGGTGATCTTGTAGAAATGGTAGAAGCAAAGGTTATAAATAAAGAAACAACAACTGTTGCTCTTTAGTCAAGTAAGTGGGCTATAAAGCACTCCAAAAGTAGGAAAAAGAAATATCATATAAATACCCTTAGTGGAATAAATAAAATATTCTACTAAGGGTTTTTTACTCTTTAGGAATATATTAAGTTTAAGCATTATAAAATATATAAAATAAAAATAAATGCAAAAAAGGGGAGAAAATGGGGGGAGTAAAAGAATTTGAATATAATAAATATTTTTAGAGTGGAAAAAAAATATGAAATGTCATATATAGTATCAAGGAAATTAAAAAGTACTTTAGAGGTTGCTTTAAAACCAGATATAAATAATAAAGAAAATGGGTATATGGTAAGAAGTTTATATTTTGATACTATCTTTGATAATGATTATATGGATAAAGAAGATGGTATAGAATATAGAAAAAAGTTAAGGCTTAGGACTTATGATTTAGACTCTAATATTTTAAAACTTGAACTTAAGGAAAAAAAGGGGGAGATGCAGTTAAAGAGGAGCTTAATTATAAGCAGGGAAATTGGAGAAAGACTTATTAATTCTGATTATAGTGCTTTGCTTGAAATAAATTCAGATTTTTCTAGAGAAATATATTATTTAATGACTACAAAATTATATAAACCTAAATGTATTGTAGAGTATAGCAGGCAAGCTTTTATAGTAGAAGAAAATAATACAAGAATTACTATTGATTCTAATATAAAAGCAACAGAAGCTGATATGGATATATTTTCAAAGAACTTACAATTATGTAGTATTAGCTATAAAACTATCCTTGAGGTAAAGTATAACAATTTTCTTTTAAGTTATATAAAGGATATTGTTAATTTAGCAAATAGTTCAGAAGTATCGGCAAGTAAATACTGTATGGCAAGAAATATTGGATATTTTATTGGGGGATGATTATATGAAAGAAACTTTATTAAAGTATTTAGCAGAAAGTTCTAATACTATTTCAGTAGAACAAATAATAGTTAATTTTTTAGTGGCAATAGTTTTTAGCTTAATTATTTATTTATCTTATAGATTTTCTCATTCAAGAGTTGTCTATAGCGCAAGGTTTAATGTTTCATTAGTTATGTTAACAATTATAACAACAATGGTGATGGCTGTAATTGGAAATAATGTTGCTTTGTCTCTTGGTATGGTTGGGGCTTTATCTATAGTACGTTTTAGAACGGCTATAAAAGATCCTCGTGATGCAGTTTATATTTTCTGGTGCATAGTAGTAGGGATATGTTGTGGAGCATCAGAGTATTTAATAGTTTCTATAGGAAGTGCATTTATATTTTTATTTCTTCTTATATTTGGATATGTTAAATCAAATGATAAATATCTTTTAGTTATACATTCAAAAATTGAAGGTGAAAGTAATATAGAAAAGAAAATTTTATTATATTATAATGGCAAAGCTTTAATGAGGGTTAAAAATACCACAGCTGAAAAAATTGAATATATATATGAAATTTCTAAATATATAATGGATAAATACAATAAAAATGAGAGTTCCATTACTAAAGAGCTTTACTTAATAGATGGTGTTACAGCTGTGAATATAGTTTGTCAAAATGAGGACATAAATAGATGATAACTAACAAGTACATCTCAAAAAGGATAATGAGTCTTTTTATTATAATTAGTTTATTTATATTCAGTATATTTTTAGCGGTATTATTAGAAGAAGATAATAACAATAAAAGTGACATGAAGATTGAAAATAAGTTTATACAAAAACCTAATTCAAATATAAATACTGATAATAGCATAAATAATAGTTTTAAGTCTCATTTACCTATAGTTGTTATTGACACTTATGGAGAAAATATAAAGGCTGATATGTTATGGGATGATGAAAAAAAGTATTTTGTTCCAATTAATGATGATCCATATATAGAAGGTAATATAACATTAATAGATAATGAAAATAACATAAATAGTGTTAAAGATATACCTAAATTAGAATCTAAAATAAAGATAAGGCTAAGAGGAAACACTTCTATAAATTATGCTAAAAAGCAATATTTTATAAAGCTTATAAATGATGATGGAAGTAAGAATAAACAAGATATATTTGGAATGGGAGAAGAATATGAATGGATTTTAAATATTTCTTATATAGATAAATCTCTTATAAGAAATTATTTAGCATTAAGTTTATCTTCAAAGATTATGGAAAATGTTCCTGAGGCTAGATACTGTGAAGTTATTATAAAAAATAAGGATAATTTAGAGTATAAAGGACTTTATTTACTTATGGAAAGTATAAAAAGAGGAGATAATAGACTTTCTATATCAAAATATGATAATAAGTTTACTGCATCTTCTTATATTTTACGAAGAGATAGACTAGATGAAACTGGAGTAACATTAAATAATTATGGAACTATAAATAAATTAACTCCAGAGTATTTAGAAGTTAAATATCCATATAAGAAGGATTTAACTGAAGAAACTTTAGAGTATATAACTAACGATATAGATAATTTTGAAAAAGCCTTATTTAGTAGTGATGAAAAGGAATTTTATAAATATAGTGATTATATAGATGTAGAATCCTTTATAGATTATTTTATAATTAATGAGCTTTTTTCTAATTATGATTCGGGATATCACTCTACTTATATATACAAAGAAGCTTATGGAAAATTGAAAATGGGACCAGTTTGGGATTTTGATTCTGCTTTTGATAATTATAAAAAACAACAGCAAAAAATAGATTCTACAGCAATGCATGATGCTCCTTGGTTTAAAGAGCTTCTTAAAGACCCTGAATTTACAAGAAAACTTATAGAAAGGTATAACCTTTTAAGAAAGGATATTTTGAGTAATGACAATATTATAAATTATATTGATGAAATAACAGAATATTTAGGACCAGCTATAGATAGAGATTGGAAGGTTTGGGGAGATTTTTATACTTCTGAATATTTAAGTGAATATGTAATAGATGGAGAAATAAAAGACAGGAATACTAAATCTTACGATGAAGAAATTAATAAGATAAAAGATAATATTATAAATCATGGTAAGTGGTTAGATGAAGATATAGATTCCTTATATCAGTTTGCTACCTTTACTAAAGATTATAGTATATGGAATGAACTTGGTTATTTTGAAAAAACTATATTGGGAAATAATAAGGAAACTTTTGTTAAAAATATATTAGCTATAATATATATATTTATTTTTATTGCTTCTATTGTATATATTTCTAGAGAATAATAGGAGGTTTTTTATGAATAATAAAAGTTTAACTAACAAGAAGTTACTACTAATTTTAACCACAATAACTACAGTGATTTATATTTTATGGCGTATATTTTTTACTATACCCTTTGAGAGAGGAATAGTATCTTTAATAGCAGGGATAGCACTTGTCCTAGCTGAAACTATTGGTGCTATAGAAGCATTTTCTCATTATAAAAATTTAAGTTCAATAAAATATCCCAAATTACCTAAGATCGAAGAAGATTTATATCCAGAAGTAGATGTTTTTGTAGCTACTCATAGTGAGTCAGTAGAGCTTTTATATAAAACTATAAATGGGTGTATTAATATGGATTATCCAGATAAAAGTAAGGTTCATATATATATTTGTGATGATTCAAACAGAGATGAAATGAGAAAGTTAGCAGAAAGTTTGAAAGTTGGGTATTTAGGTTTATCAGATAATAAGGATGCAAAGGCTGGGAATATAAATAATGGAATAAAAAATACTAATTCTCCTTTAATTGTAACCTTTGATGCAGATATGATTCCAAGACGAGATTTTTTGATGGAAACAGTACCTTATTTCTTTTTAAAGGATTCTAATGGGGAATATGAAAAAATTGGGTTTATTCAAACACCACAGAGCTTTTATAACCCAGATTTATTTCAATTTAATTTGTATTTAGAAAATAACATCCCTAACGAACAAGATTATTTTTTTAAAGAAGTAAATATAGGACGCAATAGAACTAATACTCCAATTTATGCTGGTTCTAATACTGTTATATCAAGAAAAGCTTTAGAGGATGTAGATGGAATCACTACAGGAACCATAACAGAAGATTTTGCAACGGGAATAAAAATTCAAGCTAAAGGATATAAGTGTTATTCTATACCAAAGGTTTTAGCAAATGGATTAGCTCCAAATGATTTTAAGAGTTTAATCAAGCAAAGGCAAAGATGGGGAAGAGGATGCGTCCAAACTATAAGAAATAAAGACTTCTTATTTAGTGATTTATCTTTAAGAGGAAAGCTTAGCTATGTGACATGTTTACTTTATTGGTGGACATTCCTAAGGCGATTTATTTATATTTTATCTCCAATTTTGTTTATTGTCTTTGGAATTGTAGTTGTTGAATGTTCCTTAAAAGAAATTTTGTTTATTTGGTTACCATCTTATATTTTATATAATATGTCATTAAGAATATTATCAAGTAATATAAGAAATCAAAAATGGAGTAATATAGTTGATACTATAATTTTTCCTTATATGATAATACCAATATTTTTAGAAAGTATAGGTATTAGATTAAATAAGTTTGCTGTTACTCCTAAGAACTCATTAATAAAAAGAAATAGTGAAATTAAGTATGCTAGTCCTCATTTTATATTAATTATAACAAGTTTAATTGCATTAGTATTTTGCTTTAATGATGTTGTTATAAATAAAAATGTAGGTAGTATAGTTTTATTATACTGGTTAGTTTTAAACTTATATTTCTTGATTATGGCTGTTTTCTTTATGATAGGTAGAATAAACTTTAGAGATGAAGAGAGGTTTTATTCTAATATTAATGTAAAGATATTATTAGATGAAAATGAAATAGAAGGTATAATATCAGATATATCTGAAAATGGTATGGCAATAATATTAGATAAACCTGAATATATACCTTATGATAAAGAGACATATATTAAGATTGAATATATAGGTGAAAGTATTATTGTTAAAGGTAATGTTTTGCACGTAGATAAAGTAAATAACAAGTGGAAATATGGAATTAAAATTTCTTTTGATTCGAATAGCTATGATGCTGTAGATGATGATATTAGAATGAAATATTATCATTTAGTTTATGATAGGGAACATAGCTTACCTAAAAATCTTACTTCTACAACTATTAAAGAACTATATAATAATATTATAAGAAGAAATAAAAATAATAAACTTTCTAAGAGAAAGCTTCCAAGATTAGAAATTAACAAGATTATAAAAGATTTAAATACTAATGAAGATATTGAAGTTATTAATTACAATTATGAATATATACTTATTAAAAACACAGGAAAAGAGAAGAATGAATTATTAATTAACTTGGGAGAAATTATAAATGATGAAACAAGTAATAATATAATAATGAAGTGTGAGATCTTTAAAAAGAATAAATTAGGAATACTATACAAAACATATCCTGGCACAATTTGTTCTGAAAGATAAAGTATAAATAAAGAAACAACAATATTTGCTCTTTAGATTAATATGTGGAGTGTCCAAATTTGGGCACTCTTTTTAGTTTGAAAAATTTTCAAAATTATTGACTACGTTTTTAATAGATGGTAGTATAAGGTTATCAACTTAATGTGTTAACCTGTTAATATGTTGTGAAGGGGGATAGGAAAATAAAATAGGGACAAGGCTTTTACAAAATTTTTAAAATTAAACTATATGAGGTGGTATATTATGAATAATACATTTATAACAGGAGTTACGCTTCTTTTATCGACAACATATATGGCTCCTACAGTTCTAAACAACATTGATTTATCTAATGTTAATTCTAATAATTCAGCTATTGTAAGCTATGTATCTGATACATCACAAATTGAAAATGAATTTCCCACTATAAAAAATAACTATAAATATTTTCTACTTGGTACTGAAGAAACTAATTCTAATGATTTATTAAACTCTAAAATAAGTAATATAATTAAAAAAGGTAAGGCGGCCGTAGATATTTATGTTAAATCAGGAGATACATTATTTAATGGAAGCCCATTAGACAATCAAGATACAGCCAATAATCTAAATAATAGTTATACCAAGATATATGAAATGGCTTTATTATATAGCACTCCAGCTAGTACAAACCCTTATTATAAAAATGAAGATTTAAAAAACAAAATTATAGAAGGGTTAGATTGGTTATATACTAATTATTATTCTAAGGTTTCTGAAGGTTATTACGGAAATTGGTTCCATTGGGAAATTGGTATGTCTCAAAATATTACAAAAACTTTGATGCTTTTGGAAGATGAAATAAATTCTTTTAATCCAAATTTTATTAGCTCATATGTTTCTATAATGGACAACTATATCCGTGGAGGATTAAAGGATGGTAATACAAATGGTGATGTAGATTTAACAAGTCGTTTTCATACTGGTGCAAATTTAGCTGATATAGCTTTTAATAGAATAATTCAAGGGGCTTTATTAAAGGATGAAAAAAGAATAGAAAAAGCAGTAAGTGATATGATGACTGTTTATGAAACTATTGATCCTAATAATATCAAAAATGGAATAACTGATGGATTTTATGAAGATGGATCTTTTATACAACATCATAGAGTTGCGTATACAGGGTCTTATGGTAAAGGATTACTTCAAAGAAGTATGCAAGCTATTTCTATATTAAATGGAACTAAATTAAGTGATGCAAGCTTAATTGATAAAATGAATTTATGGATATATGATGCCTTTTCTCCTGTAATCTATGAAGGATATATGATGGAAATCGTTAAGGGTAGAAGTGTTTCTAGAGTATCTACAGGATATAGTGATGCAGTTTCAATTATAGAATGTATGACTCAGTTAAGTGAAGCAATGAATAAAGAAGCTGGTGAGATACTAAAATCTCACATTAAATATATTAATGATAAGGCGCCTATAGATACAAATGGATTCGTATCATTTAAATCAATAATAGATTTTAATTCTATTATTAACGATGAAAGTATAATTGCTAAAAATGCACTTGAAGCTTCTAAACATTATGGATTCAACTCAATGGAGAAAACAGTTCATGCTAGAGAAGGATATTCTTTTGCTATTTCAAGAAGTTCTAATCGTATATCAAAATATGAATATATGAGTGGTGAAAATTTAAAACCTTGGTTCCAAGGAGATGGAGCTTTTTATTTATATCAATCAGGAAATAACCAAACTAATTCATATGGAGCAAATTATTTTGCAACTATAAACCCTTATCGTTTACCTGGTACTACTACACCTAATGAAATAAGAAAGACTATCCCAGAACTGTACGGAAAAAACTGGTATGAAAATCCTGATCATGAACTTAATTTTACTTCATCCTCAGTATCACAAAATGATTATGTTTATTTCCCTGTAGGAACAAATAACTATTCCGGGGGAACAACTCTTGATCAATATGGAACTTCTGCTATGCAGCTTGGTGATGATAATGCTTATGCAGCTAAACAAAAGGGAATATTACCAGAGGATTTTGTAGTTTATAAAAATAGTAATGCTAATAAATCTTGGTTTATGTTTGATAATGAAATTGTTGTACTAGGTTCAGGTATAAGCGATGATCTTGGAAGAGAAGTTACTACTACTTTAGATAATCCTATGTCTCTACCATCTGAAAATATAACTTTACAAGGTAAAAATAAGATTTCTAGTGATATATTTACCTTAGAAAATGGACAATATGATAATTTAGAGTGGATAAGTTATTCTTCTGACTCATCTAATTCAAATGTTGGATATTATTTTCCTACAAGTAAAAAAATTATGATAAATAAAGAATTAAGGTCTGCAAATTTAAGAGAAATTAGACAGTCAAATCCTAATCAAATAGTAACAAATCAATTTACTACATTAACATATGAACATGGTGCTAATCCGCAAAATGATAGCTATGCTTATGTTATCTTACCTAATTTTGATAAAGAAAAAATTAGTGATTATGCGAATAGTCCTAAAATAAATATATTAGCAAATAATGCTTCAGTTCATGCAGTCGAACAAACTGATTTGGGTATTACTGGATATAACTTCTTTAACAATGAAGAAACTACAGTAGGAAATGTTACATCATTTAATCAAGCTTCGTTAATGATAAAAAAGGATGGTAATAAAGTTAAGCTTTCTGTTTCAGATCCTACATTTGAATTAGAAAATATACATTTAGTATTAAATATTCCTAATGTAAAGTTAGTATCTAGTAATGAAGAAATAGATGCAGCTATAAATGAAGATTCAATAGAACTTATAGTTAATACAAAAGGTGCAAATGGCTCTTCATTTGAAGCAATTTTTGAACTTATTACTATAGATGATTTAAAGAATCTTATATCAGAAGCAAAAGGATTAAATGAAAATGATTATACAGCTACAAGTTGGAATAACATGATAATATCATTGGCAGCGGCAGAAGGTGTTTCAAATAATGATACTCAAGATATTATTGATAAAGCATTTTCAGATTTGAAAGATTCTATAAGTAAACTCGAAAAGGTTTCTAGGGTAGAACTTGAGAAAATAATAAAAGAAGCAACAAAAATATCTTCAAAAGATTACACGAAAGAAAGTTGGAGTATTTTTGAAGCAGTATTAAATGAAGCTAGAAAAGTAAATGAAAATAAAGATTCAAAACAAAAAGAAATTGATGAAGTCATAATTAAATTACAAGCTGCAATAGATCAGCTTGTGGTTAAAGAGAATGATAAATTACCTTTAACTGGTGGAACTTCAACACTTGCATTGTCAGGTCTTGCAGCATTGTTTGTTAGTGCAGGGTTTATATTAAGAAAAAGAAAACATTAACATATAAAAAATACAAAAATGGCTATAGTTTTAGAACTATAGCTATTTTAATATATTAAAAATAAGAATAAAAAATAGTAAAGTTAAAAATATTTAAAGAAAGTTAAGAATTTATAGTTATTGTTAATAAAGATTTACACTAATTTACATTGGTGTGATATTAGGTAAATTTCTCCTATGATATACTTTTCCACAGGTAGAGTTTTAGAACTGTGATAACAGTATATTAAGGGAGGATATTATGATTAGAAAAAAACTATATAAAAGTAAGTTACTTTCTTTAGGGTTAACAACTCTAATGCTTGTAAAACCAATGGAGGTTATGGCAGCAAGCACAAAGACATTATTAGCAACAGAATATATAGCTGAAGAAAATGTTAAAATAAATGAAATTCAAATTCCAGAGTTATTAATTTCAGAAATATTACCAGACTCTAAAAATGTTAATGGCTCTGATGCTTATGAATTTATAGAAGTTTATAATAATTCAAATGTAGAATTAAACTTAAATGACTATAAGTTATATTATAACTATCCTGATAATGGAGATGCTAGTGATACATTATGGGTAGATATTAATAAAGATATTAAAATTCAACCTAAAGCAACCATAGTTTTTTGGATAAAAAATGGTAATAATAATCAACTAACAGTAGAGGATTTTAATAATAATTTTAAGACTAATTTAGAACTAAATGTAAATTTATTTGAACTATACAATGGGGGAATGGCAAATAGTGGGGCAAGGGCTCTTAGACTTACTACCAGTATAAAAGAGCAAGTTGATTTTATCTCTTATAATATGAATGGGGTAAAAGATACATCAGCAGACAAATCAATAAAGTATCGATATGATGAAAGTAGTAGTAAAAGTATTATGACTACTAATAAATCAGATCCTGATCCAGGTATTGTTAAAGATAGCGATAAACCTGTACAAGCTAATATCACTATTCCACAAAACGAATCAGTAACAGAGGATATAACAGCTGGAAACTTTACTATTGAAGATGGTTTAACCTTTAAAGTAAAGGCAAGTTCTAATGAAACTAATATTAAAACAGTTAAATTAAGTTATAAAAATAATAAGATGAATGATTATGAAACATATAATTTATTAAAAGGTGATGGAGACATATTTTCAAAGGAAATTTATAAATATGATTTAATAGGAAAAGCTTACTTTGATTATTATTTTGAAGTTAGTGATGGATTTAAAATAGTAAAAACTAAAGTTAATAGGATTACAAATATTGAAGTTGATACTTCAAATATTAAATTTAATATAGATGAAAATAAGTATTTATCTAAGATAGATAATCTAATAACAACTGGGGATAAGCTTTTCCTAGATGGAGAAGATAAAACTTTTGAAGCTATTCCATCTATAGAAAATAAGGCTAAAATAGTAGTTGATATTAAAGACACAGATACCTTTTTTAAAAATGCAGTTGCAATTGGCGATACTGTACTTGGAATATTCAATGAAGGAACTTATGATAACTGGGATACGGTAGCTTATGATGTAGATCCAATTTATTTTAATAAGGGTGAAAAAATTCAAATTGATATTCATGCAGGTAATAAGGCAAATCCATTAGAGCATAACTGGGAAAATAATGATGACTTTGTTGTTAAAAATATTAGATTGATATTACCAGATGGAAGTATATTACGTCCACAAGGATTTGAGAATCCAGAAGAAGTAATAAAAATGGGAGATTCAGCAGGAAAGATTGAAATATTAAATGCTATATTTACACCAAGTGATGATTTATTTAATGCAATAAGATATAAAATAGATACCACAAAGCTTACAGATGGGGAGCATATGTTAACTGGTAAATTAAATTTATCTAATGAAAGTAAAGATGTTAAGTTTATTGTAGATAATACTGCACCTGAAATAATAACAAATATTAAAGACAATCAAATATACAAAGGAACAAATGAAATTAATGTAGATTTCATTGATAAACTCTCTGGAGTTAAATCTACAACAGTAAAATTAGATGGCAAAAAGATTGAATTGCCATATACTTTTAGATCATTAGAGTTAACCCCTGGGGTCCATAATTTTACAATTAATGCAATTGATAACTGTAACAATGAATATACAAAAGAAGTTAAATTTATTATTCCAGAAGAAAATGCAAAATTAGGTTTAGAAATTAAGCCAGGTGCTGGAGCAATATTAAATTCAGACCCAATATTTTCAATAGAAGCAAAGGATAGTACAAATGATATTATGAGTGTAGCTTTTAAAAGAGGAGAAAGATATATTTTAGGGGATTACAATATATCTAAAACAAACGGAGTTAGCCAGACTTCAGGAAGTGGTGGACAAGCATTTGGCGAAAACTCTAATAATGGATTTCCTTATGAAGAATTTGATATAGAGTTAAGTGATAAAGTAAATGAAAATTCTATAATTCAAGTGGATTGGAAGGGAAAAGCAAATAATTTAAAGACAAAAATGTATGTATATAATTATAAAACAGGTGCTTTTGATGCTGTTAAGGCAGAGATGGAAGAAAATAAAGATGAAATAAAATTAACTGGATCAATTTCTTTAAAGGAACATTTAAAGGATAACAAAGTAAAAGTTATGGTTCAAAATGGAGAAGGATATACTCCAACACAATATGAAGAAGGTACTCCAGCTGTTCCTTCTACAAATCCTAATATTAAAACAAGTAATGAAAATGATATAGATAGAAATTCTTATGATTTTACTTTTGCTATTGAAAGTGATACACAATATTATAATGAAGATACAGCAGATAATCCTAATATTGTTGGAAAGTATGAACATCAATTAAACATACATGATTGGATACTTGCAAATAGACCAAGAATGAATATACAATATTTATTTCATGATGGAGATATTATAGATGATGCAGAAATGATTTCTCAGTGGGAAAATGCAGATGCAGCTTATAAAAAGTTGGATGATGCTAGCTTACCTTATGGAGTCCTTGCAGGTAATCATGATGTGGATCATTTAACACAAGATTATACAAATTACAGTACTTACTTTGGACAAAGTAGATTTGAAAAAAATCCATGGTATGGAGAAAGTTATAAGAATAATAGAGCTCATTATGATTTAATAACTGTAGGTGGAATTGACTTTATAATGATGTATGTAGGTTGGGGAGTTGGTGATGAAGAAATAGAGTGGATGAATAATATCCTTAAGAAATATCCAGAAAGAAAAGCTATTTTAAACTTTCATGAATATTTACTTGCAAGTGGAGGACTTGGAGAAGAGCCACAAAGAATTTTTAATGGAGTAGTTTCTAAGAATTCAAATGTATGTATGGTTTTCTCAGGACATTATCATAATGCACAAACAATAATAAATGAATTTGATGATGATGGCGATGGAGTGAATGATAGAAAAGTTTATCAAATGTTATTTGATTATCAAGGGCTACCTGAAGGTGGTATGGGATATATGAGATTAATGCATTTTGATTTAAAGGGTGAGAAAGTTTTATTTAGAACTTATTCTCCTTCCTTAGATGATTACAATGCAAAAGATACAGTTACAGGTGCAGATACTATTTTAGGAGAAGAAGACTTTGAAATATCCTTTTCCGATTTAGGTATAAAGTCAAGCCAAAAGACAATTGAAACAACTGACTTAAATGTAAATGTCTATAGTGATGAAGTGCTTGGAACAGTAAATAATGTTACTAATGATAGTAATATAGCTTATACATTAAAGAATGCAGAAAATGGTGTATATGGTTGGTATGCAGAAGTTACAGATGAATTTGGTGGATTAGCAAGAACCGATGTAAACTACTTTACAGTAGATAAAGATATTGCAAAACCAATTATAAAATTACCAGGAAATAATTTAGTTAAATTAGGTACTGATTTTGATCCTATGGATGGAGTAAGTGCAAATGATGATAGAGATGGAGATTTAACTTCTAAAATAATTGTATTAGGAACTATTGATACAGCAAAAGAAGGAGAATACACAATTACCTATAAAGTATCTGATAATGCTGGAAATACAGAAATAGTATCAAGAATTATAGTAGTAAAGAAAATAGGAAATTCTACTGAAGAAAATAATAACAATGGTAATAATGATAATAGTGGAAACAACAACAATAATAATAATAATGGCAGTAACAGTAATAATAATGGAAATACAAATACTATAGACAATGGAAATAATTTACCGCAGACTGGAGATGAATCAGTTATATATATTATGGTAGCATCAGTCCTATTAATTATAGCTGGAACACTTTTAATGAAGAAATACAATAAAAAATATAGTAAGCACACCTCTTAATTATATAAAAAGTTAATATGAAGAGTGTCCAAATTTGGGCACTCTTTTTAGTTATATTTGGGAAAAATTATAATAAGTTGCGAAGATGTTTTCTATGGGGGTAAAAATACTTTTAATACAAAATTTATGGTATATAATGGAAAAGGAAATGTAGCTTTAATAAATTTATAAGTAATTAAATGAACTTAAATTTTTAACATAAATAAAATATATAGTTAAGGAGGATAATATGAAAAAAAAGTTCAGATCATTACTATCACTATTTACTTTATTTACTTTCATTTTTTTAAACATACCTATAGCTGTTAAAGTAAAAGCTGAAACAACATCAGAAAAGCAACGTGTAAACTTTGCTTTAGGTGGAAGTGCTACAGCTAGCAACACAGAAGCTGGACAAGAGAATGTATGGGGCCCTGATAAAACAATTGATGGCATTGTTAATCGTGATGCAGCTAAAGCAAATCAATCAAGGTGGGCTACTGATATGGGGACAGTAGAAAGAGTTTTGACAGTAGATTTAAAAGCAGAAAAAACTTTTGATGAATTTAATATTGAATGGGAAAGAGCCAATATTAAAAATTTTAGTATTAAAGTATCAAACAACAATTCTGATTTTACAGAGGTGTATAATAAATCAGATAATACCAATATTACAGATTTAAAAACTAATATAAAATTAAATAATACTGTTAGTGGAAGATATGTAAAGCTATCTATATATGGATATGATGGAGGTGTATTAAATTGGCCATCAGTTTCACTATATGAATTTGAGATTATTGGTGATTTAGTTGAAGAAGATGAAGAAGTTGATCCTACAACAAATATAGCATTAAATAAACCAGCAACTGCATCTAGTATAGAAGCAAGTACTCTTACACCAAATAAAGCTGTTGATGGAGCAAAAGGAAAAAGTAGCCGTTGGGCAAGTGCTGTAAGAAGCAATGAAGAATGGTTAAGAGTAGATTTAGGAAAGAAGAGTCAAATAAAAACAGTAGTAATCGATTGGGAAAGAAGAAATGCAACAAACTATGAAATTCAAATTTCTGATAACGATTCAACTTGGACAACTGTTAAGTCAATTAATTCACATCCTAAATATGTTAATGATAAAATTGTATTAGATAATACAGTTGAAGGAAGATACATTAGATTATTAATTAAGTCACATGCATTAAGTGATCAAGTATCAGGAGGGGTAGAGTGGAATAACGTTTCTGTTGAGGAGTTTTCAGTATATCCTGGAATAATAGAAGATACAATTCAAGATGTTGTAAAAACTATTACAGTACCTACAATAGGTGCAAATGATGAAAAGTTAACCATGCCTACGGTACCAGATGGTTTTGATATTAAATTTGTTGGAGCTGATTATGAGCAAATAATTGGTAGAGACTTAACAATTTATAAGCCTATAGTTAATACTAAGGTTACAGTTACATTTGAAGTTTCAAAAGGAAATGAAAAAGCATTTACAGATTCAATTGAAGTAAATGTTCCAGGTAAATATACATCAGAGCCAGATGCAAATGTAAAGCCTGTAGTAATTCCAGAAATAAGAGAATGGTTAGGTTTAAGTGGAAATTTTGAAGTTAATGATTCTAGTAGAATTGTAATTGACCCAGCATATAAAAATGAATTAAGTAAGATGGCAAATACTTTTGCTGAAGATTATAAAGATATAGTTAATAAAGAAATAAGTGTTGTAGAATCAACTGATTCTAAAGCAGGAGATTTCTATTTCACACTAAATACAGAAGATGAAGGATTAGGAAAAGAAGGACATTTAATGACTATCTCTGATTTTATAAGAATAGAAGCAAAAGATAGCACTGGAGCATTTTGGGCTACTAGAAGTATCTTACAAATATTAAAACAAAATAAAACAATTATTCCTCAAGGTATAGTAAGAGATTACCCTAAATATGAAGTTCGTGGTTTTATGTTAGATGTTGGTAGAAAGCCATTTTCACTAGAATATTTATATGAAACTGCTAAAACAATGTCTTGGTATAAAATGAATGATTTCCAAGTTCATCTAAATGACAATTATATCTTTTTAGAAGATTATTCAAATAGTGGGCAAGATCCAATGAATGCTTATTCAGGATTCCGTCTAGAATCGGACATAAAAGCAGGCGGAAATAATGGCTTAAATAAGGCAGATTTAACAAGTACAGATACATTCTATACTAAAGCAGAATTTAGAAACTTTATTCAAGATTCAAGAGAAATAGGAGTAAATATAGTTCCTGAATTTGATACGCCAGCTCATTCCCTACCATTTACTAAAGTACGTCCTGATTTAAAAATGGGAAATGTAGGTCGTCAAGCAGACCACTTAGATGTTACTAAATCAGGAACATTAGAATTTGTTAAAGGATTATGGGATGAATATCTAGATGGAGAAAACCCAGTATTTGATAGTGAAACAGTTGTAAATATAGGAACAGATGAATATGATGCAAAATATACAGAACAGTTTAGAAAATTTACAGATGATTTATTAGGATATATTCAAGATGAAAAAGATCGTACAGTACGTTTATGGGGAAGTTTAACAGCAAGACCAGGAACTACACCTGTACGCTCAGAAAATGTTCAAATGAATATTTGGAATTCAGGATGGGCAAATCCTAATGAAATGTTTAAGTCTGGATATGATTTAATTAACATGATAGATGGAACTTTATATATTGTTCCAGGAGCAGGTTATTATTATGATTATTTAAACAAGAGTTATTTATATAATAACTGGCAGCCTAATGCTATGGGGGGAACTCCAATACCAGCAGGACATGAACAAATGTTGGGATCTGCTTTTGCTGTTTGGAATGATATGATTGATAAAAAAGACAATGGTATGATTGAGTATGATATATATGATCGTTTCATTGATGCATTACCAGCATATAGCTCTAAGCTATGGGGAGATGGAAAGGATTTAACTTTTAATCAACTTGAAGCTAAAGCAGATGAAATAGGTGAAGCACCAAATACTAATATGACTAATAAAGTTGATACTAAAACTAATGATGTATTAAATTTAGGTTTAGATGATGATAAGGATGCATCAGGAAATGGATATGATATAGTAGCTAAAGCAAATTCATCTATAGAAAAAGTAGATGGAAGAAATGCATTGAAGTTAAATGGAAATGAAAGTTATGCAGAAACAGAATTAAATGATATTGGAATGGGAAGTGTATTACAATTCAAAGTTAAGAAAAATGCTGGTGATAACTCTGAACAAATTTTATTTGAATCAGAAGAAGGTGCAGTAAAGGCTGTTCAAGTAGGAACTGGAAGTGTTGGATTTTCTAGAGATGGCAGAGATTATTCCTTTAATTACAAATTACCAGATAATGAATGGGTTGAATTAGCAATTAAAAATGTTAAAGATCAAACCTCATTATATGTGAATGGTAATTTAGTTCAAACAATTGGAGAAACTGCCAATGGAGCAGGAAAAATTCATGCTACTTTTAATCTACCATTAACTAGAATTGGAAGCCAAACTAAGGCATTTAATGGATATGTTGATGATGTAAGAGTTATAAAGGGAAATGTACAATTATCAACATTAAGTTTAGTTGATGCTATTGCTGAAACAAGTGATTTAGTAAAAGAAGAATATACTGTAGAATCATGGACCGCTTTAGAAAGTAGAATTTTAGAAGCTAAAGCTGTTTTAATAAAATTAAATGCAACTGTAGAAGAAATAGAAAATGCAAAGAATAATATAAATTCAGCTATTGAAGCTTTAGAAGAAGCTGAAACTCCAGTAGAAGTTGACAAAACAATGTTAACAGTGGCTATAGAATATGCTGAAGCTGAAAAAGAAAAAGAAGAATTTGAAAATGTTGTGCCATTAGTAAGGGCAAAATTTGAAGAAGCATTAAGTGAAGCTAAAACTGTTTTAGCAAATGAAAATGCTACACAAGCTCAAGTAGATGTTGCTTCAAATAAATTAATTAATTTAATTCATATGCTAGGCTTTACAAAAGGTGATAAGACTGAACTTATAAAACTTGTTGAAATAATAAATGCTTTAGATGAATGTAAATATACAACTTCAACTTGGTCTGCATTACAAATTGAACTCGAAAAAGCTAATGCCGTAATAGCAGATGAAAATGCAATGGAAGAAGAAGTAGCTAAAACTTATGAAAGCTTAAATAAGGCATTTGTTGATTTAGAATTAACAGCAGATAAAGTTAAGCTTAGAGAATTAGTTGCTGATTTTGAAACTGTAGATTTATCTAAATATACTACAGGAAGCATTAATAAGTTTAATTCAGCACTGGCTAATGCTAAGGATGTTTTAAATAATAATGAAGCTACTCAAGAACAAGTAAATGAAGCTTATAATAGTTTAATTAAAGCCTATCTTGATTTAAGATTAATACCTGATAAAGCTAAGCTTCAAGAATTAATAAATAAAGCTGAAGCAATAGATACATCTAAATATACTACAGAAAGTGTTAAGGTATTTAATCTACACTTAAATGAGGTGAAAGTTATTCTAAATAATGAAGAAGCTACTCAAGAAGAGGTGGATGATGCTGTAGTAGTCTTAGAAAAAGCTATTGATAATCTAAAACTTAAGACAGAACAACCATCACCAAAACCGGAAGAACCAAAAGATACAAATAAGCCACAAACTGGAGAACAAAGCAGCAATTTACCAGAAACAGGCGGAAATAATCCTATGATAGGTATATTAATTGCTTTACTATTATTAGGAGGAGGAGCCTTCTTTATATTTAATAAAAAGAAAGCATCTTCAGATGAAAAATAGTAAGTTCAATAATAAAATATAGACTTATAACTAAAAAATTAAAAATATTTATATTTAACTTACTAAAGGGTGTCCAGTTTGGACACTCTTTTAAATTTCTCTACTTTTAATTTTAAAAATATTTTTCTCAAAAAATAAAACTCAGGGGTATTTATTAATTGAAGTACAAAGTATTTATTTTAGGGGGAAAAGGTTTATGCAATATTCATTTTTAGGATTTTCAGTTTCTATGATTAAAAAGTTAAATTTAGATATAAAGGATGTAGCTATTCTTAGGTACTTTATTGACTTTAAAGATAGTGGGAGAATGAATTGTGAGATTATTGAAGGAGAAAAGTATTACTGGGTTAGCTATCAAAGTTTTGCTAATGAAATGCCTTATTTAGCTTTAGAAAAAAGATCAATTATGGCTAGAATGCTTAAATTAAGAGATTTAGGAATATTAAATCATTATACCAAAAAAGAAGGAGGCACTTTTTCTTACTTTAAATTAGGTGAAAAGTTTTATGAAGACTTTAAAGATGCTGATGATGAGAATATTAAAAATAGTGATAAAAATAATGTCCATGGTGTCCTTAAAAATGATGGCTCTAGCAGTAATTTAGTAGAGGAAAAACGTAATTGTGATGAGGTTCATCATGAAAATGATAATGGGGTATCTACAGAAATGTCCAAGGGTAGTACATTAAAATGTTCAACAAAGACTAATCTATTAAATAACTCATCTACTATAGACACTAATATATATAAATATAAAAGAGAAGTTAATGAAATACTTGAATACCTAAATTCAAAACTTGGAACTATGTATAAAGAAAATAATAAGATTACCATAATGTTAATTAATAATAAGCTTGAAGAAGGCTATAGTGTTGATGACTTTAAAATTGTTGTTGATAAAAAGGTTAAGACTTGGAAAGATACTGAATTTGAGCAGTACTTAAACCCAAAAACTTTATTTGGAGATAAGTTTGAAATTTATTTAAATCAAAATATTATAAAACAAGATAAAAAGAACAAAAGCTATGAAAATTACAGAGAGCCTAAGAAATTAAGATTTAATAATTTTAAAGGTCGTGATTATGATTATGATATCTTAGAGAAAAAGCTTTTAGGATGGGCGTAGTTTTAATTTTTATTATGTAAAGAGAAAAAGGGAATCATATCATTATTAACACTTAAGTTGATAATAATGAATATTTTCTTTACTATATTAGTTAGTTAAAATTGAGTTGTAAGGAGCTCAGAAAAAGTTACGAGGTGGAAAACTTATGAGGACAAAAATTTTATTAGAAATTCTAATGAAAGATAAGAAAATAGTACCAAAATCCTTTTTAACTAAAGAAATGAATCTTTCAGAGAGCTCTATAAGAAAGCTTATTAGAGATTCTAATGATATTGGTCAGAAGAATGGATTTAGAATTGAATTAATAAAAAAGGAGGGATATTATCTTTCAATAACAGATGAAAAGAAATTAAATATATATCTTGATAAGGAAACTAAATCAGAAGCAGATATATATAATTCAAGTCAAAGATTAAAAATGCTATTATTTTATATTTTTCAAACCAAAGGATATTTTACTACTGAACAGCTATCAGAAAGAATGGAAATAAGTAGAGCAACAATCCTAAGAGATTTAAAAAAGATTGAAGAAATAATAAATGAAAATGGATTATTGTTAGAAAAGAAAGCACATTACGGATTAAAAGTTATTGGAGATGAAAGAAATTATAGGAGAGCTTTTTCAGAGTTTGTTTTGAATTCTGATTTATATCTAGAGCCAACTCAAGACTTTTATGAATTTAGTAATTCTTTTAATTTAAAGGAATTAAGAAAACTTCTTACTGAGGATTTATATGAAAAAGATTTAAAGATAAGTGATGTTGCTTTAGAAAACGTATTAAATCACATTAAAATTTTAGTATTCAGAGCTAGAACTAATAATTATGTGTCAAATCATAAAGTAATGGATAAGAAACCAGATAAAGTTTATGACCAAGTGGCTTTAGCAATAGCTGAGTGGATTAAGAAAACATATGGTATAACTTTACCTGAATCAGAAATAAGATTACTAGCTGTACACATATCAGGAAAAGCTACGGCTGGAAATCTCGAAGAAAAGGATAAGCAGAAGTTATTGAATGAAATAGGATATATACTTAAGCAAATAGATGATGAATTTTTAACTAACTTTTGTAATGATGAGGAGCTAAAAGGTGCATTACTTTTGCACATGTTTCCTTTATTAAACAGAATGTATCATAATTTGCAGCTAGAAAATCCACTAATTGATGAGGTATATAGTAAGTATGCCAATATATTTGTTATAGCTTTTAGATTTAGTGAACATATTGAAAAAAGGTATGGTTTTAAACTTACTATAGATGAAGTTGGTTATTTAGCACTTCATTTTGCTACTCACTTTGAGAGGATAAAAAATAAATCTTTAGAACAGTACAAGAGAATTGTAGTTATATGTACTACTGGAGGCGGAAGTGCACAGCTTTTAAGATTAAAATTAGAAGCAATATTTCCTAAGGCAATTGTAGTAACTTCTTCGGTAAATGAACTTGATAAATTTGAAAATGAACCGCCAGATTTATTTCTCACCACAATACCTATTAGTAAAGAGCTTAATAAGATACCAATAATTCATATAAAGCAATTATTAGATGATTCTGAAATAAAACGTATAAAGGAAATAGTATCATTGCCTATTTATAAACAGCCTATATCCAACAGTGTACCAAATATAATAGAGTTGTTTTCAGAGAAATTTTATTATAGAAATAGTACAACAGATTATGAAGAATTATTAAAAATACAATCTAAAGATCTTATTAAAAGTGGATATGCAGTAGAAGGCTTTGATAAATCAGTTTTAGAAAGAGAACGAAAATTTACTACTATTTATAAAAATGGAGTTGCAGGTCCTCATGCTTTAAAACTAGAGGCAGTAAAGGATATTGTAAGTGTTGCAGTATATGATAAATCTTTTGAGTGGCAAGGAAGAGGGGTACAGATTGTTTTTCTAATTAACTTGCAGCAAGGACACCTATTTCTCCATAGAGAGATAAGCCGTTTATTACTGCTTATTATGGAGGATAATCGTCTTCTTGAAAGATTGATAAATGCAAAGGATTTTGATCAATTTAAAATAGAGTTAGAAAGAATAATAAGATAAGGGGAGGACATAAAAATTGCAAAGAGAAGCAGACATAATGGATATTATAGTAAATGGAGGAGATGCTAGAAGTTCATGTCTAAAGGCTGTAAGATGTGCTAGAAATGGACAGATAGAAGAAGCAGATGAATTAATTAAAAGAGCTGAAAAAGCTTTAGAGAAGGCTCACAATGTACAAACATCACTTATTCAAGCTGAAATCCGTGGTGAAAAAAATGAAATAACATTATTAATGGTGCATGCACAAGATCATTTAATGAATGCTATAACTGTAAAAGAGTTATCAATTGAATTAATAGAAGAATGTAAAAAGAGAAGGGAACTAGAAGAAAAATTGAAGGGAATGATAAATAATGACTAAGAAGATATTACTAGCTTGTGCAGGAGGATTTTCTACAAGTATGCTTGTAGAAAAAATGAAAGAAGCAGCTTTAAGTAAAGGACTGGACATAGTTATAGATGCTTGTGGAGAAGGTTCTTTAGAAAACTATCTTCCAGTGGATATTGTTATGCTTGGACCACAAATGGGTCATGCAGAGGATGACGTTAAGAAGAAAGTAGGATCAAGTGTACCTGTAACAGTAATAGATATGATGGATTATGGAATGATGGATGGAGAAAAAGTACTAAATACAGCATTAAAATTAATGGGAGTTTAAGGAGGATACTAAAATGGGAAATACACAAAATTTTCGTGTGAAAATACAAAAAGTTGCAAGTAAAGTTCAAAGTAATAAATATATAAATAGTATATCAAATGGATTAGGTTCAGCAATGGGAGTACTTATTGCAGGTGCTTTATTCTCGTTAGTGGATAGTATAAATATACCTGCATATCAAAACTTCTTAACTAGTACAGGATTAAAAACAGTGACTAGTATTCCAGCATCTGTTACTACGAATTTAATTTCTCTTTATGTTGCATTTGCAGTAACTAATGCATTAGTAAAATCTTTTAAGCAAGATGGTTTCTCAGCAGGATTATTGTCATTAATGAGTTTCTTAGTTGTAACACCAATGATGACTACGGGTGAAGGTAGAGCTGCAATCACAAGTTTACCAGTAACTTGGTTAGGTGCAGCAGGTATTTTTGTAGCAATGCTTATAGGATTAGTTGTTGGTAGAATTTATGTTTTTATAATAGAAAAAGAATTCTACATTAAGATGCCTAAAGGAGTTCCTCCAACTATAGAAAAAGCATTTGCATCTATAGTGCCAGGAATAATAATTACAATTCTAATGTTATGTATAAGAGGAGCATTTGGTGCTACACAATATGGTAACATTCATAAGTTTATATATACTTTAGTTCAAGTTCCTTTAACACATTTAGGTGGTGGATGGATAGCATATTTAATTTGTACTTTTGCAATAAGTATGTTTTGGTTCCTTGGAGTTCATGGGGGAATGGTTGTAAATAGTGTTATGACTGTAATATGGACTACAATGAGAGTAGAAAATTTAACTGCATTCCAAAATGGAGCAGAGTTACCTAATGTAATTGCTGGTGGATCATTTCTTTCAGTATATACAAATTTAGGTGGATCAGGAGCTACAATTGGGCTTGCAATTGCACTAATATTTGCACAATCCAAACGTTATAAAACCTTAGGAAAATTAACAATACTTCCAGGACTTTTAGGAATTAATGAACCTCTAATGTTTGGATTACCAATGGTTCTTAATACAAGATTTTTAATTCCACTAGTAGCAGCCCCTTTACTAAATTCTATATTAGCTATTATAGCAACATATGTTGGAATTATTCCTAAATTACGTGGAATTGGCACTCCTGTTGGCACTCCAATTGGTGTAAGAGGATTTCTTGAAGGCGGATGGCAAGTAGCTGTGTTCCAAATTGTATTAGTTGTTATAAGCTTCTTAATTTACTATCCATTCTTTAAGAAAGCTGACAAGGACGCTTTGGAAGAAGAAGGAAAAGTAGCGGCTGAAGCTATTTAAAGAGTTAAAGTATATAAGGTAGGAAAATAAAGTTTCCTATCTTATATATTTTAAGGAAAGTAACTATATAAATAGTATATAGAAGAAGTTACTGAAGAATATGTGAGAAAAGAGGAGATAATAATATGAATAAAGGATTTCCAAAAAACTTTTTATGGGGTGGAGCTACTGCAGCCAATCAATGTGAAGGAGCGTGGAACATCGATGGAAAAGGTGAAAGTGTTGCAGATCATGTGACAGCTGGTTCAAAGAATCAATTTAGGACATTGACAGAAGAAATTAGACCAAACGTACAATATCCTTCTCATGAGGCAATAGATTTTTATCATCATTATAAAGAAGATATAGCTTTATTTGCTGAAATGGGATTTAAAGCATACAGAATGAGTATTAACTGGACTCGTATATATCCAAATGGAATTGAGGATAAGCCTAATCAAGCTGGACTTGACTATTACAGGAGTGTTTTCGAAGAATGTAAGAAATATAGTATTGAACCAATTGTTACGTTATCTCATTATGAGAGCCCATATTACCTAACAAAGAAGTATGATGGATGGTCTTCTAGAGAAATGATTGATTGCTTTGTTAAATATAGTGAAACTGTATTTAATGAATATAAAGATCTTGTAAAGTATTGGCTAACATTTAATGAAATTAATGGAGGTACACAGTCTTATGGAGCCTTCTTAAGTCTTGCCTTTAATCTTGAAGATGGACAAGTGATTTATGGGTCAAGAAACGAAACCCCTGAAAAAAAATCAAAAAGATTTCAAGCTCTACATAATCAACTTGTAGCCAGTGCTATAGCAGTAAAAAAAGGAAGAGAAATAAATGAGAATTTCAAATTTGGAAATATGATATCTAGTCATATGTGCTATCCTTATACCTGTAGCCCAGAAGATGCCTTTGAAGCTTTACAAAAAAATCAATTAATGCATTATCTTTGCGGAGATGTACAAGTAAGAGGACACTATCCACATTTTGCAAAACGTTATTTTGCAGATAATCAAATAAGTGTTAATATTGGAAAAGAGGATGAGGAGATTCTTACACAAGGAACCGTAGACTTCATAAGTTTTAGTTATTATTCAACAATGACTGCAACTATTGAAAAGAAAGCAGAGTTAAAAGCTGAGAATCTATTTATGGGATTACCAAATCCGTATTTGAAAAAAAGTGAATATGGATGGTCAATTGATCCACTTGGCCTAAGAAACTTTCTTAATGAACTTTATGGAAGATATGAAATACCACTAATGGTTGTTGAGAATGGCTTAGGAACCCCAGATGAATTAGTAAATGGTAAAGTTCACGATGAATATCGTATTGAATATTTAAGAGAACATATTAAAGCCATGAAAGAAGCTGTTAAAGACGGTGTTGACTTAATGGGGTACACTCCTTGGGGATGTATAGATTTAGTAAGTGCATCAACAGGGGAAATGAAAAAACGTTATGGTTTTATTTATGTAGATAAAGATAATGAAGGTAATGGAACTCTAAATAGATATAAAAAGAAGAGTTTTTATTGGTATAAGAAAGTCATTGCTTCAAATGGAGAGGAACTTTAGTTGTTAATAAGATTAGAAAGTTAATATAAATTATATAATAATAAGGGCTGCATTAAAATTTGATGCAGCTCTATTGTTGTTTGCACCTCTTTATGAGAAAATTATAAAAAGATTATCCTGTAAATAACTTTTATAATTCTTCCTTCAGTTTTCAAGTGGACATATGTAAGGTTGAGATGGTTTGGAGCTAAGTGGGGTCAACATATTTAAATGTAAAAAATAAGTTGTATAACAATTTTATTTAATTTATGTAGTATATCTATAAAGATATATTATTCCTCTGTATTGGTGATTCTGCAAACAAGACGTGCGAGTTCTTCGGTACTCATAGATTTATCAGTATCAAACCAGTACACTAGCATGCCAATAAGTCCAGCAGTTACAAAAGCTGAAGCAAATGTCTTCTCCTCTGAATTATGAACTCCAGTTTGAATAAATTTTAAAAAATGATCATTCTGTAAGTATTCCTGACATTTTTTCTGTAAGATACAGGTTTTATTGTTTTGTTTTAGTGATTCAACAAAAAGTGTATTTTCATTAAAAAATTGAAAAAATAATTTGGCTGCCTCACATAAATTATCTATGATTTTAAAATTGCAGCGTTCCAAATAGTCTAAGAATAATATATCCATGTAGTACTCCAACACATCTTCCTTTGAATCAAATAGCTGGTAAAATGTTTGTCGTGCTAATTCGCTGTTTTCCATAATTTCTTTTATTGTGATTTGTTCGAATGATTTCTTTAGCATCAAAGAAATCAGAGATTGTGCAATCCATTCCTGAGAACGCTTTGCAGAGGGATTATTTCCTTTATACATGACAAGATCCTCCTATATGTCATACTTGTTTCGGTATGATTGACACCTATTTTATTTAATAATATAATAATAGCCAAGAGTGTGACACATGTCAATAATATGACATGTGTCGTAGTTATATAAAGGGTTTAAGAGAGTGGTATATTTCCTTTGGAAGTTCTTTCAAAAAATCTGTTAGACGTATATGTTATTGACATACAAGTATTTATGGGATTAGTAGCATTATCCCTATCAGGATTTTTCTTAAATTAAAAAGTACTGAGAGGCTAAATAAATAATTTAGCTAGCTATTATCTATAAACTGTATTTATGTTGGAAATATACTTATCACTGACTGATTAATATTATTTGTGTAAGGAGGAAAATTTATGATTTATCTGGACTATAATGCAACAACGCCTATTGATAAAAATGTATATCATGCTATGATTCCACATTTTAAGGTAGAATTTGGAAATCCATCCAACAGTTATGAGCTAGGACAGTCTGCAAAGCGTGCAGTTGAGAGAGCGAGAACTCAGGTATCAGAACTGATTGGTGCAAAAAACAGTGAGATTTTATTCACAAGCTGTGGCAGTGAGTCTAATAATGCTGTAATCAAGGGAGTTGCTTACACCTATAGGAATAAGGGCAAACATATTATTACTTCATGTATTGAACATCCTTCAATAATGGAACCACTTTCGTTTTTAAAGAAAAACGGTTATGAAGTTACCTATCTTCCAGTAAACCAACAAGGAGCTGTTAGTACAGAAGATTTAAAAAGTGCTATTCGTGAGGATACTATTTTGGTTAGCATTATGCATTCTAATAATGAGGTTGGTACATTACAGCCAATTAGAGAATTAGGAGAAATTTGTAGGGAGCGAGGTATTTTGTTTCACACAGATGCATCACAGTCAATTGGAAAAGTTGATATTGATGTTTCTAAAGTGCAAGTGGATTTTATGACTATTGCTGGTCATAAGCTATATGCTCCAAAAGGAATCGGAGCTTTGTTTATTCGTGATGGACTTGAAATTGAATCATTTATTCATGGTGCAAGTCAAGAGAATAGCAGACGTGCTGGTACAGAAAATGTACCTTATATAGTGGCTCTGGGAGAGGCTGCAGTGCAGGCAAGGAAACATTTGAATCAAAATGATTTGATTCAAATAAGAGATTATTTTTACAACAAACTAAAGGAGGTATTCGGTGTTAGTATTCATCTCAATGGTGATGAAGTCAATCGATTGCCAAATACTCTTAACATTAGTTTTGTGGGAAAAAGTGGCGGTGAAATATTGGCAGCACTCCCTGAAATATGTGCTTCAACTGGCTCTGCATGTCATTCAGGATCGAAAATCATATCTCCAGTTTTAAAGGCGATGGGTATTGAAGGAGCAATTGCATTAGGAGCTATACGTTTTAGTGTAGGTAGATATACCACGAAACAAGAGATAGATAATACAATTAAATTATTGAAAGAATATTTTCAGTAAAGGCGAGAGAAAATTAGAATTTTCTCAATATATGAAGGGGTATCGCTTAACAATGTTGTTAGATTATAGCTCTGAGTAGCGTTAATATGAGCTAAAAGGAGGGAAAAATGAAAGTAGGTATTATTAGATGTATGCAGACAGAGGATTATTGTCCAGGAACTAATGATTTCAGAGTTATACGTGAAAGAAAAGGTGTTTTTGAAGGTATTGATGAGGAGATTGAAATAATTGGATTTATAAATTGTGGTGGATGTCCTGGTAAAAAATCTGTACTTAGAGCAAGGGAATTAGTAAAAAGAGGAGCTGATACAATAGCATTTGCTTCTTGTATTCAAAGGGGGAATCCCATTGGATATCCTTGTCCTTTTGCTAAGAGAATGAAGGATATAATTTCTAATGATTTGGGCGATCAAATTAAAATATTGGATTATACTCATTAAACCTTATATGTAATATATTCATTGGATATATAAAAATCATTTTCTATTTACGATGATATTTATTGCTTTAATAGCATATTAAAAGGCGCTGTTACGATAGGTTCTTTTCTCATAGGCATATCACTCGTATTTATTATGATGACATATGGAGGACTTCTATTGTTAATATTATTGATGGGTTACTAATTTCCATTGATGCTATTTTTTTAGCATTGGTATATGAACCTCTGAGGTCCAGAAAACTGTAAACAGAAAAGGTATTAAGACTAGAAGATTTGAAATTATAAGCTTTAGTCTTAATACCTTTTTTATATGCGAAATACTTTTTCTGTATACGAACAAGAATTAAATTAAATCGTTCTCATTTTGAACCACAAGGATTTTTTTTAGTTGTTATAATGAAAATATAAACGAGGTCATACATTAATGCTTAAGGAGGAGATACAAGTGAAATATACAAATAATAAAGAGTTTTTATGGGGATCAGCAACAGCTGCTTATCAATGTGAGGGAGGCTGGAATGAAGATGGGAAAGGTTTAAATGAATGGGATATTTTCAATCATGAAAGTCCACTGAATATTCATAATGAAGATGGTGATGTTGCTAGTGATTTTTATCATAAATACAAAGAAGATATAGATTTAATGGCAGAAGGAAATCAAAATACTTATAGATTCTCCATTTCATGGGCAAGGATAATTCCACAAGGAGTTGGAGAAGTAAATCCAAAGGGAATTGAATTTTACAATAATGTTATCGATTATTGCTTAGAGAAGGGAGTTACCCCTAATA
This sequence comes from Clostridium sartagoforme, assembly GCF_039521405.1. NCBI lineage: Bacteria > Bacillati > Bacillota > Clostridia > Eubacteriales > Clostridiaceae > Clostridium > Clostridium sartagoforme. Next base: position 436,588 of record NZ_BAAACH010000011.1, read on the forward strand.
TAACATTATTCCACTATGATCTTCCAAATGAAATGGCTAAGATTGGTGGATGGGAAAATAGAGACGTTACAGATGCATTTAATGAATATGCAAAGGTGTGTTTTAAGAATTTTGGAGATAGAGTTAAAATTTGGTGCACAATTAACGAGCCAAGATATTATGCTTACTGTAGTTATGTAGTAGGAAACTATCCACCAAACTACAGAGCAGATTTTAATCGTTTTTGGAGAGTTCTTTATAACTTAATGTTGGGAGGTGCTAAGGCAGTTAATAGCTACAAGGAATTAGGAATGGACGGAATAATAGGTGTGGTTCATGATAATGGAAACGTAGAACTAGACCCTAAAACAAAAGAAAAGGAATTAGTAAGATTAAGAGCAGATATTTTCTACAACAGAATGGTTTTAGATACTGCAGTATTAGGTAAGTTACCTGCTGAGTTGGAAAAGGTTTTAGCAGATAACAGAGTTGATGAATCTTTTATTCACAAGGAAGATGTTGAGCACTTTGAAAAAGGAAAAATAGATTATATTGGTTTAAATCTTTATAACCGTCAATATGTAACAGATTATTCAGAAGGAGAAACAGAAGTTTTCCACAATAATAAGGGGACAGGCTCAAAAGCTAAAGAAGGAATTCGTATAAAAGATATGTTCGAAAGCTCTTTTGATCCTAATGTTAGACGTAATCTTTGGGGAAGAGAAGTTTATCCAAAATGTATGTATAATGCTCTTATGGAAATTAAGAAAAAGTATGGAGATATATTAATTTATATCACAGAAAATGGACATGGACAATATGAAACACCAGACGATAATGGCTATGTAAAAGATACTGAAAGAATAGAACTATGTGAGGAATTTATTAATTATATGCTTAAAGCAAGAGAAGAAGGAGTTAACGTACAAGGCTATTATATGTGGTCTACTATGGATCTTTATAGCTGGATTAACGGTTACGGAAAAAGATATGGACTTGTTAGAGTTGATTTTGAAAATGACAATAAACGTATTCCAAAAGAAAGCTACTATTGGTACAAGAACCTTATAGAAAATAAAAAGAATATTTAATAAAAAGGTACTTATAAAAATTTAGGTAACAGGGAACAGGTAACAAGTACTAAGCATTCAATGCTTGCCATTTAAAACTCGGAATTTAATTGATAAAAGGTAGATTGTATTAAAAAACAAATTAAGCTTTTGCTTATATATTTATTCATTATTTCGCTTTAAAAAATCTAACATCTGTTTCCTGTTCCTTGATACCAGTTACTTTATCCCAAAAACTGTGAACTGTGAATTAAATAAAATTGCTTAGTAAAATAAAACTATTTAGCCAATGACACTGACATGATTAAAAAATTTTTCTATGAGAATGCAATGATAAATTTTAATAAAGAATATATATAATGGAGGAAAATAAAATGAAATATATTGAGATGTCAAAAAAAGTATTAGAACATGTTGGCGGTATCGAAAACTTAAATCATGTTGAACATTGCGCAACGAGACTACGTTTACACTACAATAATAAGAAACTTGTAAATGAAGAAGCATTAAAAGGGATTGAAAATATTGTAGGTATTGTAAGCAAAGCTGGACAAATTCAGGTTATTATTGGACCAAATGTTAATGAAGCATATAATGACTTCTTGGATGTATCAGGATGGAAAGAAGGAAGTAATAAAGAGGCAGTTTCAGTAGAAGAACCAGAGGAAAAGAAATTCATGTATTATATGAATAAGTTTGGTAATTTCATGGCTGCAGTATTTATGCCAATAGTTCCAGCATTAATTACAGGAGGAATGATTCTTTCAATTAGGAATTTATTAATTAATTACTTTGGAGTTGGTATGGATTCTGGTACTGCAGTGGTTATGGGTGCGATTTTTAGTGCTGCATTTACTTTCTTACCAGTGTATATAGGATATACAATGGCAAAACGTTTAAAGATGGAACCAATTATGGGAGCTTTCTTAGGAGGGCTATTGGTTAGTTCAAATATTAGTGGTGTAGAAGGCTTAAGTTTCTTAGGAGTTAATATTCCAATGGTAGAATATACAGGAAGTGTATTACCAATTATGCTTGGTATTGGATTAATGTATTTTGTGGATAAGTTCTTACAAAAATATATCCCTGAAACAGTAAAATATTTCTTAAAGCCATTATGTACAATGATAATTGTGGTTCCTATAACACTAATAGTTTTAGGACCTATAGGAACAGTATTAAGCACATATGTAGGTATGGGAATTACAGCTTTAATGAACGCAATTGGTGGAGTTGCTATGCCAATATTCGCTGCAGTTTACCCTTATATGGTTATGTTAGGACTAGATAAAGCTATTATGCCAATTGGATTTAACAGCGTTGCAACAATTGGATATGATCCAGTTGTTATGGTTATGGGATTCATATCTAACTTATGTATTGGTGGAAGTGCATTAGCGGTAGCTACAACAATTAAAAATGACAAAAGTAAGAAAGGTATGATTGCTTCCTTTGGAGTGACTGCACTTTGTGGAGTTACAGAGCCTGCATTTTATGGATCATTAATCATGAGACCAAGAGTATTAATTGGTACTGCAATTGGAGCTGTAAGTGCTGGTTTAGCCGCTGGTATCTTTGGATTAAAGAGTTTTGTTATGGGAGGATGCCCAGGTTTATTAACAGCCTTATTCTTTATTGATAATGATGGTGGTATGGGAAATTTAATTTTAGCTATAATTGTAGCAATCATTGCAATCGTCGTATCTTTTATTGCAAGTAAGTTTATTCTTTCAAAAACAGAATCAAATAAGATTATTGTCTCAAAAACAGAATCAAAAGAAGCAAAATAAATTAATTTGTAAATAAGATTACCTTATTATAGAAGAATATTATAAAAATGGGGCTGTCGCATAGACAGCCTAATTAAGAATTGATAATTAAAAATGGATAATTATTGATGTAATTTGTTCCAAATTACTGAAAATAATTTAGTTTTGAAAACTCCTAAGGGAGTTTTTTCATTAACTTTTCATTTTGTATTCTTAATTTTTAATTGTGTGACAGCTCCATTAATTAGTGAAAGATACATCAGAAATATAAAACATGATAAAAAGTTTATCTAAATAATTCTAACAGTATTTAAGAGGTGAGATGTAATGAAAGTATTGATTGCAAAATTTATTATTGAATCTAATGCAAATATTCCCTATAAAAGTAAATTAGAAAATTTTAATCTTTTATTTGGAGAAGATTGCATTAGGGAGATGAAATGTAAAGATGTGTTTGAGAAAGAAGGAATAGAAATCATCCCTTCAATTTATGCAGATGCGTCAGCTGGCGGTGTTTTAGAAAAAACTGCATTTGAGTATATTGAAAATAGAATCTTGGAAGATGTTAAAAAACATATTCATGAAATTGATGGAATTCTCTTACACTTACATGGAGCAAGTGAAATAGAAGATCTGGAGGGAGGATCAGGCGATCATCACATTATGAAGATGATTAGGAAATTAGTTGGACCTTACTTACCAATTGCAGTGGTTTGTGACCCTCATGGCAACTTATCTAAAGAATATGTAGAGAGTACAACATTGATTCGTAGTTATCGTAATTCTCCGCATACAGATATTAAAGAAACTATTGAGTTTATTTGTGAAAAATTGATTTCACTGTTGAAGAATCGTGAAAACATTATTCCAGTGTATCGTAAATTACCTATAATCTTAGGTGGAGAGCAGAGCGTTTCTGATGATGAACCAGTAAAATCTATTAATAAATATCTAGATGAATTAGAAGAAAATCCAAGAATATTAAGCTGCTCTTGGCATGTAGGATATATTCGTCATGATGCTGATGTAGCAGGATGCGGAATTGTTGTCATCCCAGCAACAGGAGAGGACCAGGAATATGCAAATGAAATTGCAGATAAATTAGCTAAGTATATATGGGATAGGCGTCATGAATTTCATTATACTGGGTTAACTGCACAGCCAGAAGAAGCAATGAAAATGGCAATAGAATTTGAAGGCAAGCCTGTATTCATTACTGATTCTGGAGATAATGTAACATCTGGAGCTGTAGGATGTAATACATTTATATTACGTCAGGTATTAGCACTTGATAATACAAATAACAAGAGGTTTTTGTTTGCAAGTATAAATGATGCAGAAACATTAGCTAGGTTGGATCTATGTGGAGAAGGAGAGGAAACAAGAATTTCTTTAGGGATGAATTTGGATGAGCTATCTGAAAAGGTAGATTTAGACATTGTAGTGAAAGCTAAAGGATATTTAGCTGGTTACTCTTATACAACAGAGGGCAACTTTGGAAAATGTGTTATTATTAGTGTTAAAGATAAACCAATTGATATTATCATTTCAGGAAGTAATCATCCTTTTGTAGAAATACATCAGTTTAATGCTGCTGGGGTTAACTATAAAGACTATGATATCATCATTGTCAAACAAGGATATATTTTCCCGGAATTAAAAGCAGAAGGAAAGTTAAGCATTATGTCATTAACTCAAGGAGCAACGTTGCAGGATACAGCAAAACTGCCATTTAAACGAATTATGCGTCCAATGTTCCCTATTGATAATATGTAGTCTATATATAAAAGAATTAAAATCAATCAGTGTACAAGCAAATACACGAGATATATAAGAAAGGATAATATAAAATGATACAATTAAAAGAAATAAAGATACCAGAATTAGAACAAAATCTTGTACCCGTAGTATTAAGTGATGAAGCAATGAAGGAAAGGAAAGAAAAACTTTTAGCAAAGATGAAGAATAATGGCTATGAAGCAATTGTTATTTATGCTGATTTAGAGCATGGAGGCAATTTTGAATACTTATGTGGCTTTGTGCCTCGCTTTGAAGAAGGGTTATTAGTAATTCATTCTTGTGGCAAAGCTTATATGGTACTAGGAAATGAAAATTTGAATAAAGCATCAAAATCAAGAATTGAAGTGACAGCTGTTCATATGCCTCATTTTTCATTGCCAAACCAGCCAATGAAAACAGATAAAAGCGTAGCTGAAATTTTAGCACAGTGTAAGTTAGATAAAGCAAAAAATATTGGCTTAGTAGGATGGAAGAACTTTACCAGTAAATTTGATAATAATGCTGAATTATATGATATTCCTTACTTTGTAGTAGAAGCAATAAAGAGTATCTGCAAGGGATCAAAAATTTCTAATGCTACAAACTTATTCATTGGAGAAAATGGTGTACGTACCACAAACAATGCCAATGAATTTGCACACTATGAATTTGGAGCTGCACTTGCAGGAAACTGCATATTAGAAACCATGGAAGAATTTGATGAAGGAAAAACAGAAATGCAAGTTGCAGAAAAATTAGCTGCATTTGGACAACCCCATAATGTTGTAACAATTATGGCAACAGGAGAACGTTTTGAAAAAGCCAACATATATCCAAGCAATAAAGTAATAAAAAAAGGAGATCGTATCTCTATTACCACAGGATTTAAGGGGGGATTACAAAGCAGGGGAGGATATGCAGTATCCTGCGAAGATGAATTACCAGAAGATGAAAAAGACTACTTGGAAAAAGTTGCAGTTCCTTATTTCAATGCTGTGAAGACTTGGTTAGAAACAATTCACATTGGCATGAGTGGAAAAGAATTATATGATAAGATTGAAGAAGTGCTTCCTAAAGCACAGTATGGATGGTCATTAAATCCAGGGCACCTATGTGCCGATGAAGAATGGCTTGCTTCCCCAGTGTATCCAGACTCTATAGAAGTATTAAAGAGTGGGATGTTGTTCCAAATTGATATCATTCCATCCGTATCAGGATATGGAGGAATTAGTTGTGAAAGTGGAGTCATGTTGGCTGATGAGATATTACGAGAAGCAATAAAAAAGGAATATCCAGAAATATGGAATAGAATCCAGAAACGCAGAGCTTACATCAAGGAAGAACTAGGAATTAATATTTCAGAAGAAATTATTCCAACAAGTAGTGCAACTGCTTACTGCCGCCCATTCTTATTGAATAAGAATAGGGCATTAACAGCAAAATTTAAAGTTGAATAAAAAAAGTTAACGGATTTTTTCTACAAAGCGCTCTATTAGATTAAGTCTAAGAGTGATGATAAGATTTTAATTAATTCCACAACCCAATAAAACTTTTAAAAGCTGGAAGCTAGTTAATATCTAGTTTCCAGCTTTAAGTTATGATAAAATTAATAAAAACATATTATAAAATATTTACACTATTAAAAGATTCATATAGGGGTGGATAATATGGAAATTAATAATTTAGGGCTGTTAAATTCTTTATCATCAATAATAAATTCAGAAAAGTTAGATAACATTGATTACGTATTAGCAAATTATATTTTAAGAAACTTATATAGAATTTCTAATATAAGTATTTTAGAAATTACAGAGGAATGCTTTACATCTAGGTCTGCAGTTAGAAGATTTTGCCTTAGACTAGGGTATGATAATTTTAGTGAGCTAAAAAACTCTGTAACTAAATTAGTATTTCCCAGTAACTTAAGATATAGAGACATTAAAGGATATATGAGCTATAAAAACCATATAAAAAATCTTATTAAGGATATGATTATAGATATAGATGAACAATTAGATTCTGAAAAAATAAACTATTTATGTGAATTGATTCATAAAGATGTTAATGTAGTATTTTTATGTGCAAATAATACTAGTGGAGATATAATGAGATTTCAACAAGAGTTAATGTTTGCATCTAAAATTGTCCATGTTGTTTCAACATCCTTTACTAAAAGTGATATTTTAAAATCTCTTAAGGAAGAAGATATAATAATTAATGTATCAGCATCTGGAAAATTTGCAGAATTATCATTAGAGTTTGTTAAAAGTTTAAAGGGACATAAATTTTTAATAACAGCAAATAAGGATGAAAAAATAAGAGATACTTATGAACATGTCTTTTATATAAGTAAACATAGTATTTCAAATGATTATCTTAGTATTTATGGGAAATATGGTATTACATATATCCTTGATTCTCTATCTATGCAATATCTATTTTTATATTCTTAGTCTATTAATAAAATAGGCTAAGAAAAATAGAGATTAGGGAGGAGATTAAAATGACAGAGTTAGGAAGAAGCCTAATAGAAGAGGGAATCAAAAAAGGAAGAGAAGAAGGAAGAGAAGAGGGTAAAGCAGAACTTTTAATAAAGCAATTAATGAAAAAATTTAATAAATTACCAATAAAATATAAAGATAAAATAAAGAAATTACCAGAAGAAACATTAGAAGTAATAGGTATGGATATTTTTGATTTAGAAAGTATTGAAGATTTAGAAAAATATTTATAAAAATTAAAGATTAGGTTTTATATATTATTTTATTTGTAGATAATTCTGAATCTCTGGCATCTAATTTTTGGATCCCAGAGGTTCAGAAAATTGGAAATTACACATAAGAGATTTTAAAAATTATTTAAAATAATTTATAATTAACGTATAATGAGAAATAAAATAGAATCAATGTCAAGGATATTTTACGGTTACTACTCTATTTCTTTTTATTAATATAAATTTTACTAAACTCCAGAATATGCTGAGAATCCACCATCAATTGGAAGAACTACACCATTTATAAAGCTAGAAGCAGATTCGTTTACTAGGAATAATAATGCTCCTATAAGCTCTTCAGGTTCTCCGAATCTTCCCATTGGAGTACTATTTAATATTTTGTGTGAACGCTCAGTAAGACTTCCATCGGGATTCTTTAAAAGAGTAGCATTTTGAGCTGTTACAAGGAATCCAGGAGCTATAGCATTTACTCTTATCCCTACCTTTGCAAAATGTACTGCAAGCCATTGAGTAAAGTTTGATATAGCTGCCTTTGCACCTGAATATGCAGGTATCTTTGTAAGTGGAGTAAATGCGTTCATAGAAGAAACGTTTATTATACTACAGCCTTCTTTACCTATCATATCTTTTGCGAATTCCTGTGATGGCAATAAAGTCCCAAGGAAGTTAAGGTCAAATACAAATCTTACTCCCTGCTCATCTAAATCAAAGAAAGTAATTAAATCCTTGTTATCTTCAGCTAAATCTTCAGGAAATAAATATTCCTTTGTTGTTGTTCCTTTTGGATTGTTTCCACCAGCACCATTTATAAGTATGTCGCAGGAGCCTAATTTTTCTAATATAATTTCATGAGCTTTTTTAAGGCTTTTTTTATTAAGTACATTTGCCTCAATTCCTAAAGCTATCTTCCCGTTAGCTATAACTTCTGCGGCTTTTCTTTCAGCATTTTCAAGTTTTAAATCAAGGATTGCTACTTTTGCACCACATTCTGCAAGAGCATCCACCCAGTAACCTCCAATAACTCCAGCGCCTCCAGTTATAACAACTACTTTATCAGTTAAATCTATATTAAATGGAAGTTTCATTTTATTTTTCTCCTTTTTTTGTTTTTGATAGTGTTTCCCATATTCCAGTTAAATATATTGCCCCTAAGGCTCGGTCATATAATCCATAACCAGCTCTTCCTGTTTCTCCCCAAATCATTCTTCCATGATCAGGGCGAATGTATCCATCATAATTGTGTTTATGAAGAATTTTCATTATTTCAACAATGTCTAAAGAGCCACAAGGTGAATAATGTGCACTTTCTTCAAAACTGCCATCTTCTAGAAGCTTTACATTTCTAACATGCATAAAGTGTATACGTTCTTGGGAAGCATATTTATCAATCATTTTTACTATATTATTGAAGCTTCCAGATCCAAGAGAACCAGTACAGAAAGTTAAGCCGTTATATTTACTATCAACTAGTTTTAAGAATCTATCTAAGTTTTCTTCGTTTGTAATTATTCTTGGAAGCCCAAAAATATCGTATGGTGGATCATCTGGATGTATTGCCATCTTAACATCAGCTTCCTCAGCAACAGGTATTATTTCTTTAAGGAAATATTCGAGATTGCTCCATAAAGTTTCTTTATCTACTTTTGCATATTTATCAAATATTTCTTTAAGCTCTTCTTTTGTATAACTTGAATCCCAGCCTGGTAAAGAAAGTTCTCCAGTAAGGGGATCCATATTTTTAATTTGATCAACATAATAAACTAAAGCTGTTGAACCATCATCCAATATCTTGTCTAATTGAGTTCTTGTCCAGTCAAATACAGGCATAAAGTTGTAGCATATTACTTTAACCCCAGCCTTACCTAAGTTTCTGATATTTTCTTTATAATTTTCAATATATCTATCTCTTGTTGGTAAACCTAGCTTAATATCTTCGTGTACAGGGACACTTTCAATTACATCAAACTTTAAACCGGCATTTTCAATTCTTTCTTTAAGAGTTAGTATGCTATCCATGCTCCATTTTTCACCTACAGGTACGTCATATATTGCAGTTACAATACTGTACATACTTGGAATTTGTCTAATATATTCAATTTTTACAGGATCATCATTTCCGTACCATCTAAATGATAATTTCATATTTAGTTCCTCCTATATTTCTAAATATTTTTTTATGTTTTTAAAACATATGCCTTCAACTATTTCTTTAAGAAGTTCATCATTCTTTTCGAATTCACCAGCATCTACAATATTTCCTATAAAGTTACATAAAATTCTTCTAAAGTATTCATGTCTAGCATAAGATAGAAAACTTCTTGAATCAGTAAGCATTCCGATGGAATAAGCTAACATTCCTTGTTCTCCTAAGGAGGTTAAATAATCACTAATACCTCTTTTATGGTCATTTAACCACCAAGCTGTACCAAACTGCACTTTGCCTTGAATACTATCCTCACTAAAACATTGAGGAAGAGTTGATAGAACTATATTGTCTTTTGGATTTAGAGTATAAAGTATAGTTTTTGGCAGGGATGACTCATTATTAATATCATTAAGTAATTTTGAGAGATGTGATGCGATTTCAAAATCATTAGTAATATCAAAACCAGAATCAGCACCTATCTTACAATGCATTACTTCATTATTATTTCTAAGAGCACCTATATGAAGCTGCATTACCCAATTTTTATCATTATATTCTTTAGCAAGCTGTTTTAAAGTAAAGAACTTGTATTTCTCTGCCTCACTTTGAGAGAGGGTATTATCATTTAATCTTTTATTAAAGATTAAACTTACTTCAGTTTCATTTGTTGAGAAGTGTTCTAAACTTTCAAGAGAGTGGTCTGAAAGCTTACAACCAATTTTATGGAAGTAAGATATCCTTAATTTTAAAGCTTTCAAGAAATCGGAGTAGTTTTTAATATCTATAGAAGATGCTTTTGAAAGCTTTTCAATATAATCCGTAAAATCTTTATTTAATAAATTTAGTGACTTATCTGGTCTAAAAGTTGGAAGTACTTTAAAGTTTAAATCACCTTTTTCAGCTAATAGTCTATGATATTCTAAATCATCAATTGGATCATCAGTGGTACATATTAACTTTACATTTGAGTTTTCTATAAATTTTATAGGAGATAGAGTTTTATCTTTGATTTTTTTATTGCAGTAATTATAAATTTCTTCTGAATTACTTTCCTTTAAGATTTCAGTTACCCCAAAAAAGCTTTTAAGCTCTAGGTTAGTCCAGTGATATAGAGGACTCCCTATTAATCTTTCACAGATTTTAGCCCACATTTTGAATTTACTAAGATCATCTGCATCACCTGTTATATATTTTTCAGGTACTCCTGCATATCTCATTGCTCTCCACTTATAGTGGTCAAATCCGAGAAAAATCTTAGAAATATTATTAAATATTTCATTTTCATATATTTCTTTAGCCGATAAATGACAATGATAGTCATAAATTGGAGCATTTTTTGCAATGCTATGATAAAGGGTTTGAGCTGTTTTTCCATTTAGTATAAAATCATTATCTAACAATATATCACCTCAATTATGTTTAAAAATAAATTTTATATAAATAAATTATAGCAATAACAAAAATTAAAAAGTATGTTATTATTGCTGTATAACTTGCAAAAATTGCTTTAATAAATTAGAAATTATTTATTAAAATAAAGGAGGAAGCTTTAAATGAGAAATAAAATTCAACAGTATTCAAACAGGCAACATATGCTTTCTACTGATTACGAAATATTTCATTATAAAAATACTGAAATGACGGGGGTAAGCCTTCATCACCATGATTTTTATGAATGCTATCTTTTTATTTCTGGTGATGTAACTTACTATATAGAGGGGAGAATATATAACTTAGTACCAGGAGACATAGTACTTATTAATTCTAAAGAACTTCATAAAGCTATTATAAATAACAATGATGTAATATATGAGAGAATTGTATTATGGTTAAACAGGTCTTTTTTAAGAAACATATCAAATGATGAAACAGATTTAACCCTTTGTTTTGAAAGTGAGGAGAAGAAAAATGTTTTAAGAATGGATTTTGAAACCCAGAAAAATATAAGATTAATACTAAATAAAATATTAAGTATTCAAAATACAAAAGTCTTTGGATATGAATTGCTTTATTCAGCCTATATTACTGAGCTTATGGTATATATAAATACTATTATGTCTACTAAAAATAGTGTACTAGATGTAGATATAAAAAAGAATAATTTAATAGACAGTATAATAGAGTACATAAATAATAATATTGAAGAAGACATCACAATTAATGAACTTGCTGAATATTGTTATCTTAGTAAGTTTCACCTTTCAAGAGAATTTAAAAGATATACAGGTACAACTATTCATAAGTATATAATTCAAAAGAAACTTATATTAGCAAAGGAATTAATACTTAGTAATATATCTATAAAAGAAGTATATAAAAAATGTGGATTTGGAGACTACTCTAACTTTTTTAGAGCTTTTAAAAATGAGTATGGAGTAACACCAAAGGAATTTTATGAAAATATTTATAAGTAGAGAAAGGTTTAAAACTGGTATTTAAAATCAGTTTTAAGCCTTTAATAGTTTAAATATTTGCTTTTGATAGGTATTCTTTTGGAGTATAGGAAGTTAGTTTTTTGAACACTGAACAAAAATAATTATGATTTTCAAAACCTACTTTTAATGCAATATCTGTAATAGAAAGCTCATTTTGCTTTATTAAAAATTTTGCTTCCTCTACTTTTATTTTATTTATAAACTCAGTTATAGTAAGTTTAGTTTCCTTCTTAAACTGCCTTGAAAGGTGGGAAGGAGTTACTCCCATTTCTTTAGAGATAAGCTTTAAGGAAATCTTATTATAAAAATTTATTTTTATATAATCAATACACTTTCCTATCATAGGAGTATAGGAGGAAGTTGAAAAATTTTTTACTAAATCACAATACTCTAAAGTCATTTTTTTTAGCAAGCTATCTAATTCTGCTTTGCTTGTTACTTTTTCAATTAATATTGCAAACTTATCAGAAATATTATGTATATAAATAGGAGAAACTCCGCCTCTATCTGCACCTATCCTAAGTAGAGTATTAATAACAAAGCCATAGTTTTTCCATGCCCTTAAAGGGTTATTGGGAACTCTATGAGTTGGATTAAACTCAAAGCTATTCATAAGATTAATAGCTTCACTGCTATCTCCTTTTGCTACTGAATTCTGAATTTCTTTTTCAAGCTTATATCTAAATTCTATATCAGAATAAAACTTTCTATCGTCTGATTCATTAGAGCCTTTTATATTAACAATAGAATTATTATTTTGTACAAAGAATATATTTGTATTAATAATAGGATTGGATGATAGGTTTACCATAAGAAATGCAATATTTTTATAGGTTTTGCTATCTAGTATGGTAAGAGATTTATAATATTCTTTAAGCTTTTGTCTATGTACAAGAGGTAGGCTATTAATTTGGATAACATTAGATATAAGTAAATCATCTGGAATATCAGATAGAAAAGGACCTAGGATTACTGTACCACAGTACTTTTGCTCATTAAAAATTCCCATACACAAGTAATTTAAATTGAAATTGTCAGTGTAATATAATAAATCATTATAATTTTTATTCTTAAGAATACCTTCCATATCTAATATGCTTGCAAATCTTAGTTCTTCTATTATAAGAGGTTTCTGAAATTCAAATAATTGCAGGGAAGAACTATGAGAGCTATCAAAAAACTCCACGTCTATATTAACTAGGTTATGAATTAAAGAGCATATATTATAAGTACGTTCATCTATATTATCAATTCTAACATCCATAGGATAACCTCCTTAACTTAATACACTCTTCATAATATAAGAATTTTATATTTCATGCAATAATTTTATACAATAGAGCAAAAAAGTGAAAGTAAGAATTGTTTAAAAGTTATAAATTATTTATATTAGAGCATTACTAATTTATAAGGGAGGATAAAAATCTAATGAAACGTTCAGAAATTATAAAAAACATAGTTGATATAGGGGTAGTTGCAGTTATAAGAGCTGAATCAAAAGAGGAAGCAATTAAAATAATTGAAGCAGTTAAAAGGGGCGGTATTAAGTCAATTGAAATTACTATGACTGTACCAGGTGCAATAGACATAATTAATGAATTATCTGAAACATATAGAGGTGAAGATGTACTTATAGGAGCAGGAACTGTACTTGATCCTGAAACAGCAAGAGCATGCATATTAGCTGGAGCAGAGTTTGTTGTTAGTCCATGTTTAAGTATAGACACAATAAAAATGTGTAATAGATATGGGGTAGCTGTTATACCGGGAGTAATGACAGTAACTGAAATTGTACAAGCTTTAGAGTATGGTGTAGAAATATTAAAAGTATTCCCGGGAAATGCTTATGGTCCATCAATTATAAGTTCCTTCAAGGCACCTATACCACAAGCAGATTTTATGCCTACAGGAGGAGTAAATTTAGATAATGTAGATAAATGGATAAAAGCTGGAGCTATAGCGGTAGGTACAGGAAGCGATCTTACTAAAGGAGCAAAAACAGGAAATTATGAAGAGATTACAAAGGTAGCAGTAGCATTTGTTGAAAAAGTAAGAGAAGCTAGGAATAATATTTAGGCAGGTGTATAAAGATGAAGGACGTATTAACCTTTGGGGAAACTATGGTACTTTTTAATCCTCAATCTAATGGACCGCTAAGGTTTGTAGATAACTTTAATAAATCTATAGGAGGAGCAGATTCTAATGTTGCTATAGCTCTTGCAAGATTAGGACATAAATCAGGCTGGTTTTCAAAAGTTGGTAATGATGAATTCGGAAGATATATTCAAAACAAAGTTCGAGGAGAAGGTGTAGATGTATCTAGATTAAAATTTGATAAAGAAGCTAACACAGGAATACTTTTTAAAGAGAGATTTAATAGCAGCAATCCAAATGTTTATTATTATAGAGCTAATTCTGCTGCAAGTAGATTATCTATAGAGGATTTAGATATAGAATATATAAAAGGAACTAAAATCATTCATATTACAGGAATAACACCCGCATTATCTAAAAGCTGCAGAGAAACTGTATTTAAAATATTGGAGATTGCAAAAGAGAATGGAATAACTATTTCATTTGATCCTAATATAAGATTAAAGTTATGGACTTTAGAAGAAGCAAGACCAGTACTTCTAGAAATTGCAGAAATGGCAGACATCATATTCCCTGGTATAGAAGAGGGAGAGATGATGTTAAACATAGATAATGAAAAAGATATTGCAGAAAAGTTTTTAGAAATGGGTTGTAAAACAGTAGTAGTTAAGCTTGGAGAAAAAGGATGCTATATAGCAACTAAGGACAATAAAGAATATGTACAAGGATTTTCAGTAAACCCAGAAGATACTGTTGGTGCTGGAGATGGCTTTGCAGCAGGGTTTCTATCAGGAGTATTAAGAGAATTAAGTATAAGAGAATGCGGTATATTCGGTAATGCAGTTGGTGCCATGGCAACACTTGTAAAAGGTGATACAGAAGGCTATCCATATTATGATCAGCTTATGGAGTTCATGGGGGAAAAGAAAGGTATAGATAGATAATAATATTAATTAAATAATGCATAACTATGTACCTATTTATGATGGGTCTGATAGAAGTACACTATTAATTACAAAATAGTACGAGTGAGTACAAGATATTGCGGGATTATACACTCAAAAAGTAATATTCTATACTTATATCTATTTAAGTCAGGAGGTAGGTACAGTGGCAAAAACTATAAATATTAATAGTGAATGGAAATTTATTCAACAAAATGAAGAAGGTGTAATGGATAAGTCTTTTAATGATGAAAGTTGGGAGATTATAAATATACCTCATACTTGGAATGCTATTGATGGTGCAAATGGAGCAGATTTTTATAAGGGAGTTTGCTGGTATAGGAAGGAATTCGTTGTAGATAGTTTTGATAAGGGGAGGAAAGTATTTATTGAATTTAATGGTAGTAACAGTATTACTGATGTATACGTAAATAGTAAGTATATTGGGCAGCATAAAGGTGGTTATTCAATTTTTAGGTTTGATATTACTGAGGTTATAGAGTATGGCGGCAGAAACTTACTATCTGTAAAAGTTAATAATACTGTTGTAGATGATGTATATCCCCAAAAGGCCGACTTTACTTTCTATGGAGGAATTTATAGAGATGTAAATATTATTATTGCTAATAATATTCACTTTGACCTAATGGATTATGGTTCAAAAGGAATATATATTGTTCAGGAAGAAATAAGCAAGGAGAGAGCTTCTTTAAAAGTTAAAACTCGAGTAGTTAATGAAAATACTGAAGATAAGAAAGTAAGAGTTTGGGCAGATATATTTGATGCAGGGAACAATTGTGTAACCTATGCAGCAGAAGAAGTTGTAATACCTGCTGGAGAAATCATAGAGTTAGAAATGCCAGCTGTAATAGAAAAACCAATACTTTGGAATGGAATTAAGAATCCATATATGTATAAAGCAAAAGTTTCATTGCAGAGCTATAATGACACTATAGATGAGGTTTCAATACCATTTGGTGCTAGATATTTTAAAGTTGATGCACAAAGAGGTTTCTTCTTGAATGATGAGCATTTCTCATTAAAGGGAGTTTCAAGGCATCAGGACAGAAAAGATATGGGATGGGGAATCACTGCAAAAGAAGAGCTTGAGGATATGGAGTTAATTAAGGAGATTGGGGCAACTTCTATAAGGCTTGCTCACTATCAGCATAACCAAAATTTTTATGATTTATGTGATAGAGAAGGAATGGTAGTATGGGCTGAAATACCATTTATTTCTATTATGTCACAATCAGACCTGGATGGTATTAATGCAAAACAGCAGATGATTGAATTGATTAGACAGAACTATAATCATCCTTCAATAATTTTTTGGGGAATTCAAAATGAAATACAAATTGGAGGAGAGAGACCTGAAGTAAGAAAACTTGTTAAGGAACTTAACGAATTAACTAAAAAGGAGGATACAACAAGACTTTCTACCATGGCAAATGTTATGTTTGTTGGAGATACGGATGAATACAATTATATAACTGACGTAGTAGGGAGCAATAGATATTACGGTTGGTACACTGGCAAAGCTGAAGATTTTTCTGAATGGATAGATAGTTTCCACAAAACTAATTCAGGGGTAGGTTTATGTATATCAGAATATGGTGCAGAGGGCATTGTAGAATATCATAGTAATACGCCTCAAATAAAGGATTACACTGAAGAGTATCATGCACTATACCATGAAAAAGTTTGGAAAATTTTTAAAGAGAGACCTTTTTTGTGGGCTACTTATGTGTGGAATATGTTTGATTTTGGTGCAAATATACGAGATGAAGGCGGAGTAAAGGGAAGAAATAACAAAGGGTTAGTAACCTATGATAGAAAGATTAAAAAGGATGCCTTCTATATGTATAAAGCTCAATGGAGCGATAAAAAAATTGTTCATATAACTAGCAAAAGATTCATAGACAGAGCTGAAGATAAGATAAACATAAAAGTCTATTCCAATTGCAATGAGGTGACTCTTTATGTAAATGAGATTGAATTAGAAACAAAAGTAAGTAAGGATAGAATCTTTGTTTTTGAAGAGGTTAAACTTCAGGAGGGAATAAATACAGTTAAGGCGTTGAGTCACGAAGATGGAGAGATATTTAAAGATGTTGCAAGATTTAATAAGGTAATAGTGCCTAACCAAAGCTATGAAGCACCTATAGAAGACAAAGGAGAGGCAGTAGAGAATTGGTTCCAAGTACCTGATTTCAGTGATGTAGTAGTAGAAGAGCTAGAAATAACTGATGATGTTTATTCAACACGATGCACCTTTGAGGAGATTTTGAAAAATGAAGAAACAAAAGCTATATTTCATAAATTTTTTGGAAATATTGATGAAAATCCAATGTTTGCAATGACTTTAGGAATGACAGTAGATGCAGTATCATCAATGGCAAAAGAGTTTTACACAGATAATTTAATGTATATGTTTAATAAAGAATTGACTAAAATAAAAAAGAGTTAAATTTATAGAAAAGCTGTAAAATCAATACAGCTTTTTTCTATAATTTTAGATAGATACATGTATCTAGATTTTATTTTTTCTATATTCTGAAGGAGTCATACCCTTAATTTTCTTAAACACTTTAGTAAAATAATTTACATCGTTAAAGCCTACCATATAAGAAATGTCAGTAATGGATATACTTTTATTTTCAAGAATGAATACAGCCTCGTTAATTCTTCTTTTATTTATATATTCTGTAATAGTTTCACCAGTTTCTTTCTTAAATTGCCTAGATAATTCATAAGAACTAACGTATAAGGCTTCAGATATGGAATTTAAGCTGAGATAATGGTTGAGGTTTATTCTTATAAATTCTATGGCTTTCCTAATCGTAGAACTATAATTTTTTAACGAAAATTTTTTTACAGAGTCACAATATTCCACTTGCATTGAATTTATTAAATTTGCTATTTGGTGTAAATAAGTACACTGTTCAATTTGAACTGCATATTTAGAAGAAATACTGTCAAGGTATATTGGGTGAAGTCCTCCCTTTTCAGCAGCTTTTCTAAATAATGTATTCAGTACTATAACATAATTTTTAGTAGACCGTAAAGGATCATTAGGAATACGGTCAGCAATACTAGTCATTAAAGAATTATTTTTTCTCATAATATTTTCATATAATTCTATATTGCCTAGTTCAACTGCATGCATCCACGAATTTTCAACACTATATCTTTTTTCTAAATCTTCTATGGCATTCTCTGTGTTTTCTTTTATTGTTTCAGCAGAAATTGAATACTCAGTTTTAAAGTCATAGGTCAGATTTCCAATTTTAAAATTTTCAAAGTTCTGAGGATTAAAGGTTGATACCATATAGGCGAGGAATTCTCCTGTAGTGTTGGCTTTGTAGGCGCCAAGGATTGGAAGAGTCAAATAGTACTGCTTAACTATACTTTTGAGGGAGCTTGCCATTTTGTTGTTTGAGATTACAGATTCAATCATTAAAGTTGTAGGCTCCTCAAGAAGGTATGGACCTACAATAATACTTCCTAAATAATCATTATCAGAATATACCTTTGCAGAAATAAAGTTTAATCGATAGGAATTAGAATGAAATAGCACAATATATTCGGAAGTAAAATTATTGAGTTGTAGCTTATCAGTTAAACCAGAGAAATAAGGTTTTAATGGGTCTGGAACTCTAGTAAAACCGTAGTCAATTTTTATATTTGACATTTCATCTATAAAAATTGTATCCATATTTAAAAAGTTAAAAGCGAATTTACAAAGTTGTTCAATTCCATTTATCATTTTAGTAGTTTTCTCCTTTACAAAAATAAATCAGTTAATATGTTCTATATTTATTATATACTTTTTACGAATGAACACAATATATTACGAGAATTAGAAAACGTTTTAATATATTATTAAATACATAGGAAATATGATATTTTAAAGTAATATTAAAATAAAAAATATAGAGGATTTTGATGTCTAAAAAATTGTAGCAATTTAAGAAGTAATTGATATTAGATAAAAATTATTGAGGAGGTAGTGAAATGTTAGATTTTAGTAGTGTGAATGGAAAAGTAGCAATTGTAACAGGAGCAAGTAAAGGTATTGGTGAAGCAATTGCAAGATGCTATGCCGAACATGGTATGAAGGTAATTTGTGCAAATAGAGATCCAATACGTGGAAAGGAAGTAACCGATTCTATAAGAAATTCAGGAGGTGAAGCTATATTTTTCCGTACTGATTGTAGTAAACCGGAAGATATCAAAAAATTAGTATATTTTGCTGTGGAGAATTATGGACGTTTAGATGGTATTGTAAATGATGCTGGAATAGGAATGGGTGGAAGTCCGTTGCATGAGTATTCTTTAGAAGAGTCTGACAAAATAATTGACCTAAATTTAAAGGGTGTATTTGCAGGTGTAAAATATGCTGCAGAAGCAATCTTTAAAAGTAAGGTAGAAAATGGATTTATTATTAATGTTGCATCCATTGCGGGAATTATGCCCCAACGTGGACAAGCATTATATACGGCTACAAAGTTTGGGGTTGTAGGACTTACCCAATCTGCAGCTCTTGATTATGCACCATATAATGTAACAGTAAATGCAATTTGTCCGGGGTATACTGATACATCTATTTTTGACGGAGCACCAGAACAGGCAAAGCAGTATTTTATAAATGATTGTCCAAGCGGAAGGATGGGGAAGGCTGAGGAATGTGCATACCTAGCACTATTCCTTGCATCTGATATGGCTCGATATATTAATGGAGCAGTGATTCCGGTAGATGGGGGACTATCAGCAGGAGCTAAAAATGTAATCCAATGGAGGAATAAGGAAATATTCGGTATGTAAAGAGGACATGGCTTTGAAAAGTTTATATAGAGTGTTCTAAATTTTTAGGAGGTTTTATTATGTTTAACAAAAAGAAGAAAACAGAAGATCAAGATAAATTGGGATTTGGAAAATTGCTAGTATATAAAAGCTCAGATGTTACAGCAGCAGGAATATCTGCGATTGTACTTAGTTATCTGACTTTATATTGTACAGATACATTAGGAATTAAGCCGGCAGTACTAGGTTCACTTCTTATGGTAAGTAAAGTATTTGATGCTTTTACAGATATTTTTGCTGGATGGCTGGTAGATAATACCCATACAAAATTGGGCAAGGGAAGACCATATGAACTTTGTATTATAGGAGTTACGATTTGCACACTTGGACTTTTTTCAGCAAGTCCTGAATGGAGTGAATTTATAAAGTGTGCATGGATTTTCTTTATGTACACACTAGTATTTTCTGTATTTACAACATTAAGATCGGCTGCCAATATACCATATACAATTCGTGCTTTCAGTAATAACCAGAAGGTTATTGCAAAGGTTGCTTCTTACGGAGGAATTATTACTATGTCAGCTTCTGTTGGAATTAGTGTAGCATTTCCGATTCTCATGAGTAAACTGGCAACTAGTGCAGAAGGATGGACTAAAACTGTGGCTATTTTTATAATTCCCTTAACGATCATAGGAGTAATGCGTTTTATTTTCTTAAAAGAAGATCCAGCTGTAGATGCAGGAGAACAACATAAAAAGATTTCAATAAAAGAAGTCATTGAAATGTTAAAGATAAACAAATATATCTGGCTATATGCATGTATTATGCTTTGCTATAATGTGACAACATCCCTTGGTATGGCAACTTACTATTTCAAATGGATTATAGGAAATACTTCTTTAATTTCCGTAACATCCATGTTTTCAATTGTTTTGCTACCGTTGATGTTTGCATTTCCTGTAATTATGCGTAAAATTGGAACTATGGGAGATATGATAGCATCTTTTTGTGTAATTGGTATTGTAGGATATATAATTGTATTCTTCTCTGGTTCCTACTTGCCTGGAGTTTTAATTGGTGGGGCTATCGGGGCATTTGCAACACTTCCACTGGCATATTATGGTGTGCTGTTTACAATGAAATGTTGTACTTATAATGAAATGAAGGGTATGCCAAGGATGGATGGTTCTACAGGTATTTTATCTAATTTCGCCACAAAATTTGGTTCTGCCATTGGTTCTGCATTAACGGGCATTCTTTTAGGGTTTGCTGGCTATGTATCAGGAGATAATATATCAGCACAGCCAGATAGTGCAATAGTGATGATTCGTGTACTTTATGCGTTACTTCCAGCAGCATTTTTATTGATTATTTTATTTGCATCAAAGGCATTTGCGCCGTTGGAGAGAAAGATTTCGAAATGGGAAGAAATTAGAGAATTAGATACAGAAATTAATGTATAGATAGAATTAGATATAGATAATTAAAAATGTAATTGGAAGAAGGAAAAATTTACATGAAATAGTTTGAAAGTAATTTTATGATATGGGCAGCAACAGCTGCCCATCAGATAGAAGGAAATAATAAATACAGTGCTTATTGGGCACAAGAACAGTTAACACATTCTATTTACTGATATCAAAACGTTTACATAGTATAGAGGTCTACTGCTAGTAAAATCTTAGTTAAAACATGAATGTTTAGTGATTTTTTAATACTTTAGAAGGGTAATTATTAATCTCAAACTTTTAGAGTTTGAGATTAAGAAAACCAATTGTAAAGCAAAATGAGGTATTAGATAGAAAAAAATATTGCTATTGCAGGATTTTATAGGTGATTTTCTTTTCTATAACGTAAAGGGGTAATGCCAGAAATATTTTTAAAAATAGTTTGGAAATAGCTTTGGTTTGTAAATCCTAAATATTCAGAAATATCTATGATAGACATATTTGACATTGCTAGTAAGTTTCGAGCTTCTCTAACCTTTACTTGATTTATATATATGGGTAGATTTATACCAGTAACTTTTTTAAACTTTGAAGAAAGATATTCGGATGTTATACCTAACTCTTTTGCAAGTAGAGGAACGGTAAGTTTTTGTTGATAATTATGCTCAATGTAATCAATGCAACGATTTATGGTTTTATCTGTTGTTTTTAAGGAATTTTCATTCTTCACTCTACCACAATAATCAATAAGCATTATGGAGGATAGCATTTCTAGTTGCTCTATATCATTGCAGTCTTCAATTTTTTGAATATAGTAACCACCTAAATTATAACACGTATCATATGATACTCCTCCAGCAATAGCAGATCTAAGAGAAAGTGAGTTTAAAATAATAGTTGCATTTTTTGCATGGCGTAAAGCACTAGGGCCTAAGTTACCAATTTCTTCATGATTAGTACTATTCAGAACGTTTGTTAAATTATCAATTAGTCCATGTTGAATACAAAATGAAATTTGCTCTTCATAGTGAATCTGAGAAGAAGGTTGTGATGAAGTAGAATACAGTTTTTCTTGTTTTATTTTTGTCAACTGCAGTTTGGAATTTAATAATATATTTTGTTCTGTTTCTTTAGCTATTAGCTCTTGTACTGTTATTATTTGTTGATTAAGAGAGCAATGACAGATACAAAGATAGTTTAAAAAAGTTTCAATAGACATCACATTGAGTTGTTGTAGATGATTACTTAGGTTCTCATTTTCAGTTTGTTGCATGAAAATACCATACATTTGAATCACTTTTTCAAAATGTTTATCTGTAAACATGCCAATTCTTCCTGGTCCGATAAATAGAATACTTTTACCATCAATTGATTTTATATAACCGAAAATTAATGTCTTTTCTATAATAAAATAATTTATTAAATCTTTTGAATTTTGAAAAATAGATAAAATATTAGAAGAAAAATCAACCACGTTAAATGAATAGTCAGAAATATAAATTTTTTTACCATTATTATAGAGCGTGTAAGAAATATGAGATGTATGTGACAGAAGTTTGCAAAAATGAATCAAAAGTTCGAGAGTCATATTTTATACCTCCTTGAAATTTATACTTTGAATTTTATAATTTTCTTTTGAATTTTGCAAGTATTCGATTTCAAATATTGATATTCTAATGTTGATCAAATGAATTTAGGAGGAGATTGAGATGAGAAAGTTCTCAAAAAAACATGAAACTGATAATTTAAAGGAGCTTGGTGAGGATAAACTCTCAATGGGAAAATTTTTTGCTTGGAAAGGAAAAGATATTTCTGTTTCGGCTGTACAGGTTATTATTACAGGATATTTGCTATTATTTTGTACAGATACATTGAACTTATCTCCAGCTTTTGTTGGGGGATTATTGATGGTAAGTAAGATTGTAAACGCCATCACAAATTTATTTGCAGGATATATTGTGGACAACACAAATACTAAATGGGGAAAAGCTAGACCATATGATATTTGTATTATAGGTGTTTGGATTTGTACTGTACTACTATTTAGTGCTTCTCCTGAATGGAGTATGACGTTTAAAGCAGTGTGGGTTGTTGTAATGTACTTTTTCATTTTTTCTATTTTTAATGCATTATTGTTAGCTGCTCAGACTCCATATATGGTTAGAGCATTTACATCACGATCTCAAGTGATAAAAGTATCTTCATATGGTGGAATTGTTACAATGCTTGGGGCAATGATAGTTTCAGTTAGTTTCCCAATTGCTATGGCAAAATTAGCAGTGTCAAGTTCTGGTTGGAAAAGTTTAATTCTAATTTATGCAGTTCCATTATGTGTTATCGGCATTTTTAGAATGATTTTTGTTAAAGAGGATACTTCCATTGATGCAGGTAAATCAGGTGAAAAAGTTCGTGTAAAAGAAATTGTTACAATGTTTAAAAAGAATAAATATATTTGGGTATATGCTATTATTATTGGATTATTTAATATTATTCAAGGTATGAATATCACTGTACAATATTTTAAATATATTGTTGGTAATATATCTCTCCAAGGAATTTTAGGGATGCTTTCTATGGTTATGCTACCAGTTATGTTTATTTTTCCTAAACTAATGAAAAGGATGACAGTTTCACAATTAATTGCATTTAGTGCAGCTATATCTGCTATAGGATATTTAATTAATTTTTTTGCAAAAGCCAATATTACGATACTAATTATCGGAAGTATTCTATCAAGCTTAGCTATGTTGCCGTTATCTTATCTAGGAAATGTTATTATTATGAATCTAGCGACATATAACGAGTATCAAGAGTTACCACGTATGGAAGGTAGTACAAATGTTAGTATTGCTTTTGTTGCATCAATTTTTAATGGAATTGGAACAGGATTAATGGGTGTTTTGTTGGGTATATCCGGTTATATAAGTGCAGAAAATGTTGTTCAGCCAGATAGTGCTTTATTGATGGTACGAGGAATATTTTCTTTAATTCCAATGGTATGCATGATAGGCATTGTGTTCTTTGCATCAAAATTTTCTAACTTAGAAAAACAAATTCCAAGTATGGAAAAAGAATTAAAGTTACGTAAAACAGTTACACTGAATAAATAAGAAAAATTGTAAAGTTTTAGATTAAGAGTTTAATAGGAGGAGAATTTATATGAAAAATTTTAAAAGTAAATTTATGATAGGGGCAGCAACTGCAGCTCATCAAGTAGAAGGAAATAATATATATAGTGATTATTGGGTGCAAGAAAATATTAAACATTCAAATTTTAATGAACCATCATTAGATGCTGTAGATCATTATAATCGTTATGAAGAAGATATAAAATATATGGCGGAAGCAGGGTTGAATACATACCGTTTTTCTATAGAATGGGCTAGAATACAGCCAGAAGCTGATAGTTGGATTGAAGAGGAAGTAAATCATTATAAGGATGTTATAGCTTGCTGCAAAAGAAATGGAATTACACCTATTGTAACTATGCATCATTTTACATCTCCAAAATGGTTGATTTCACAAGGAGGATGGGAAAATCCTGATGTAGTAGAGAAGTTTGCATCATATTGCAGAAGATTAGTTAAAGAAATAGGAAATGAAATAGAATATGTTTGTACAATAAATGAAGCAAATATGCGTTTACAATTAGCGGCATTAATAAAAGATATGATGAAACGTATGATGGGGTCTAATTCACAATTAGAAAGAAAAAATAATGAAAGTAATGTTCAAGTTGGAATAAATATGATGCCTGAAAATATAAAGTTAAACATGATGGAAACAGCAGAAGCTTTTGGAATTAAAGATCCAACTAAGGTTCATACATTTGTTTCTCAATGTACACCAGAGGGAGATATTCTTGTTATGAAAGCTCACGAAGCAGCTAGAGATGCTATTAAAGAAGAATGTCCGCATTTAAAAGTAGGTTTAACTTTATCTTTACATGATATGCAACCTGATTTAGGAGGAGAAAAACTTGCTGAAAAAGAATGGGATGAAGAATTTTTACATTATCTTCCTTATATAAAAAATGATGATTTTTTAGGTGTTCAATGTTATACAAGAAAGAGATTTAATGAAAATGGAACCATAGTAGCAAGTGATAATGAAAGAAAAACTCAAATGGGCTATGAAGATTATCCACTTGGAATTGTAAATGTAGTAAGAGCAGTAGCTAAAGACTACCATGGAGATATAATTGTAACTGAAAATGGAATAGCAACAGATGATGATAATAGAAGGATTGAATTTATTAAGGAAGCATTAGAAGGAATTTATGAATGTATAGATGAAGGAATTCCAGTAAAAGGATATATGTATTGGTCATTATTAGATAATTTTGAGTGGCAAAAGGGATATTCAATGACTTTTGGATTAATAGGGGTAGATAGGAGTACACAAAAGCGTTATCCAAAAGAAAGTCTTAAAATATTGGGTGGATTTAGAAATCATTTAATAAATAAAGTAGGGGATAAATAAATGAAACAATATTATTGTAATCCTATTAATATAGATTACCGATATCAGTTTAATAAAAGTATGCAGAGTTATGGTGCATTGGAAGTAGCTAGAGAGGCTGCTGATCCATCAATGATTTTATTTAAAGGTAAATATTATATTTTTGCTTCAATGACATTAGGGGTATGGGTATCAGAAGATATGGCAAATTGGGAAAATCATAGACTTCCTGAAGATTTACCACTATATGATTATGCACCAGATGCGAGAGTTATAGGAGATTATGTATATTTCTGTGCTTCTAAGAGAGCGGAAATATGTGATTTTTATAGAACTAAAGATATAATTAATGGACCTTATGAGAAAATTAAAGGAAGTTTTGATTTTTGGGACCCTAATATGTTTTTAGATGACGACGGTAGACTTTATTTTTACTGGGGATGTACAAATATATCACCATTGTTGGGCGTAGAACTTGATCCAGTAAGTTTAAAACCTATTGGTGAAAAAAAAGAATTAATTTTTGGCGATGTTTATACTAAAGGTTATGAGAGAATTGGTGAAGATAATACTATATTTCCAGTTGCTGGGAAAGAGTTGGAAGTTCGTTTTCAAGACTTCCTTAAGATTAGAGGGATAAAAAAAGAGGATATTTCATCTGAAATGTTGTGTATGCTAAAGGGATTTTTGAGTAATGCTCCATACATTGAAGGTGCATGGATGGATAAATATAAGGGAAAGTATTATCTGCAGTATGCTTGTAATGGAACACAATATAATGTCTACGCAGATGGTGTATATGTATCCGATAGCCCACTTGGATCTTTTACTCTTGCAAGGAATAATCCTTATTCTTATAAGCCAGGAGGATTTTTACCTGGAGCAGGACATGGTTCTACAATGAGAGATATTTATGAAAATCTCTGGCATACTGCTACTATGCGTATTAGTGTAAATCACCAGTTTGAGCGCAGAGTAGGAATATGGTCTGCTGGTTTTGATTCAGATGGAGAATTATTTTGTAATCAGAGATATGGGGATTGGCCTATGAGCGTGGAACAGGGAGAAATGAATCCATGGAGAAATCCAGATTGGTACTTGTTAAGTTATCAGAAAACTATGACAGCCTCCTCTTATGAAGAAGGAAAAGAACCGAATAAAGCAGCAGATGAAAATGTTCAGACATGGTGGAGAGCAGCTTCTACAAATTCTGGAGAATGGCTGCAGATAGATTTGGGGAAAGAGTATGATGTTAGAGCAATTCAGATTAATTTTGCAGATGATAAAATAGAAATACCAGTTCCGGGAGAAATTCGAGGAAATACCCAAGCAAGATATATTGAAGAGAGAGATCAAATAACACGTTGGATTTTAGAGGGCTCTTTAGATGGAAAAGATTATTTCGAAGTAGAAGATAAGTCACAAGTTCAGACAAATCTACCACATGATTTGATAGTTAAGGAAGACGGCATAAAACTACGTTTTTTGAAGCTTATAATCCTAGAGATTCCTTATAATCAGAAAGTATGTATTTCAGGCTTACGTGTATTTGGAATTGGTGATGGTGAAAAACCTTCTATACCTGAATTTACTGCAGTAAGAGTTAGCGATATTGATATGGATGTAAGTATTAAAGATAACGGTGCAGTAGGATACAACATTTTATGGGGACATGCCCCTGAAAAATTGTATCATAATTACATGATTTTTGATACTGAGAAGCGTGTAGGTGCCTTGGTAAAGGGAGAAAAATACTATATAAGGGTGGATGCTTTTAACGAATCAGGTATTACAGAAGGTAGAATAATGTTACTAGGACATTAATTCTATGAAAAATAGAATGGAGAATCAAGTATTATGACAATTAGGGCAATACAACAATTTCAACTAAGAACAGTAATTGGAACAGAAAGTAAGGCTGGTGAAACATTAAAGCTAATTAAAGAAGCAGGATATGATGGAATAGAGTTAAATGGTTTTATGATAAAAAAAATGCCTATTATAGTTCGTACACTAACTAGAATGGCAGGGATGCCTATGGGACGTAGTGGCAACTTAGATTGGAGAAAACTTATATCAGAATCAGGTTTAAAGGTTGTAAGTGTTCATGAGGATTTAGGAAGTATTTTAAATAGAACTGATGAAATAATAAATGAAGCAAGAGATTTTGGTACCAATTACGTTGTAGTAACAGGAATGTATCATTTTGATTATTCAAATAAAAATAATGTTTTAGAATTAATAGATAAGTTAAATAATGCTGGAAAACTATTAAAAGATGCTGGAATTAAATTTTTATATCATAATCATAATTGTGAATTTCGTAGAGTAGAGTTTGGAAAAACTGCTTATGAATTAATTATAGAAAAAACTGATCCTCAGTATGTAAATTTTGAATTTGATTCATATTGGGCAGCTGAAGCTGGAGTAGATGTTTTAAATTTAATGAATACTCTTGGAGAGAGAATGGAGCTTTATCATATCAATGATAGGGGAACAAGAGTAAAGGGACCAACTAGCTCTATTTTAAAATCAGATAGTATAGAGTTAGGATATGGAAATATGAATCTTGAAGCTATGATAGAAAAAGCTAAAAAGAATGACGTAAAAGCTATTATACTTGAAAGTCATAAAAATTGGATTGATAAATCACCAATCAAGTCATTTCAAGTTAGTGCTGAATTTTTAAATAAACATGTTTAACAAAAGAACACAAAGATTAATAACCTTTGTGCTCAAAAATGCTAGGAGGTAAATATGAAGGAATTAAGAGAACATTTTATTGCATCAATTAATGAGTATAAAGAAGGTGCTGTCAGCGTTTTTAGACAGCAAATAAATGAAGAGAATATTAAAAAAGCAACTTTATATATTACTGCACTTGGTATATATGAAGCTCAGATAAATGGTAAAAAGGTAGGTAATCAGATGTTTGCACCTGGCTTTACATACTACCATAGAGATTTGCAGTATCAGACATATGATGTGACAGATCTGTTGACAACAGGGGAAAGTGAACTAAAGGTGTATTTAGGACAAGGGTGGTATTGTGGAAGATTTACCTTTGATAATATGGTAAAAATTTATGGAGAAGAAGCAGCAGTTTCTTGGATACTTGAGATAGAACATGAGGATTTTGGTATAAAAATATATACTTCAGATGAAAGTTCTGTTGTAGAGTTAGAATCACCATATGGGTATGCAGGATTTTATGATGGGGAAGTTTATTTTGCAACAGGAAATGAAAATATAATAAAAGAGGTAATTGGAGCCCCAATAAAGTATAAAGGAAAAGTTCCTGAGGTAATAGAAGAGACAATAATTACTGTAAAAATTCAGGAAGAAATGCCTGTAAAGAAGGTAATTAAGAATGAGGATGTGATAATTTTAGATTTTGGACAGAATTTTGCAGGTATTGTAGAGATAGATCCACTTAAGATGAAGGGTGATAAAATTAAGATACGACATGGAGAAATACTTAATCCAGACGGTAGTCTTTATACAGCGAATCTTAGAAAAGCTAAGGCTGAAATTATATATCATAAAGGAACAGAAAAAGATAAGTATAGGCCAAAGTTCACTTATATGGGATTCCGTTATATGGAAGTCTCAGGTATAGAATATGTTGATGGAGTAATTACTGCTTATGCTCTTTATAGTGATATGAAGCGTACAGGACATTTTTCTACTAGTAACAAATTAGTTCAACAATTATATGAGAACCAAATATGGGGCCAGAAATCAAACTATATTGAGGTTCCAACTGATTGTCCTCAACGTGATGAACGTATGGGATATACTGGAGATGGGCATGTATTTGCTCTTACAGGAAGCTATAATTTTGATACAGAGGATTTCTGGAATAAATTTCTTAAGGATATAAGATATAGTCAAATGGATAATACAGAAGGATATATTGGTTCAACAATACCAGCTAATGGACCTGGAGGAATTGGTTTTCTTAGTATGTTAGGATGGGGAAATGCAGTGACTATTCTTCCAGAAATGCTCCACTGGCAATATGGGGAAGATAAGTATCTGACTGAACATTATGAGAGTATGAAACTTTTTGTTGAAGCAGAAATACGTAAGATGGGCGATGCAAACTTATGGTTAGGTCCTAACTTAGGGGATTGGCTAATGCTTGGAAAAGATGTAGCTTGGATGGCTATGCATAATAATCCTGTGTCTAACTCATTTATAGTAAATGATTTAAGAATATTATCTGAAATTGCAAAAGGTCTTGGAAAAGAAGATGATGCAGAAAGATATGCAAGACAGTTATATAAAACACGTAATGCTTATATTCAATCATTTATTACAGAAGAAGGAAAGATGACAGACGACTATCAAGGAGCTTATATAATGGCATTAAAGTTTGTACTTCCAGAGGGAGAATTAAAGAAAAAAGTTTTAGGACAATTGATAGAAAATATTCGTATCAATGGAATGCAGACTGGTTTTTTTGCTACTGAGCATATTCTTCCTATATTAGCTGAAGTTGGAGAGATTGAACTTGCCTATGACCTATTATTGCAAGAGGGATGCCCTGGTTGGATGTATCAAATCAAATGTGGTGCAACTACAACTTGGGAACGATGGGATGCCCTTATGCCGGACGGGAAAGTAAATGAAGAAAAAATGAGTTCTGATAATATGGTTTCCTTTAACCATTATGCGTTTGGAAGTGTAGGGGAATTTTATTATCAGTATATTCTTGGCATTAAACCATTACTTCCAGGTTATAAAAAAGTTCGTATCTGTCCAAAAGTTGATGAACGTCTAATAAGTGTTTCAGGTTCTTATGAATCCAGAGCAGGATTAATAAGTGTATCATGGGACTTTAGTTCAAAATCTTCTGAAAACAAACTAATAGAAAGCAACTTTAAGACAGTGCAATTTACAATAGAGACACCTGTGAATACAGAAATAGAATTACCAGATGCAAGCGTACATCAGGTAGTAGCAGGTACTTATAGATATGAATGTAAATTGCCTGTAAATTAATTTTAAGCTGTAGACTATATCAGAACTAGATGTATTTAATATAGAAGTGGCTATTGCACAATTTAGGAAGCTTACCAATTGTGCAATAATACCTAATCGTAAGAGCACTATAAAAGTCTTTCTAAATAGTACATATAAATTAAACTTATGGAGATGGAAGAGTCAATAGAAAAATAATTATTAGTAGCGCAAATTATATTAAAATACTCGGGAGGATTTGCAAATGAATAATTCTAATATGAGCAACCATAGGATAAGAGTTAATAAAATTGTTTTAACTATTTTTTTGTCCTTTTTATTGGTAAGAACTTCATTAATTTTTATCGGAAAAGGGGCATTTTTTTTATCTTATATAGCAATAGGAATATTTTCTATTGGAATTGTTGTAGCTTCAATTTTTGTTTACAAAAATATTCTTTATAAGTGTACAAGTTATATATTAATGTTAGGTTTCTTGTCTAATATAGCACTGTCTATATCTGATTCTTCTATTACAATTATGACAATGGTTTTAGGAATATGTATTTCAGCTCTATTCTTGGATAAGTCACTCCTGATTAACTTTGGTGCAATAAATATTAGTTTTTTTGTGGTGTTACAAATATTAAGCCATAAAAGTTTTGTATTAACATTAATATTTATAATTATAATTATTGTGGTTTTATTTTTTGTATGCAAATGGGGAAGTGATCTGATTAAAGCATCCAATGAAAAGGAACTTCAGGCAAGTAAACTTTTAAATTCTTTAGATAATGCATTAAAAGTGATTAAAGAAAATACCTCAGTATTGAATAAGGATATATCAAGCTGTAACGAAGGCGCTATTATATTAAATGAAATTAGTAGCCTTATGACAGCAACTGTTCAGGAAATTACTAAAGGTGCTATGGAGGAATCGGAAAGTATTAATCAGATTAGCAACGCGATGGCTGATGCCGGTAAAAAAGTGAAGTTAATAAATGAACTTACAAAGAATCTTTCTGATACTTCTAAAAGTGCAAATAAGATAGTTATAGATGGATCTGAAAGAATAAATCATTTGAATGAACAAATGGAAATTATAGATACTGCTGTAATGGAATCATTTACTACAGTAAAAGATTTAAGTAATAGTATGGATCAGGTCAATAAATTCCTTGAAAATATAACTCAAATCTCAAAGCAGACAAATTTACTATCATTAAATGCTTCCATTGAAGCAGCGAAAGCGGGAGAAGCAGGAATGGGATTTGCGGTAGTTGCAGGAGAGGTGAATAAACTTGCAGAGCAAAGTTCAAATGCTGTGAAGGAGATTGGTGTAATAGTAAGTGATATAAAAAACAAAATCAATTTAGTAATGGAAAAGGTAAATAACGGTAGTGAAGCAGTAAGAAAAGGTAAAGTAGTTACAAGACAGGTAGATAAGGGCTTTGATGAAATCAGGGATGCTTTCAAAAGTATTGATAAAAGCATATTAAATGAGTTGATGATGACAGAATATATACAAACTATTTTCACTGAGATATGTGTACAAGCAGAAAGTATAGCGAATATATCACAGGAACACTCTTCAGCAGCTGAAGAAATGCTTGCGACTACAGAAGAACAAAAGGCAAACGTTGAAAGCATACACCAACTAATGAATCATATCAGCACTTCAAGTACGAGAATACAGGAATTGATTCAAAAGGAATAGAGAAATTTTCTTGAATGAGTTATCAATTTAATATAAAGAAAAAGCAAAGAAATTACCAGAAGAAACATTAGAAGTAATAGGTATGGATATTTTTGATTTAGAAAGTATTGAAGATTTAGAAAAATATTTATAAAAAGAATGATTTCTAGTTTTTTGGACCCCTGAGGTCCAGAAAACTGGAAATTTTAAAATGCACTACGCAAAAGTAGTGCATTTTTTACTTCAAATTTTTACACAATTTTAATAAGCCTTTAAAATATTCATGTTAATATAATTAATATAAAAAGTTAATAATAAATAAACTGAAACTTATATAAAAGTTAAAACAACAAAGCTATAAAACTATAAAACTACATGATTTCAACTTTTACGTCTTATTTAAGTAAGGGGATTAATTTAAACATGTAATATGAAAGGAAAATAAATAATATGACAAACAAAAATACTGAAAATGAAAACATTAGGAGTAAGAATATTATTTCATATGAAGATATAAGAAGTAATAAGGAAATTCAAACATATATAAACTCTGCAGATAAAATATTAGGAATTTCAGGATACACCAAACATGATTTAGGGCATGTTGGAAAGGTTGCAGAAACAGCTGCATATATTTTAAGGGAGCTTGGCTATGAAGGAAGGGAAATAGAACTTGCTAAAATAGCAGGCTTTATGCACGATATAGGAAATATGATTAATCGTCATGAGCATGCACAAACAGGAGCAGTTCTTGCTTTTAAAATATTAAAAGACATAGGAATGGATCCTGAAGAAATTTTTATGGTAACATCTGCTATTGGAAATCATGATGAGGGAACAGGTCAGCCAGTTAGTAATATTTCTTCAGCCTTAATATTAGCAGATAAAGTAGATGTAAGAAGAAGTCGTGTAAGAAATTCTGATTTTGCTACCTTTGATATTCATGATAGAGTAAATTATGCTGTGGAAAAAGCTGATGTTTATGTTAATAAAGATGAAAAATCAATACAATTAAACTTAACTATTGATACTAAGATATGCTCATTAATGGAGTATTTTGAGATATTTTTAAATAGAATGATGCTTTGTAGAAAAGCTACAGAATTTTTAAATACTAGATTTGAACTAGTTATGAATAATACAAAAGTACTATAATAAATTAATAATATCAATAATTTAAGCTTATAAAATTAATTTATAAGCTTAAATGATATATACAACTAAATGCAATACATAATATTTATTTGAACTAAATACAATATATGTTAAAATAGACATAAAGGAGCTATAAAATTGGAGGTGAATTTTTGGAAGAAAATATTCTAGAAAAGAAGATGATATATTTAGATCATGCAGCAACAACAGCTATTAATAAGTATGTACTTAAGGAAATGATGCCTTATCTTATGAATCAGTATGGAAATCCATCTTCTATTTATAGTTTTGGTAGAAAAAGTAGAAAGGCAATAGAAAATTCAAGACAGCAAGTAGCAACTGCTATAAATGCTAAGAAAAGTGAAATCTACTTTACAAGTGGAGGAACAGAAGCTGATAATTGGGCAATTAAAGGTATTGCGCAGTATTATAAAAAGAAGGGTAAGCATATAATTACTACATCTATAGAGCATCATGCAGTTCTTAATAGTTGTAAACGATTAGAAAAAGAGGGCTTTGAAATAAGCTATCTACCAGTTGATAATGATGGGAAAATATCAATTGAAGATTTAAGAAAAGCTATAAGAAGCGACACTATTTTAATAAGCATAATGATGGCAAATAATGAAATTGGAACTTTAGAGCCTATTGCAGAAATAGGAAAAATAGCTAGAGAAAGAAATATAATTTTTCATACAGATGCAATACAAGCTGTAGGATCAATTCCTATAGATGTTGAAGAGTTGCAAGTTGATTTACTATCCATATCTGCACATAAATTTTATGGCCCAAAAGGCGTAGGAGCTTTATATATTAAAAAAGGTACAGGCATTAAGGCACTTATGGATGGAGGAGAACAGGAAAAAGGTAAAAGGGCAAGTACAGAAAATGTTTCAGCTATTGTTGGAATGGGAAAAGCTATTGAAATCGCAAATAAAGGTTTAATACAATATCAAAAGCAAATGTGTTATTTGAGAGATAAAGCAATTGAAGAAATTTTAAAAAGTATACCTAATGCTAAACTGAATGGACATGCTGTTGATAGGCTACCTGGAAATGTTAATATTGCATTTAATGGAATGGAAGCAGAAGCAATGATATTAAAATTAGATAAAATGGGGTTTGCAGTATCAAGTGGATCAGCATGTGCTTCAGGATCACCAGAACCATCACATGTACTTAAAGCAATAGGGTTATCACATGAAATGGCACAATGCTCACTTAGATTTACCTTTGGAGCAGAAAATAATATAAGGGATGTAGAAGAGCTGGTAAAAGCATTAAAGAAAATTTATTCAGTGCACAGTGAAAGAGGCACAGTTCACAGTTGTTTCTCAGTTGGAAATTGAGAGCTTTGGACGAAATTATTGTGAATTGTGAACTGATAACTGTGAACTGATAACTGTGAACTGAAAGAAAAAGGGGTTAGGAGAGAACTATAGTGAATAATTATAAGCAACTTATTAATAGATTAGAAGAGAATCATAGCATGGTAATGCTAACAAAGCTTTCGTCTAAAAGTGAAAATAAAATAGAGAAAGAATTAATAGATTTAAATAAAGAAGATTTGTTACATATTGATGAAGAAATGAAAAATGCAATAAATAAATCAATAGATAGAAAACTTCCAGAACTTATTAAAGATAATGAGGGAAAGGAAATTTTAATAGAGTCTTTTTTTCCAGAAGCTAGATTAATAGTTTTTGGAGGAGGAAATATCTCAGAGCATCTTGTTGATTTAGGAGCTAAAATAGGATTTAAGGTTACAGTTATAGATGATAGATTATCTTATGCAAATAAAGAAAGATTCCCATTAGCAACAGAAGTCATATGTGAGAGTTTCGAAAATGTTTTTGAACAAATAAAGGTAAATAAAAATGATTATGTAGTTATTGTTACAAGAGGTCATAAATATGATAAAGAATGTCTTAGAGCAGTTTTAAATATAAAGCCAGAATATTTAGGAATGATAGGTTCTAAGAGGCGAGTTATGGGAATTAAGAATCAGTTTATAGAAGATGGGTATAGTGCGGATTTATTAGATAAAATATGTTCACCTATAGGATTTAGAATTGGGGGAATTACACCTTTAGAAATTGCAATATCTATTATTTCTCAAATTATTGCACAAAAAAGGCTTGGTACACCAGACATGGTAGCTTGTGCAAATGCTAAAAAGAGAAAAAACTACTCAGATATAGATATTAAAGTTTTAGAGAATCTTGCAAAAGAGTATGAAGAAAAGAAGGCTATTGTTACAGTAACATCCACAAAAGGATCTACACCAAGAGGGGCAGGAGCAAAAATGATTGTTTGGCCAGATGGAAGAATACTTGGAAGCATAGGTGGCGGTTGCAGTGAAGGGGAAGTAATTCTTGCGGCAAGGGACTTAATGGAGGATGAAGAAGAAAGTTTTATAACAATGCAAGTTGATATGACAGGAGATGTAGCTGAAGATGAAGGTATGGTTTGTGGTGGAGTAATGAATGTACTTGTAGAATTAATATAATTTCTTCCTTCAGTTGTCAAAGGTCATATGTAAGTTTACTGTGACTTGGAGTGTAAAGATGGAATAAGAAAACTTACATATGACCTTTTTTATAAGCACCCTTGAGGTACAAGGAATTGGAAATTTTAGTTTCCAATTTTTTGGACCCCAGGGGTGCTTATTATTTTAGACCAATCAAATAGTGATCCAGGATCAGTTTTTTCAGGATTGTATTCATCATGACCTATTATATGTTCCCTATCTTTTTGTATAAAAACATGTCTATTAAGAATATCATCTATTAATAAATTTAATGATTCATATTGAGCATCTGTATATCCTAATAATGAAGGATCTATTAAGTTAAATCTTTCAGCTGTAATAATGGGGATCATTTCTTCTTTTGTGCCCATAGCAAGGATTTCTATTCCTATTGAATAATTATTTAGCTTATTTTCATATTTAGGATAGTTAGAAAGTTCCCCTGATCCTGCGTGATAAGCAACTCTATTTTCAGGCGTAAAAAGATATATCTCACCATCTCTTCCAATAACATAATGTGAAGATAATTCATACTCTTTTAAAATCGAATATATATCATTAATTTCATATGGATTTTTTTGATTATTATAAGCATTACTTATAAAGTGTAAAACAATATGAGTAGGTGGCGTATGTCTTGGTTTTGAGTTTTTATTTGGTAAAAGCATATCAGTTGTATTAAGGTCTGAATCCCAGTTTATTATTGGTCTAGTAATAATTTCGATTTCCTCTGATGCAGAAGCATATACACTATCTTGTGTAGTACTATCAATACAACTTAATATAGTTGATGTCAAAAAAATAATTAAAGTAGAAAGTATAATTAAAAGCCAATTATAAGTGGTTAGAAAATTAATTTTTTTCAAATTGTTTATTATATTTTTTATCATATGATCTCCTAGTCAAGTTTTGAGTTAAAAGTTTATAAATTGTAAAGTTCTTTAGTTAACTTTTTATAAAATAGTATTTTCTTATTTTATAATATATATTTATTTTTTTCCATACTTTTACCTTACTTTCTATATTTTTACCATTTTGAGCTACTTATTTTTTACTTCTTCATTTAATTTTAAGGTTTAATTATTTCCTTTTTAAAGGGAAATAATAAGATATTCTTAAAAAGATAATCTTATTATATTATTATATTGAGGACAGAAGAAAAGTAAGACAAGCAACAAAAGAAAGAGCAACGAATAAAAGTAAAACAAGCAGTTATGAAAAATAAAGAAAAGAAATAGAACAATCAAATAGATAAAATTAAAAAGAGAAACAAATAGGAAAAATAAACAAATAGTAATACAAGTAAAATTAGAAGCTAATAATAAAAAATAACATAAAGGGGAGAGAGAAATGGTACAAGATTTAAAAGTAAAAATTTATGCAGATGGGGCAGATCTAGGTTCAATGCTTAAGGAGTATGAAAAGGGAATAGTTAGTGGTTTTACTACAAACCCTTCATTAATGAAAATTGCAGGAATAAAGAGTTATAAGGAATTTGGAAAAGAGGTTTTAAAAAACATTAAGGACATGCCAATTTCTTTTGAGGTTTTTGGTGATGATAAAGAAACAATGTTAGAAGAAGCTAGAGAAATTTATACCTGGGGTGAAAACGTTTATGTAAAGATTCCTGTAGTTAATACAAAAGGTGAATTAAACAGAGAAGTCATTAAAGAGTTAGCAGATAGTAATGTAAAACTTAATATAACAGCAATTTTCACTATCAATCAAGTAAAGGATGTTTTAGAATCTTTAAATAAAGAAACTCCAGCAATTATATCAATTTTTGCAGGAAGAATAGCAGATGCAGGAGTAGATCCAATAAAAATAGTAGAAGAAGCAGTAGAGATAGCTAGAGAATATCCAAATGTAGAAATACTATGGGCAAGTTGCAGAGAACTTTATAATATAGTTCAAGCAGATAAAATAGGTTGTCACATAATAACTATACAAAATAGCATATTAAACAAAATGAACTTGTTTGGAAAGGATTTAACACAATATTCAATAGAAACAGTTAGAGATTTCTTTAAGGATGCAAAAAGCTTAGGATTTTCAATTCTAAATTCTTAAATATTATGTGTGTTTAAATCAGTAAATATATTTGGAGAGGTTAAGACTATGATAGAAAAATTATTAACTGAAGAATTAGTAGATGTAAAGGTCAAAGCAAGTAATTGGGAAGAAGCTGTAATGTCAGCAGGAAAGATATTATTAAAAAATAAAAAAATCGAAGAAAGATATATACAAGCTATGATAGAAACTGTAAAGGATATGGGACCTTATATAGTTATGGCTCCAGGAATAGCAATGCCTCATGGTAGGCCAAGTTGTGGTGTTAATGAAATTGGTGTTGCAGTCATATCATTAGAGTCACCTGTAGAATTTGGAAGCGAAGAGTTTGATCCTGTAAAAGTAATAATTGCTATATGTTCAAAGGAAAATAAAGCTCATATAGATATGCTTCAGGATTTAACCTACATTCTTAATGATGAAGAGCTTATAGAAAAGGTTGATTCATGTAACAATAAAAAAGAATTATTAAATTTAATTTTAGATAGTTACAAAAATAATAAATAGAAGGGAAGGTTGTTTTATGAAAATAATAACAGTTTGTGGTAATGGTATAGGCAGTAGTTTAATGCTTGCTATGAAGATACAAGAATTATGTGATGAGGAGGGGATAAAAGCAGAAGTAGAATCTTGTGATGTAAGTGCAGCTGTAGGGAAAAATTGTGATTTATTCGTTACAGTAAAAGAACTGGCACCAAACTTCAATAAGGATAAAACTCTTATAGTAAGAAGTTATATAAACAAGAAGAAGATAAAAGAAGATATACTAGAGAAGATAAAAGACAAATATGCACAATTAAAGTAGTACACAATTAAGATTCAAATGGTTAATACGAGAAATTTTATCTAGTAAGATTAAATTAAGGTTTCATTTTAAATTATTATAAAGGGGAAATGGTATTATGGAAGGTATTTTAGCGTTTTTTAGAGATTTCTTAAAAGAACCAGCATTATTAATGGGATTAATGGCTTTTGTAGGATTAGTAGCTTTGAGAAAACCAGCACATAAAGTTATGTCAGGAACATTAAAGCCTATTTTAGGATATTTAATGCTTGGAGCAGGAGCAGATTTTATAGTTTCTAACTTAAATCCATTAGGAGAAATGATTCAAAAAGGATTTAATATAAGTGGAGTTATACCAAACAATGAAGCAATAGTTTCAGTAGCTCAAAAGGTTTTAGGCGTTGAAACAATGTCTATACTTGTTGTAGGACTTATTGCCAATCTTTTAGTAGCTAGATTTACTAAATTTAAGTATATATTCTTAACAGGACATCATAGCTTTTTCATGGCATGTCTATTATCAGCAGTATTACAAACAGCAGGATTTGAAGGATGGACATTAATACTTATTGGTGGAGCGTTCTTAGGATTAATAAGTGCGATATTACCAGCAATAGGTCAAAAATATACATTAAAGGTTACTGATGGTGACGAAGTTGCAATGGGTCACTTTGGAAGTTTAGCATATTATGCTTCAGCTTGGATAGGTGGAAAAGTTGGTAATCCAGATAATAGTACAGAAAAGATGGAGATTCCAGAAAAATGGAGCTTTTTAAGAGATACAACTATATCAACAGCACTAACTATGATGGTATTCTATTTAATTGCAGCTATAGCATCAGGATCAGAGTTCGTTGCAACTTTATCTGGTGGACAAAACATGATATTATTTGCACTAATGTCAGCAATGAAATTTGCAGTAGGAGTTACTGTAGTTTATGCAGGTGTTAGAATGATTTTAGGAGATTTATTACCAGCATTCCAAGGTATAGCAACAAAAGTTATACCAGATGCAATTCCAGCAGTTGATTGTGCAGTGTTCTTCACATATGCTCCAACAGCAGTAGTTATAGGATTTGTATCTAGCTTTATTGGAGGAGTAATTGGTATGTTACTTTTAGGGGTAGCAGGTGGAGTTCTAATTATACCAGGACTTGTACCACATTTCTTCTGTGGAGCAACAGCAGGTATTTATGGTAATGCAACAGGTGGAAAGAGGGGAGCTGCAGTAGGTGCTTTTGTAAATGGATTATTAATAACATTTATTCCAGCATTATTACTTCCTGTACTTGGAGATTTAGGTTTCCAAAATACTACCTTTGGTGACTTTGATTTTGGTATAATAGGTATAGCAATAGGAAAATTATATGAATTCTTAGGTAGCACTGGAGTAATTGCTTTATTAGCATTATTAGTGATAACAGTAATAGTTCCAAGTCTTATGAAAACCAAATCAAAGGTTATAAATAATGCCTATGATGATGGAGAAGCAATGTAATATAATATGATTTATTCTCCTCTGGGGTTCAAATAATTGACCCCAGAGGTTAATTAAATTTTGTGTAGCTGCCTTAGACAGCTTCATTTTTCATGGTGCGACAGCACTTTAATAGGGGGGCGTTTTTTTGAACACAAGATGTGTTGAAATCTTAAATTTATTTATAAATTCTAATGGGGAACAAAATGTTGAAGATTTAGCAAAAAGATTTAATATTTCAAAGAGAATGATTAGATATGATATTGATGAAATAAATAGTTTCTTAAAAGAAAATAAGGTTAAAGAAATAGATAAAAAGCCTAACTCTCCATTAAGATTCATTTTAAATGAAAAGGAAAAATCAACTATAAATAAGCTTATAAGTAATATGAATACGGGAAATTATATTTTTTCCACAGAAGAAAGGGTAGGAATATTATTATATGAATTATTAAGCTCAAATAAAGAGTGTAATTATAATGTCTTACAAGAAAAACTACTTATAAGTAAGACAACATTAGTAAATGATATAAGAAAGGTAAAGCTTTGGCTAAGTAAATTTGATATAAGTATTATAAAGGTTTCTAACAAGGGTTTTAAAATTCAAGCAGAAGAAATTAATATTAGAAAAGCAATGACGAATTTACTTATAGAAAATAATAAATATAATATTATAGAAACTTTAGAAAAAATATATAATAATGAAAATAAAAAAATAATAAGTAATATAAAAAAATTTAGTATAAATAAAGAAAATATGGCTTATATAAAAGAATTAATAAAAGATGTTGAAAAAGAGTTCGGAATATTTTCGGAAGAAGATTTTATGAATTTAGTTATAGATGTTCTTGTAATAGTAAATAGGGCTTCAAAAAATGGTAATAAAGATTATAAGGAAGATATGTATAAAAATTATATTGAAGATGAACAAAGGGACAAGAATCATGAGGAAAGTATACAATTGGATAAGAATTATGATTTCCTCAAATCTTTAGAAAGAATTCCTTTAAAACCAGCTGAAACTAAATCATCACAATTAGTGAAAGAAGTATTTTCACAGGGGCGAGAATCACAAAAAGAATTTTTAATAAAAAAATTAATTAAGGATTCTTTAGAAAAGAAATATGAAGAGAAATATCCTAAAAATAAATTAAATATTAATGTTGAATTTAATAAAGTATCTTTAAATGGAAATAAACTAAGTAGTAATAATCTAAAGGAAGTATATAAAAAAGAATATAATGCAGCTGTAAAACTTTCAAATAAATTAAAAGATAAGTATTTAATTGATATAATGGATGATGAAATAAATATTATAGCAAGCAGAATTTTATCTGGTAGTAAAAATGACAACGATATTTTTGATTCAATAGATTATTTTGATGCTTGTTATATTGCAGATAAATTAATTGAAAATGCAAAAAGTACTTTAAATAAGGACTTTAAAATGGATAATAAATTGCTTGAGGGCTTAATAAATCATCTTAAAAGTTTAATATTTAGGCTTAAATACAAAATTGTTAGTGAAAATCCTATATTAGAAACTATAATAAATAATTATAAAAATGAGTTTGCATTAGTTAAAAAGTCAGCTGAATTTATTGGAGAGAAATTTAGTTGTGAATTAAGTGATGATGAAATAGGGTATTTAGTCATGTATATAGAAGCATTTATAGAAAAAAG
Source organism: Clostridium sartagoforme (assembly GCF_039521405.1). Taxonomy (NCBI): domain Bacteria; kingdom Bacillati; phylum Bacillota; class Clostridia; order Eubacteriales; family Clostridiaceae; genus Clostridium; species Clostridium sartagoforme. Next base: position 478,613 of record NZ_BAAACH010000011.1, read on the forward strand.
CAAAGAGGAAGAAAAGGATAAAGTAAAAGATATATTAATAGTTTGTTCAGCAGGCTTTGCAACAGGAAGAATGCTTGAAGCTAAAATAAAAAATTACTTTATAGTAAATGTTGTTGGAGTAACCTCTGTTCATAATATAAGTAGATATATAAAAAATACTAAAAGTAAATTAAATGACAAGCTATATGTAGATTACATTATTTCATCAGTTGATATAGAAGAAGAATATAATATTCCAACTATAAAAGTTTCCCCTATATTAAAAGAAGAAGATTTAAAAAGACTAAAAGGGATATTTCCACAAAGGCAATCTTTAAATTTAGAAGAGAATCATAGAGAAAAAGAAATAAAAAATACAAAATCAAAAAACAAATTGAATAAAATATATACAGAAGAAAATTTAACTATAGAATCAGAAAGTTATACGTCATCAATTTCCTCTATACATAATAGTATTTCTAGGAGGAACGCTGATCTTACTAGTAATGTCAATGCTATTGTAGATATTAATAATCTGATAGAAATCATTGAGAAAAACTGTGAAATATTGAATAAGGAAACTTTAATTAATGATTTAGAAGAGTATCTTAATATTAATAAAAAAGAAGAAAATGATATTTATGAATATATTAAGCCAGAAAATATACAACTTGATTTAGAAGCTAGTAATTGGCAGGAAGCAATAAGTCTTAGTGCAATACCACTACTTAAAAGTGGTGATATTACTGAAGAATATGTAAAAGCAATGATTGATAATGTAAATAAATTTGGGGCTTATATTGTAGTAGATGATGGAATAGCAATACCACATGCAAAACCAGGAGATTACGTTAAAAGTTTCGGAATAACAATAAGTACTTTCAAAACTCCAATTACAATAGGAGAGCATAAGGATATTAAGATTTTTATAACTATAGCAAGTGTTGATAGTAAAAAACATATTGAAATGATAACACAAATAATGAAATTAATAGAGGAAATAATATAAGTTGGAGATGGGAGCAAGTAAATTAATGATGTCTAATAAAAAACTTTTTTTAAAGAAAATATTAATGGAATTGGACGAAGATATCAATGATTCAGAATATAATATTTTAAATGACTTAATAGATAATATTGATATAATACAGAAATATAGCATAAGAGAGGCTGCAAAAAATAATTTTATTTCAACTGCTAGTATTTCTAGACTTTGCTATAAATTTGGATTGAGTGGATATAGTGAACTGAAATTTTTTCTTAAATCAGAATATGAAAAATTTATAGAAAAAACTTATAACGATAATCTGTCATTAAAAAATAAATTATATTTAATTATTAATTCTTTTGAAGATAATTATAAAAAGACAATTGATTATATTAACGAAAATGAATTAAAGGAATTTTTAAAATTGATTTATGAGAACAAGGGAATTTCTGTTTGTGGAAGTGGTTTATCAGAAGTTATGGCTATGTATTTTTCTCAAAGATTCCAGATGGCTGGCAAAAGGGTAAACTTTATTAATCTTAATGCTCCAAGTGAAATTTATGTAAATCAATTAAAGGAAAGTTCATCAATAATAGTTTTTTCGAAATCAGGGAATATGCAAAATATAAGTAATAAGCTTAATATTGCAAGAAAAAATAATGTTAAGGTGATTTTAATTACTAGTCAAAAAAAATCAAAGATTTTGGATGAAGCTGATATAACAATAGAGATTTATGGGAATAATAAAAGCAGAGATAAGAATGATAAGATATCATCATACAATTCAAATGTAATTATTCTTATAGATATATTAGTAGAATTATATATTGAAAATATTAAGGAACAAGCAATAGATTAATGTCAAGTAATTTATTGCTTGTTTAATTTTTTGTAACATGTTACAGATAAAATTTGTCTGTGTAAACATTTTCTAAGATTTGCAGTGTTGATTATTTTAGGTGATATTATAATCTTAGTTAATAAATATATATTTATAGCGCAAGAAATTATTATTGTCATCAAAATTATTATTAGAAAATTAGGGGGAAAAACTTATGAAAAGCAAAGTTCAAAATTATTTTTCTAATTTAGGTAAGTCTTTTATTCCAGGTGTAGCAGTGATGTCCTTTTTTGGATTATTACTATCTTTAGGAGCTGTACTTAAAAATCCAAACTTTGTTTCAAAATCAGCAATATTACAAAATCAAGTAGTTCAATTTATAGCAAATGTACTAAATCAATCAGGATTGGTAGTAATTAATTTTATGCCATTAGTATTTTGCGTATCTATAGCTATGGGAATGGCTGATAAGGGGAAAAAGGAAACAGCAGCATTTTCATCTATAATAGGTTATTTATTTATGCTAGTTTTTTCAGGGTTAATTCTTAATCTTTTTGGTATGGCATTAGCACCAAATGTTTCAGTAAATGATAAGAATTTAGTAAGTATTTCTCAAACACTAGATATGAGAAAAGCAATGCAGAATTTTATATTAGGAATACAAACAGTAGATACAGGTGTTCTAGGTGGCGTTATTATAGGTACATTATCAGCAGCTATTACAAATAGATTTAGTAAAAAATCTTTACCTCTTATATTTAGCTTTTACCAAGGAAAACATCTTCCACCAATTTTATCAGGATTAGCTGGACTTGTTTTGGGTGTAATAATACCTTTCATATGGCCATATATAGGTGGAGGAATTTATAGTGCAGCAGAAATTGTAACAGGAGCTGGTGTAGTAGGATCTTTCTTATTTGGATTTATAGAGAGATTACTTATCCCAACAGGTTTACATCATATTTGGTATTCTTTAGCACACTTTACTCCAGTTGGAGGAACATTAGAAATTGGAGGCCAAGTTTATGTTGGTACAAAGGCAATAACAACAGCAGCTTTAGGAAATCCAGATTTTACAGATAATATTTCACAAATAACTAGAGTATGGTTAGGACAAGGCGCTACACCAATAAAGGTATTTGGTATAGTTGGAGCATTAGTTGGAATGTATCTAGCAGCTAAAGATAAAAATAGAGCTAAGGTTGTAGCAATAGCAGCAGCAACTGCATCAATCTTTGCAGGGGTAACAGAACCTTTCGAATTCATGTTTATGTTCTTAGCTCCTCCACTATTTTTAATACACTCAGCTTTATCAGGTTTGTCTTTTGCAATATTAGATATAGTTAATGCTTCTTATTTAGGTGGAAATAACATTATAGAACTTATATTTAATGGAGTACTACAAGGACATAAATCTACATGGATACCAATAGTATTAGTAGGTATAGGAATGTTCTTTGCTTACATGATAATCTTTAAGTGGTATATAGAAAAGTTTAATGTAATGACCCCAGGTAGAGAAAGTTTAGAAGATACAGATGAAGCAAAAAGAGCAGAAATAGAAGCTTCAAAGTTATTAAGACAAAAAGCTAATAAAGAAGACGTAGCCAAAGAAATATTAGAAAAAGTTGGTGGGAAAGAAAATATTAAAGATTATACTAACTGTATATCAAGACTTAGAATATTTGTAAAAGATCCAGATAAGGTTGATAAAATTGGAATAAAACATATTACAGATTCTTTAGGAGTAGCTAACCCATCAGCAGAAGAATATCACATTGTATTTGGTATTAAAGTTTCAGAATATAGAGATGCTTTTGATCAGGTAGTAGAAGGTGAATAGTAGTGAAGGAAATAATATATAACAAAAGAAAAATTCAGTTACTTAAGGATTATGACTGTTGTGTTATAGGGGGAGGAACATCAGGATCTATTGCAGGAATAGCTTCAGCAAAGCAAACACTAAAAACTATTGTAATTGAAAAATACAGTATATTAGGAGGAACTGCAACTGCAGGACTTGTTACTCCAATGATGCCCTCTTATGTAGATGAAATGGAAATTGAAAAGGAAATAAATTTAGAATTACAAAAACATGGAGACAAATTATATTCTCCAGAGTACAAGGAATTAGAAAATTATAGTAAAGAAGACAGGCCAGAAGAGCCAATTTCTTTAACATGGTTTGATCCAGATAAATTAGCTGTGGTTTTAGAAAAAACATTATTAAAGTATGGTGGGGAAATTCTTTATGATGGAACATTATGTGATGTTTTAATTGAAGACAAAAAGATTAAGTATGTAATTATAATGACTTCAGAAGGACTAATTGCTATTGAAAGTAAATGTTTTGTAGATGCAAGTGGTGATGCACTTTTATCAAGACTTGCAGGAGTAGAAGTTTATACTGGTGATGAAAATAATAAAAATCAGCCTGTTTCTCTTAGATTTGAGTTAGGAGGAATAAATTTAGAAAAGTTTTATGATTATATGATATCTCTAGGAGATGATTATTGTAGATCAAAGCTTCCATATTATACTTTCATGGTTACTCATCAAGGACGTAAACAAGTGTTAGAGCCAGTTTTAAAAAAGGCTTTAGAAGATGGTGTAATAACCAAAGATGAATATATATGGCTTCAGGGATTTACAATACCATCAAAGCCAGGTCATATAGCATTTAATTGTCCAAGAATTCCAACAAACAATAATTCTACAGATATATTTGTAAGATCTAATGCTTATATAGTTGGAAGAGAAATGATAGATAGATACTATAAATTTATGAAAAATTATGTTAAAGGATTTGAAAATTCTTATATAAGTAAAGTTGCAATCCAGTTAGGAGTAAGGGAATCTTATAGAATAAAGGGTAGAAAAGAATTATCCTTTAAGGATTATATAAATAGAAAAAAATCTAATGATGCTATTGTAAAAGGAGATTGGTGGATTGATATTCACAAGGACAAGCATGATGTAGATGAAGAATACACCTATAAATATAAGGAATATTATGAAATACCTTATGAGTGCATGGTAACAAATGAGATAAGCAATTTAATAGTTGCAGGAAGATGTATTTCAAGTGACTTTAGAGCACAAGCATCTTTAAGAATACAACATCAATGTAGAAGTTTGGGAGAAGTGGCAGGATATGCTTGCAAATATTCAATAGAAAAAGATGTAGAACTAAACGAAGTATTAGGAAAAGAACTTAAGAACTATATGCAGAAAGGATGATAATAATGAAGAACTTTAAAATTGTATTAGCAGGTGGAGGAAGTACTTATACTCCAGGAATAGTTAAAGCACTTATGCTTAAAAAAGATGAATTTAATGTAACAGAAATTAGACTTTATGATATTGATAATGAAAGACAAAGAAAAGTAGCATTAGTTTGTAAGGAAGTTGCTAAGGAATTCAATAGCAATGTTAAAATACTAGAAACAACAGATCCAGAAGAAGCTTTCAAAGACGTAGATTTTGTATTTGCTCAATTAAGAGTTGGAAAATATAAGATGAGGGAGTTAGATGAAAAAATTCCACTAAAACACGATGTTGTTGGACAAGAAACTTGTGGACCTGGTGGAATGGCTTATGGACTTAGAACAATATATCCTATGATTGAAATTTGTGATTTTACTTTAAAATATTCACCTAAAGCATGGATTATAAATTATTCTAATCCAGCAGCTATAGTTGCTGAAGCTATAAGAAAACTAAGACCTAATGTAAATATATTAAATATTTGTGATATGCCAATTGGAATGATGCTTAGAATGGCCGAAATATTAGGTTGTGAAGAAAATGAAATAGAAGTGGATTACTTTGGATTAAATCATTTTGGATGGTTTACTAAGGTTTATGTTAAAGGAGAAGACAGAACAGATGAACTAAAGGGATATTTGCTTGAACATGGACTAGTTACTCCAGCACAAAGCAATGATATTCAACATAGTGATGCTGATTGGATAAAGAGTCATACTAATATCAAACATATGCTAAGTATGTTCCCAGATTACATTCCAAGTACTTATCTTCAATATTATTTAATACCAAAAGCAGTTGTTAAAAAGACAAATAAAGACTATACAAGAGCCAATATTGTTATGGATAATAGAGAAAAGAACTTATTTAATTCCATAAAGAATTTTGAAGAAACAGGAAAATTTGAAGAAGGATTTAATGTAGGTGTTCATGGAACTTTTATAGTAGATGTAGCAATGTCAATTGCTTATGATAAGAGAGATAGATATATTGTAATTGTTGAGAATAATGGGGCTATTCCAAATCTTCCAAGCGATGCAATGGTAGAGATTCCAGCATACCTTACATCAAGAGGACCAGAACCAATAAGACTACAACCAATACCGCTATTTTATAAAGGTTTAATAGAGCAACAAGTAGCATCAGAAAAATTAGCTGTTGAAGCTGCAATAGAAAATTCTTATAACAAAGCACTTCAAGCTTTTGCTTTAAACAAAACAATACCTTCAGCAGAAATAGCAAAAGAAATTTTAGACGAAATGATAGAAGCAAATAAAGGATATTGGCCTGAATTAAAATAAGAGATAAAAGCTTATGACAACTAAGTCATAGGCTTTTTTAATTTCTTAGCTCTTTCACTTATTCCGATTTTGGGGTTCCCAAAATTGCGAAATAGTACTTAGAGAAAAAAACAATATTATTACAATTTATACCAATTTTACTAAACTATTAAATGAATTTATATACTAAAATATATGTATATATGAAAATGTATACATATAAGGAGGGATATTATGATAAGGAAATCGAAAAGATATTTGTCAGCAATACTTACAGGAGCTATATTATTATCTAATTTGTCAGGTTCAATTAGCATATCAGCTGAAACTCTATCTAATGATTCTAATGTAGTTGAAGTTACTACAATAGAAAATACTGATTATGAAATTTATCCAGCACCCCAAAAGATAGAATACCAAGATGGGAATTTTAATTTTGGAAGTAGTGTAAACATTATTTATGATTCTGGTATAGACGACTATACTAAAATTCGCCTTGAAAATGAGATATTAAAAGCTAACAGTATTGGGTATGAAGTTTCAGTATCTAAGGACATTATAGAGGGAAAGACTAATATTTTAGTAGGTATTGAGGGATCTGGTGAAGTTGTTGATGTGTATGCAGATAAATATACTTTGTCAACAGAAAATCTTTTCAGTAAAACAGATGCTTATTTTTTAGCAGTAGATAATAATATTATAACTATTCTTGGGAAAGATGCAGACTCAGCATTTTATGGATTAACTACTTTATATCATGTAGTTAATCAATTAGATTCAAATCATACTATAAGAAACTTTAAAGTCGAAGATTATGCAAATGTTGTAACTCGTGGATTTATAGAAGGATATTATGGAAATCCATGGTCAGTTCAAGATAGGGCAGATCTTATGACTTATGGTGGATATTATAAGTTAAATGCTTACTTCTATGCACCAAAAGATGACCCTAAGCACAGGGTTCAATGGCGTACTCTTTATACTGAGGAAGAACTTAAATGGGTTAAAAAGTTAGCAGATGCAGGTAATGCTTCTAAAACTAGATTTGTTTATGCACTTCATCCATTCCCTGGTGGAGACAACCTAGGAATAGGTAAAAATGAAGCTGGATATCAAAAAGATTTAGCAGATTTGAAAGCTAAATTTAAGCAAGTTATTGATCAAGGAGTTAGACAAATTGCTATACTTGCAGATGATTTTTCTAATCCAGGTGGAGCACTAGGGCTTAGATTAGTTAATGACATAACTACTTGGTTACAAACAGAAGTAAAAGCGCAATATCCTGACATGAAGGATACATTACCATATGTTCCTTATGACTATATGGGAAATGGATCAGGTGTTGAATTTAATGATTTAAGACAAGCACCATCAAATGTTCAATTAGTTCAAACAGGAGGAAGAATATGGGGAGAAGTAACTCAAAGCTTTTCACAAACATTTAAAAATAATGTAGGAAGACCACCTTATTATTGGATTAACTGGCCATGTTCAGATAACTCAAAGAAGCACTTAATTATGGGGGGAAATGATACATTTTTACATCCAGGAGTAGATCCAACACTTATAGAAGGTATAATGTTAAACCCAATGCAACAATCAGAAGCAAATAAATCAGCATTATTTGCAGTTGCAGATTATTCATGGAATATATGGGAAACAAAGTCTCAAGCTGATGAAAACTGGTATGATTCCTTTAAATATATGGATCATAACAGTGCAATAGAAAATGAAGCATCAACTGCTTTACGTGAAATAAGTAAGCACATGATTAACCAAAACATGGACAGCCGTGTTAGAGCATTAGAAGAATCTTTAGAGTTAGCTCCTAAGCTAAATGCCTTTAAAACCAAATATGAAAGTGGAGCTAATGTAAAAGAAGATGCACAAGCTTTAATAGAAGAATTTACAAATATTAAAGATGCAGCAGATTATTATAAAAATAATCCTGGTAACTCAAAAACTAGAGATCAAATTATTTATTGGTTAAATTGCTTTGAAGATACAACAACAGCAGCGATCTCATATTTGAAAGCAGTTATTTCAAATGAAGAAGGAAATAATAATGAAGTTTGGACAAACTATTCAAATGCGCAAACAGCTTTCGAAAAATCAAAAACATATGGATTTAATTATGTAGATCATACTGAATATGCAGAAGTCGGAGTTCAGCATATTGTGCCATTTATTAAGGCTTTAGAAGGATATTTATCACCTATTGTTTCAGGCATAGTTGATCCAAGTAAAATTGTAACAACAGTTATTACTAATAGAACAGATACACCAGCAGGCAATTTAAGTAATATTCTAGATAATAATGCATCAACAGAAGTTGTTTATAAGAATCCTTCTAGTATAGCAACAGGAACTTATATTGGTGTTAAGTATAATAGGGTCATAAAAATAAAAGAAGTTGAATTCTTATTAGGTGCTATTGCGAATTCAGCTGATACAATGGAAGAGGCAAAGGTTCAATATACAGTTGATGGCAAGGAATGGATAGATTTAGAGCCAGGAAAAGTATATGCGACACCAAATAAAATTACAATAGAAGATTTAAACTTAGATGCAATGGGAGTTAGAGTTATTGCAACTAAAGACAGAGCAAATAAATGGTTTGGAGTTAAAGATATTACTATTAATAAAAGTGATTTACCTAAACCAGAAACATCAATAAATGCTACAGTTATAAGAACAGCAGCATGGAAAATTTACTCTGGAAGCCAAGCAAATTTATTAGATGGAAATGATAGCAGTGATATTTGGTATCAAACAAATACTGGAGACTTAACTCTTGTTGGGGATTATATAGGGCTAGATTTAGGAGCCGTAATTCCAGTAGGAAAGGTTAGATTTGTTTTAGGTAGAAATGGTTCATCAGATAAATGGACAAATTATAGATTAGAATACTCAAAAGATAATAGCAATTGGTCTACTTATAAGGAATATACAGGTAAAACTTCTGGGCAGGATATCTTAGATGAGAACCTTAACGGTATAGAAGCAAGGTATGTTAGAATAACAAATACAAAACAATTAAATAAATGGGTTATTTTCTCGGAACTTAAAGTAGAAAAGTTTGGCTCATTAGAATCAACTAAGAATATTTATACAAATACTGATATTCAAATTAAATCAATATATCAAAGTGAGGAATTAACTAAGTTAGTCCCACAAAATAATATAACATTAAAAGCTAATGATTATATTGGTATAAAGCTAGATCGTATTAAGGACTTAAAAGAAATTGCTTTAGAAGTATCTAATATGGATGGATTAACATTACAAACATCTATGAATGAAGTAGAATGGATTAACGTTGATGATACGCAAAACCTAAAAGATGCTAGATATATTAGATTAATAGCAAGTAAAGATGTTACTTTTAATTTAAGTAAATTTGAAGTGAAGTCTAATGAAATTTATCCAATTTCAGTACAATCATCATTTGTACCTATTAATGGTAGCGTTGCAAATATTTTTGATAAAAATTTTAATACATCAGCATCATTTAGTTCTTTCCCTGTAAAAGATAAAAGCATAGTATTTAACTTAGGTCAAACTATGAATATAAAGAATCTTACTTATGCAGTATTAGATACAGAATTGGATTATCTAAGAGATGCTAAATTTCAAGTATCTTTAGATGGAGAAGATTGGACAGATGTAATTACAATTGGTGATGGTATAGAAAATGATGATAGTGACGTTAATTCTAAACCAGTTGATGCAGGATATATTCATGGAGATAGCACAACTATAGTTCCAATTTCTCATGCATTTATGAAGGGAGAATTAGATACACCTAAGGAAGCTAGATATTTAAGAATTTTATTTACTGCAAATTATATTAGTAGATGGGTTAGAATAAGTGAAATTTTAATAAATGATGGAGAATACTTTCCAAGTGTTAATAATCCAACATTTACTTCTAATCCAATGGAAGTGGAAGGATTTACAACATCAAATATTATAGATGGAAATTTAACTACAGCATATAAACCAAATACTAATAATGGAGAAATAAAATCTGGAAGTTTAACATACAGATTATCAGGAAATACAGATGTTAAAAAGATTAATATTGTTCAAGGTGGTAATGATATCTCAAATGCTAAGGTAATGGTTAGAACAGGATATAACGAAAGCGGAGAGGAAGTTTGGAATCAAATTGGAACATTAAGCAAGAGTTTAAATGAACTTATAAATGCTAAATATGATAATATTTACGAAATAAAGATTGAATGGGAGGGAATAGCGCCTACCATTTATGAAATAGTTACAATTAATAACTATAATGTACCAAATATAACTGATTTAGATGCATTAGTAGCATCTTCAAAGGATTATGCAAAGGAAAGCTATACAGCTAGAAGTTTTGCTAAATTCACAGAAGCTTTAGATGCTGCAAAATCTATATTAGATGATTTGGCAAGTGCAAACCAAGATAAGATTAATAATGCAAAAGAAAATTTATCAAGTGCAATTACTGAATTAGTTAGTATAGAAGAATTAGCTGATATTATTAACGAAGCTAATGATATTAAGAATAATGGTGAAAAGTATACCGAAGAATCTTTAGGTGGTCTTAATATGGCTTTAGAAACTGCAAATGTAGTATTAAATAATTCAGAAGCAACAAAAGAAATGGTAAGTAGTGCAGTAGATAATATAAGAAATGCAATAGCTTCTTTAGTTAAAGAAAATCAGACCCCTACAGAAGTTGATAAAACAGAGCTTATAAAACTTGTTGAAATAATAAATACTTTAGATGAAAGTAAATATATATCTTCAACTTGGGTAGTACTACAAGCTGAACTTAAAAATGCTAATATAGTAATAGGAGATGAAAATGCAATAGAAAAGGAAATAGCTGAAGCTTACAATAAGTTAGTAAAGGCATACCTTGATTTAAGATTAACTCCTAATAAGTCTAAGCTTGAAGATTTGATAAATAAAGCAGAAGCTATAGATTTATCTAAATATACTAGAGCAAGCGTTTATAGATTAAATTCACATGTAGCTAATGTAAAGGCTGTTTTAAAAAATGAAGAAGCTACTCAAGAAGAAGTAAATAAAGCAGCAGAAGGATTAGAATTAGCTTTAGCTAGCTTAGAAGAAAAACAAGTTAACAATGATAGCAGTAACAATTCTGAAAATAAGGATGATAATAAAAAGGATGATAACAAATTACCTTCAACAGGAGGAACTTCATCAGCAGCTCTAACAGTAATAGCATTACTAATGACTGGCGCAGGTGTAGTTTTAAGAAGAAAAAGATAGTAAATTTTATATGAATTAAGGTTCTAGAGATGTATTTCTCTAGAACCTTACCATTTATAAAGAAAATATATCAAAATTCTTAACTAAATCTATAAAATTCTATTCAATTTTAATAATAAGGAGGATTATTTATGAAAGTATTTCAAAAAAGAATTTGTGCTTTTTTAGTAGGAGCATCGGTAATGACAAGTTTAATTCCTGCAACAGTTAAAGCAGATACGAATCAAGTACAAAATGCAGAAACAGTTTATGTGGGTTTTATTAAAGATGGAGAAAGATCTACATTATTTAATCAGGATTGGAAATTTTACAAGGGAGATGAAAGAGGAGCAGAAGCTATTGATTTCAATGATTCATCTTGGAGAACTTTAAGCTTACCACATGATTGGAGTATTGAAGAAGACTTTACTGTTCAAGGAGAAGCAGAAAGTGGATTTCTACTTGGGGGTACTGGATGGTATCGTAAGCATTTTGTTATTCCAGAAAAATACCAAGGAAAAGAGTTTACTATAAACTTTGATGGAATTTATATGAATTCTGAGGTTTATGTAAATGGTAAATTACTTGGCCAGCATAATTATGGATATACTGCTTTTGCTTTTGATATTACTGATGAACTTATATGTGATGGAGAAACTGAAAATATAATAGCAGTTAAAGTGAAGAATCCTGTGCCAACTAGTAGATGGTATTCAGGAAGTGGTATATACAGAGACGTTACTTTAACAGTTACAGATTCTATTCACGTTTCACATTTAGGAACAACTGTTAGTACACCAGAAATTGAAGCACAAAAGGGTGGAAATGTTGATGTAGAAGTAAAAACAGTTGTGGAAAATGAATCAAATAATACTAGTGATATTAAACTTAAAACTACTATTTTAAATTCAGATGGGCAAGATATTAGTACTTCTGTAGAAAGAACTGAAAATATAGCTGCAAATGGAAGTTTCACTTTTGAGCAAACTGCAGTTGTAAATAATCCAGATTTATGGTCAGTTGATTCTCCAAATATGTATAAAGTAAAAAATGAAGTTATAGTAAATGATAAAGTAGTTGATACTTACTATACAAATTTTGGATTTAGATATTTTAATTTTGATAGAGATACAGGTTTCTCGCTAAATGGAGAAAATATGAAGCTTAAAGGTGTTTGTATGCATCATGACCAAGGGGCTTTAGGAGCAGCTTCTTATTATAGAGCAGTTGAGCGTCAAATGGAAATAATGAAGGACATGGGTGTAAATGCAATTCGTGTTACTCATAATCCTGCAAGTGAAATGTTATTAGAAATTTGTGATAGATTAGGTCTTTTAGTTATAAATGAAGCATTCGATACATGGACAAACTCTAAGAATGGAAATGTAAATGATTTCGCTAAGTTTTTTAATGCTTCAATAGGAGAAGATAACAAAATAATTAATGGTGAAGTAGGAATGTCTTGGGGTGAATTTGAAGCTAGATCAATGGTTAAGACTTCAATAAATAGTCCATCAGTTATTATGTGGTCAATAGGAAATGAGGTTTTAGAAGGGATAGGTGGAAATTCATCTAACTATCCTACAATTGCACAAAATATAATTGATTGGATTCAAGATGAAGATACAACTAGACCTGTTACTATTGGTGATAATAAGAGCAAGGGGGGACTTGGTAATAGCAATGCTGTAGCTATTTCAGATGTTGTTTCAAATAATGGTGGTATAGTTGGATTCAACTATGCTAATGAAGGCCAATTTAATAGTTTGAGGGATAGCAAAACTAATTGGATATTATATGGTTCAGAAACAAGTAGTGCAGTTCATAGTAGAGGATATTATAAATCCATAAACAGAACAGCTCAAAGTAATTTAGATTTACAAATACCAGAGTTTGATAATAACTCTAATAAAGTTGGATGGGGTCATTCAGCAAGTGATGCATGGAAATATACAATAAAATATGATTATAATGCAGGTGAATTTGTATGGACAGGGTTTGATTATATTGGAGAGCCTACACCTTGGAATGGAACTGGAACAGGAAGTGTTTCAGGTGGAAACCCAGCTCCTAAATCAAGCTACTTTGGTATAGTTGACACAGCTGGATTTGAAAAAGATGTTTATTATTTATATCAAAGCCAATGGAATGATTATGTAAATACTCTACACATATTACCAACATGGAATAGAGAAGATATTCCAGTTACAAATGGAAATGTACAAGTTGATGTATTTACAGATGCTTATAAAGTTGAATTATATTTAAATAATAGATTAATTGGAACTAAAACAGCAACTGAAAATTTAACAGCAGCAGGATATAAATATTATACTTTTGAAAATGGTTCATTATATCCAAGCTTTAGCGTTCCATATGAAACTGGTACAATAAGCGCTAAAGGATATGATAAGAATGGAAATTTATTAACTAACACAGAAGGTAGAGCTTTAATTAACACATATGGAGAAGTATCCACTGTAGAATTAAGCGCTGACAAAACAACTATAAGTGCAGATGAATACGATTTATCTTATATTACTGTTGATTTAGTAGATAAAGAAGGAAATATGGCTTATGGAGCTAATAATAGGTTAAATTATACTTTGGAGGGAAATGGTAAAATAGTTGGCTTAGATAATGGTAATGCTGCAGATACAGATAGATATAAACCAGAAACTGATAAGTCAGGAACTAGAAATGCATTTAATGGTAAAGCTTTAGTAATTGTTCAATCAACTAAAGATGCTGGAGAAATGACTTTAACTGTTTCAGGAGAAGGTTTAGAATCTAAGTCCATAAATATTAATACAGTAAATAATGTAGGAGATAATAAATATATAGAATCTTATAATATTGTTAAAGACTACTATGTTTCTTTAGAAGAAAAACCATTGCTACCAACTACAGTTTCAGCTAGATATAGTGATGGTACAACTGAAACTTTAAATATTAATTGGAATGAGTATGATGAATCTAAATTAAATACTCCACAAATATTTAAAGTTACTGGTAAATTAGAAGGTACAGATATAGCTGTAGTTGTAAATGTTCATGTAGTTGGTAATGTAGTGGATTTTGAAAATTACTCTACATTTACTTATGCAGGAACAACACCAAATTTACCAAAGACAGCTAAGGCATATTTAGATAATGGCTCTGAAGGCGAAGATTTTATTGTTAATTGGAACTTTGAAGGATTAGATTTTTCAAAGGAAAACACTAATGTTATAGTTCCAGGAAGTATAGAAGTTTTAGGAAAAGTTTATGATGTTGAAGCTAGTGTTCGTATAGTACCAGCATTAAAAACAGCTAAAAATGTAGCAATGGCAGGAATAATAGGATTATCACAAAGCTGCTCAACAGCATCTGATAATTTAAATTCAATTATAAATGGAGTAACTAATAATGGAACTAGTTCTCAAGAAAGATGGACAAATTGGTATGAAAGAAATTTAACTAATAGTAGTGGTGAGCCAAAGGGGGCTTATGTTCAATTAAACCTTGATAAGAAATATGATGTTAACAAATTAGAGATGTGGATATACACAGACTCAGGTGTTAAGTTACCTAAAAAAATAGAAGTAAGCTATAAAAATAATAGTGGTGAATATATAGTTATTCCACATACAAATTCCACTTTAGTTCCATACAATCAAGGCTCAAATACACTTATGTTAAATGAAACTGTAAGTACTGATAGTATTAGAATATATATGCAACAACCACAAGTAGGAGATAGTATTGGTTTAACAGAAGTTAAGATATATGAAAATGGTTCTGATAAATCAATACAAGAAACTTCAGATAAGGCTAAGCTATCACAAAGTTGCATAACTATATCAGATAGTTTAGCATCAATTACTAATGGAATTACAAACGGTGGCGAAAATACTCAAGAGCGTTGGACAAATTGGAATGAAAGAAACTTAGCTAATGAAAATGGAGAACCAAAGGGGGCTTATGTTCAATTTGATTGGAATAATAAGTATTATATAGATCGTTTAGATTTATGGCTATTTACAGATAATGCTAGTGCAAGAATTCCTAAAAAAGTTGAAATTAGCTATTTAAATGAAAATGGTGAATATGTTATAGCTACACATACAAATACTACAGAGGTATCTCATTCAGCAGGTGAAACAACGTATTTCTTAGATAATGTTATAAATACAAATAGCATTAGAATATACATGCAACAACCTCAATTAGGTAATTGTATAGGACTTTCAGAAGTAAAAATTTATGAATATGTGCCAAAAGAAAATTTAAAAACTACTAATACTTTAAAAGAAATAAAAATAGATGGAAAAGTCTTAGAAAACTTTAACCCAGCTATTAATGAGTATTCAATTAATGTAGAAGAATTACCTAAATTAGTGGAAACATCACAAGAAGATAATGTAGCAGTAACTGTATTACCAGTTTATAACAATAAATCAGTTATAGTTGTTCGTGCAGAAGACGGTAGCAAAAACATATATAATATAAACTATATATTACCTGAACCAAGCAAATATACAATTACAGTTAACAAAACAGAAGGTGGCTCAATTGCAGGATCTGGTGAGTATTTAGAAGGTCAAGAAGCTACGTTAATTGCAACAGCAGATAAAGGATATGAATTTGTAGGTTGGTTTGATGAAGATGATAATGAAGTTAGTAAGAATACGACTTACAGATTTACAGTTGAAGGAGATTTAATACTAACTGCAAGATTTAAAGAAAGTACTCAAACTCCAATAGATGTTGATAAGACTATTTTAAGAATGTCTATAGAATATGCTGAAGAAGCAAAATCAAATGGAGCTCTTGAAAATGTTGTTCCAGCAGTAGTTCAAGAATTTGAAGGGGCATTAAAAAATGCAAAAGCTATTTTAGTAAATGAAAAAGCTACAGAATCTGAAATAGATGAAGCTGCCAAAAGATTAATAGATGCAATTCATATGCTAGAATTTAAAAAAGGTGATAAGACAGAACTTGAGAAATTAGTTAAAATAATAAATGCTTTGGATGAAAGCAAATATAAGATATCAACTTGGGATACACTTAAAGCTGAACTTGAAAAATCTAATGCAGTAATAGTCGATGAAAATGCAATGGAAGAAGAAGTAAAAGATGCATATAATAAATTAGTTAAAGCTTATTTAGATTTAAGATTAATACCAGACAAATCTAAACTTGAAGAATTAATAAATAAGGCTGAAGCAATAGATACATCTAAATATACAGTAAAGAGTGTTAATTTATTAAATAAAAAGCTACAAGAAGTTAAAGTAGTTTTAAGTAATGAAGAAGCTAGTCAAGATGAAATTAATAAATCAGTAGATGAATTAGAATTAGCTTTAGCTGGATTAGAATTAGCCAAAGGCAATGATAATGGAAATGCTGGAGAAAATAACAACAATAATAATGATGATAATACTGGAAAAGAGGAAAATAATTTACCTGCAACTGGATCAGTAGTATCAAGCACCCAAGTAATTGTATTAGCTTTAGTATTATTATCAGTAGGAATAATAAAGTTAAGAAAGAGGAGATATGACCTAAAATAATATAGATACAACTAAAGATAAACAAGAATAATGGAAAAAGCCTATGACAACTAAGTCATAGGCTTTTTTTCAATTCCTTAATTCTTTCCCCTTTTTCACTACTTTCACCTCTGAAGTCTAAAAAATAGGAATTACTCTGGAAAATACAGTATTATGTAAAATATTTGTAAAATTACTAATATATAATATATAATAAATTAAATAGGGAATATTACAGTTCACAGAGCATAGTTCACAGTTCACAGGGTACAGTTCACAGTTTATGAAGAAACTACTGTATAGTTTCTGAAATTAAAGTTATTTATTTAATAAGGAAGTTATTGTAATGACTGTAAACTTTGTATTGATAATTAATAATTATTAAATGAGAGGAGTATTTAATATGGTACATTTAGTTTATTGCGACAATGCAGGGAAAAAGGGAGAGAAGGTTTTAGACAAAATATTAGAAGGAACAAAAACAATGGTTGTTAGAGGTGCTGCAGGAAGAAAAATACCCCATAGTCGTGTTTTTGAAGGAGAAAAGCTTTATTTTATGGAAAAGGGAAGTTCTAAAATTACTGCATCTTCTACTGTAAGTAAAGTTGAAAATCATATTAAGCTTTCTGAGGATGAAATAAAAAATATATTAGAGGAAAATCAACTTAAATTAAATCTTTCTGAGAAACAAAAAGTAAGATGGCACAAAAAATGCCTTTGTTTAGTAGAATTTTCTGATGTTGAAAAAATTGAACCATTAGAGTTTGATCATCAATCAAATATGGATGATTGGTTAATTATTGAAAAAATTGAAGATGTAGTTGTTGGAACAAGTATTCCTTATAATTATGAAAAATCAAAGTTTTAAAACAAATATAATATCAATATAAAAATTAATTAAGTTGTATTTGTATATATGGAATAGGGGAGATAAATAATGGTATTTATAAAAATTATTGCTAGTATTTTATTAATAATAGGAATAATAAATCCTAAATTATCATGGAAAATATCAGAAGGGTGGAAATACAAAGATACAGAACCAAGTGAGGGATATCTTATTGGAACAAGAATAACTAGTGTAGTTATTTTAGTAATAATATGGCTCACAAAAGGTGGAATAGAATGATATTTGTAAATTAATTAAAGATACACAATAAAAAATTGATAAACTTATATAAAGCATAGGAGATAAAAGAATGGACATATGGATAAAGTTATTAAGTATTTCAGATAAGGAAGAGTTATTAAAATTTGAGGTGACAAATAGAAAATTCTTTGAAAATACATGTTTATCAAGAGGAGATAGCTATTATGAAGTTGAAAATTTTAATAGTATTATAGAAGAATTGATACAGGAACAAGAAAAAGGTTCGGTATATATGTATTTAATTTATAATAATTTTAATGAGATTATCGGAAGAGTAAACTTAGTAGATTTACAAAGAGGGAATTTCAATAAAGCAGAGTTAGGATATAGAATAGGCGAGATTCATCAAGGAAAGGGATATGCTACAAAAGCTGTTAATTTAATTTTAAAAGAAGCTACAAATAAACATAAGCTTCATAGAATAGAAGCAGGAACATCAATTAATAATATTGCATCTCAAATTGTATTGATAAAAAATGGTTTTCAATTTGTAGGAAAACAAGAAAAATATATATTATTAAATGGCAAGTGGCATGATAATGCTATTTTTGAAAAAGTATTAGATTAAAATGGCAAAGAGATAGTAGATATATAAAATAGATAAATTACTAAGTGATAAAAATATATTTATGTAGAACTGATGATAGAAATATAAAGTTATCTGATGAGCAGGATAATTCTTTTAGCTAAAAGATGAGAATAAGAGGTAAGATATTATGAATAGAAATTTATTACTAGATATACATACACATACATTAGTTAGTGGTCATGCCTATGGAACAATTAGAGAAATGGCATTTGCTGCTAATGAAAAGGGAATTGAACTTTTAGGAATAAGTGAGCATGCTCCAGGAATACCAGGAACATGTGATCCTTTCTATTATTTGAATCTAAGCGTAGTACCAAGAAAAATATATGGAGTCGAAATAATTCATGGATGTGAAATTAATGTTTTAAACGATGGACAACTTTCTCTTGAACAAAAATATATTGATTTCCTGGATTATGCTATTGTTGGTATTCATAGGCAATGTTATGAAAATGAAGGGGTAGTTAAAAATACGGAGAATGTAATTTCTTGTATGAAGAATGAAAAAGTCTTTTTTGTTTCACATCCTGATGATGACAATACACCATTAGATTATGAAAAATTGGTTATAGCTGCTAAAAAGTATAACGTTGCACTAGAAGTAAATAATAGTTCTTTATTAAAAAAAAATCAACGGCTAAATTGTGTAGATAATTATAAGAAAATGCTTAATCTTTGTAGTCGATATGGAGTACATATAATTATTAACTCTGATGCTCATGATCCAAGCTGTGTAGGTGACTTTTCAGAAGCAGATAAGTTATTAAATGAAGTAAGATTTGATAATGAATTAATTTTAAACACGAGTATTGATAAGTTTAAGAAGTTTATTCACTATTAACCTAATAAGGTTTTAGCCTTATAATTTATAGTATCCTTGATATATCATATGATTAAAGAAAAACAAAGTATTTATTGAAATATGATGAGATTTTATGCTATTATGTAATGATATTTATGTGTTAGTTTTTTATACACTAAAATATAAATAGCAATCTAAATTTTATATATGGAGGCTATTATGATAAAAAACGATGAATACTTTATTAAAAAGGCAATTGAAATATCTTTAAAGGCAAGAGAACAAGGTAATGAGCCATTTGGTGCTGTATTAGTAAAAGATAATGAAATTGTAATGATTGGAGGAAATCAAATTAATTCAGTTTCTGATCCTACACATCATGCTGAAATTGGATTGATTCGTAAATTTTGTTCTGAAAACAAAGTAAATGACTTAAGTGAGTACACACTATATTCAAGTTGTGAGCCATGTGCTATGTGTTCAAGTGCTATGGTTTGGTCTAAACTTGGGAAATTAGTATATAGTGTTTCACATGAACAATTAGCAGAAATTGCAGGAAGCAATATCATGATTCCATGCAAAGAAGTTTTTGAAAGAAGTCCACATCAGACAATTGTTATAGGTGAACTATTAAATGAGGAAGGCTTGAAAGTTTTTGATGGTTATTCCTTTGTATAAGTAATTTAAATATATTAATAAAAAAAGATAAATATATAAATATAAAAAAATAAAATATAAAACTATTTTAAATACCGCATATTCTTTTTCTGGAATACTGCGGTATTTTTCTAGTTTTCAATTAAAATACATTATGAAAAATAGTAAGCGCTTCAGAAAATGGCGTCTATAATTATTTTTAAGCAAATGATACCCTATCACTATAGAAATTA